>CAYRWE010000060.1:0-22177 GCA_964427655.1 uncultured Solibacteraceae bacterium | reverse complement strand
TAGAGGATCGTGGTGTGGGAGGCGGAGTTGAACATGCGGCGGCCGTAGGCGATCAGCATGGAGGGCACGCCCGTAATGTGGGCCGCGAGCCACGCCGCGATCACCAGCGAGGCGATCAGCCCCACCCCGCCCGCGATGGCCCGTCGACGCCACACGAGCGGCCCCAGCGCCACCGCCGCTGCCAGCGCGGAGATGGCGATCAGCACGCGCTCGGAGCCGTGCGAGCCGATCCAGGGCACCAGCACCATGCTGAATCCCAGCGCGCCGGCGATGGCCCCGGCGGTGTTGGCGGCATAAACCGCGCCCACCGTCTTTCCCGGATCGGCGCCCGGTGCTACCGCCGCTCCCAAAGCCAGTGGAAAACTGGCGCCCCACAGCAGCGCGGCGGGCAGGAGGGTCCATAGGGCGCGCGCCAGGTCGATCTGAAAGGTGAACCAGGGGCTCGACGAGAGCAGCGGATTGATGGGCCAGTAGGGGAGTGAGCTGGCCAGCGTGAAGGCGGTCCACGCAATGGCCGCGGCCAGCAGCATCTGGCACCAGCCCATGGCCCGCCGCGACCACTCGGGGCCGCGGTCCACGCCGCCGAGGAGCAGCGCCGCGCAGCCGCTGCCGACCCCCAGTCCCACCAGGAAGACGGCCAGGATAATCGAGAACGTATAGACCGTGGCGCCCAGCAGCAGCCCCAACAGCCGCGTCCAGACCACCTCCGCGCCCAGCGCACAGGCGCCCGAAAGCCCGATGACGAGATAGACGGGCCGTGCGCCCGCGCTCTTCACGGCTTGCGGCGCGCCGCTTGCGAGATCGTCCGGCGCCGGATCGTCCACGCGGGCGCTCGTGCGGCGGGCTATCGCCAGGCTGGCCAGCGCCACCAGGAAGTTGATGGCGGCGGCCACGAAGGTCGCGGTAGCCATGTTGAAAACCCGCAGCAGGTAGAAGCCCGCCAGCAGGCAGCCGAAGACCGCACCGCAGGTGTTGCCGCCGTAGAGCAGGCCCATCCACGAGACGCCTCGCGGGGTGGTCTCGATCCAGCGCGCGGCGGCCGGCAGCGAGGCGCCCATCAGCATGGTGGGGGGCAGCAGGCACACCGCGCACACCAGCGCGCGCAGTAGCATGGCCGGAAGTCCGTGTCCCACCGCAGCGGAGTAGACCGTGTCCACCAGCGGCATCCCGAATAGCGCCAGAATTCCGCACACGCCGATGCCCATCTCCACCAGGGCATAGACGCGCAGGGGGTGGCGCTTGCGCAGTCGCGCCACGCGCCCCAGCGCCAGGCTCCCCAGGCACAGCCCGCCCATGAAGGTGGCCAGCAGAACGCCGAGTGAAATCGCCGTCGAGCCGATCACCAGTTGCAGCAACTGGTACCAGACGATCTCGTAGATGAGCGCGGAACAGCCGCTGGCGGCGAACAAAGCCAGCAGCACGGGCAGGAAACGTCGCGACGCGCCCGCTTCGGAGGAGAAGGTATGGGAATTCACGGCTGTAGGTAAACCCGCATGATAGCTCAATGAGGCCCGTCGCCGTGCGCCAGCGCACGTCCCCGGTACCCGCGCGGGCGGGTTAACCGGACCGTCAAGTCTTTTTCACGTCAAATTCACAAAGCGGGCGTAGAGTCCGAATTGGGAGCGTCGTAGTGTCTTTCAACAGAGTGCGAACGGCTGCCGAGGCGGCCATCAACCCGCTGGTTACGAGTTCCTTCATGATCGTCTGGCTGTGTTGCTGGCCGGTCTATCGCCTTTACCGCTATCACGCGCGGCCCTAGGCGGTCGCCGGCTTATCGGCTTTTCAACTGCTCGGGCAGGACCGCGTATCCCTCGGGCGGCGGGAAGAGCGCCAGCAGGATCTCGAGACGCCGCCGCAGGTACCGGCTGGGCATCTGGCGCGGTCCGGTTTCCACATCGATATCGCAGCAGGTGCCATGCAGGTATAGCGTCAGCGTATCCTCAAAAGACTGCCGGGCATACTCGCGGAAGAGCTTGGTTTCGCGGCGCACGTTGGTCTGGCGCCGCAAAAGCGCCTGCTTGAGATGCCAGCTCTTTTCGTCCACTTCCCCGTGGATCTCGGCGCTCAGCTCCTCCCGCAGGGCGCGGTAAAAGCGCTCCTGGATGTCCTGGTTCCAGCGCTCCGCCACCATCGCCGCCACCACGTTGTAGAACTGGTAATGATAATCGGCCACGTCGATATCTTTTATGCCCAGCACCAGAATGCTGAGGTCGGTCAGTTCGCGGCGGGAGTAGGAGATCTGGCGCGGCTCCGGGGGGCGCTCGAAAGTCATCGAGTCGCCTTCCTTGCCGTTGCCCTTTTCCAGGTAGGGAGCCAGGATCACGCCGGTTTTAGGCAGCACCTGGACGACCGCTGGGGACAAGGCGGCAATCGGATCGTTGAGGTACTGGCGCAGATCGTCTTCCGCCATGGGGGTAGTGGAGAAGTACGAAAACTTGCTGGTGAGCGGGATCAACTGACCGCGGAATTGCGCGGCCAGTTCTTCCACGCTCATTCTGGAAGGTTCGGCTCCGGTGGGCATCGCGTGGTTCGATTGTATCAAGGCGCCACGCTAAACTCGTAGTTGGGTGGCGCGCAAGATCCTGATATCGGCTGGAGAGGCCTCGGGCGATCTCTATGCATCGCTGGTGGCGGCGGAGCTGCGGCGCGCCTGGCCCGACGCGGAATTCTTCGGCTGTACCGGGCCGAAGCTGCGCGCGGCGGGCGTCCGCACGGTGGTGGATGCCGCCAGCCTGGCTGTGGTGGGCCTGCTCGAGGTGGTTTCGCACATTCCGCGCATCCACGGCGAGTACCGCAAGCTGCTGGCGGCGGCGCGGGAAGTCCGCCCGGATGTGGCCATTCTCACGGACTCGCCCGATTTCCACCTGCGCGTGGCGCGCCGCCTGCACCAGTGGGGCGTTCCGGTGGTTTATCTGGTGGCGCCACAGGTGTGGGCGTGGAGAAGAGGACGGCTCGGGGCGATGCGGCGCACCCTCCGCCATACCCTGTGCATCTTTCCCTTTGAGCAGGATTTCTTTCGCGGCGAAGGGGTTACGGCCACCTACATCGGTCACCCGCTGGCCGGGCTGGTGGCCCCGTCGCTGGGCCGGGAGGAGTTTTTCCGGAAACACGGGCTGGAGATGGGCCGTCCATTGATATCAGTGCTACCGGGAAGCCGCCGCGGCGAAGCGGCGCGACATCTGCCCGCGTTGTTGGGTGCCGTCGAACGGCTGCATCGGGAGCTAGCGGTGCAATTCATACTGCCGGCCTCGGTCACCACCGGGGCCGCCTTTTTCCGCGAGCGCACCGCGGGCTCGCCCATACGGGTAATCGAAGGAGAAAGCTGGGATGCTCTGGCGCACGCCGACGTGGCTCTGGCGGCCAGCGGAACTGTCACCATCGAGGGCGCCCTGCTGGGTACGCCCATGGTGACGTTCTACAAAGTGACGGCGCCGAGCTGGTGGGCGGGCAAGTTTCTGGTGCGTGTGCCATTTTATTCCATGGTGAATCTGATCGCCGGCCGGGCGGTGATCCCCGAATTAATGCAGAGCCGCATGACGGCCGAAAACCTGGCCCGCGAAGCGCTGCGCCTGCTCAGGGACGCTCCGGCCCGCGCGAAAATGCTGGCCGGGCTGGCCGAAGTGCGGGACAAGCTCTCCGGCTCGGCCGCCGCGCCGCGGCGCGCCGCGGCCATCGTGCAAGAAATCTTGGAAGGACAAGTCGCTCATGTTTCGTAATTTCCGCCTCGCTTCGGCCTCCCTTGCGGCCGGCTGTTTGTGGCTCGCCGCGACGGCCGCCGCGCCCGCCCAGGAGCGCCGCCCGGCGCGCATCCACGTCGAGCAGTACACTATCGAAGCCGAGATCTCGCCCAACACGCAGTCGCTGGCCGCCAAGGCGACGGTGCGGTTCGTTCCCATCGACGAGAATATCTCCTCGGCGGCCTTCGAGCTGAACAACGCGCTGAACGTCTCGCGCGTCGTGGATGCCAGCGGCAAGCAGATCCCCGCCTCGCGCAACCAGCAGGATTTCACCGTGCGGCTGAGCTTCGATCGGCCCCTGCCCAAGGGGCAGCCCGTCACCGTGACGTTCAACTACGACGGCCACCTGACGGGCCAGGAGGATTCGCCGATTTACGGCATCAAGTTCGGGGCGATCCATCAGGATTTTGCTTATCTCACCTACCCCGCGCGCTGGTTCCCCGTGAACGGCTATACCACGGACCGCTTCGCCTCCGATATCAAGGTCACGGTGCCCAGTGGTTTCACCGTGCTGGGCAGCGGGCTCGATTCGCATCAGACGGCCGGCGACAAGACCGTCTACGAATTCCGCTTCGACCGGCAGTCGTTTCCGGGCAGTATCGCGGTGGTGAAGGGCGACGCGGTTAAGGTGCAGGAGGAGGGGGTTACGACATCGCTGTATTTCCGCGGCGCGGAGGCCGAGCACGCGCAGGCTTACGGGCAGGAAGTCGGCAAGCAGATGTCTTACTTCACGGCGACCTTCGGATTACCTCCCTCCGCTAATCTGGCGGTGGTCGAGACCGAAGCCGGCGCGCCCAACGGCTACGCCGCGCCCGGCCTGATTTTCCTGGCGCCGCACGCCATCACGCGGCCGGTGAGCGGTAAGACCGTGGCCAACGAGATTTCGCGCCAGTGGTGGGAGGAACTGGTTTCGCCTACCACCCGCAACCATCTCTGGCTGACCAACGGTCTGGCGGCTTATTCCGAGCTGCTGTGGAGCGAGCACGCCGTCAGCGCCGCTGCCGCGGAATCGCAGTTCCGCGACGTGATGGTGGAATCGCTGACCGTGGACAACGTGCCGATCATCCAATCGGCGCGCCTGGAAGATTATTCGCCGGAGCTGTGGGCGCTCACCGGAAGCAAGGGCGCGACCGTCTTCGGTATGCTCCGCTACATCGTGGGCGACGACAAGTTCCTCCAGATCCTCAAGGCCTGGGCGCAGCAGAAGGCCTGGAAATCGGCCGATACGGACGATTTTCGCAAAATCGCCGAGGACGTCTCCGGCATGGACCTGGGATACTTCTTTATTCAGTGGATCGAATCGAGCGGCGCACCGGAATTCAAATTGGAATACACCATCTTCCGCACGCAGAAGGGCTTTCGCGTGATGGGCAAAATTTCGCAGGACCTCGATACGTTTCGCATGCCGGTGGATCTGAGAATCGAGACCGAAGGCAATCCCGAGGAGAAGCGCGTGGAGGTGGTGGGCACCTCTTCCGAGTTCTCAGTGGACACTTTCGGCAAGCCCAAGAACGTGGTCATCGACCCCAGCAACCACGTGCTGCGCTACAGCGCCAACGTGCGCGTGGCTGTGGCCATCCGGCGCGGCGAGCAGTATGCCGAGCTGACCGAATTCCCCGACGCGCTAAAGGAATATCAGAAAGCTCTGGAGACTAACCGCGGCAGTTCCCTGGCTCACTATCGGATCGCGGAGATATATTTCCTGCAGAACAATTATCAGCCGGCCGCCAACGAGTTCCGTGAAGCTCTCAACGGCGATCTGGAACCTAAGTGGACGGAAGTCTGGTCCCACATTAACCTAGGGAAAATCTTCGATATCACGGGCCAGCGCGACCGCGCGGTGAACGAATATAACCTCGCGATCAGGACTAAGGACGATACGCAAGGCGCACAGGAAGAAGCCGGCAAGTATCTGAAGACGGCTTACGAGAGACAGCGCCGCAGCGAGCAATAGAATCTCCGGGAATCTTGCTAGAACATAGTGCGCCTTTCCGCACTACTGTTCTGGAGCGAGGTTCTCAAGTGACGAAGCTTCTCATGCTGGCGTTGATGGCTGTGTTGTTGGCGATTGCCGCGCGTGCCGTTTGGATCGTTTGGATAGACTCGGCGCCGGTGATTTCGGGTCAGCCCTCGCCGCCTCCCAGCCGGCCTCCCGCGGGCTACAGTGGTGTGTGGCCCGAGAACCCTCCCGTGGAGACTCCCGAGCCGCCCATCGCGGTGCTGGTGGGAATCGGGCTGGTCGGCGTGGGATTGCTGGGTCGGCGCGGGTGGCGGTGGCGCTCGCGCGAATCGGCCGGAAGCCTCAGCGCCAGTGCCCTTCTACCAGGACCCAGCCACGGCTCCGATGAACCCATTGCGCGCGCACCCAGCGGGCATGCGGACGCGGTGGCCTGACCCAGGCTCCCGGCACCCACACATAACGCCCTCCATCCCATCGATGATATCCGCGCGTCCACACGAAACCCACGCCGGGCCGTGGTGGCGGCGCCTCGACCACCGGCCGGGGCGGCCCGATGCGCACATAAATGTCGGCGGCCGCGGCGCTCCCCGCCAGCACGCCCAGAAAAACGCAAGTCAGTAACACTCTTCGGAACACGCTTTTCCTCCCTCCGCATCGAGAGACGCACGCGCTCCGCCACAAGGTTATTAACGGCGCTCAATCTTCATCGTGCTGCGAAGCGAGCTCGGTCACCACGGAGAGATCTTCGAGCGTGGTCACATCTCCGGTCACCGCGTTGGAAGTCACAATTTCGCGCAGCAGACGGCGCATGATTTTGCCGCTGCGCGTTTTGGGGAGCGCGTCGGTGAAGCGGATCTGCTCCGGCTTGGCGAAACCGCCGATCTCCCGGGCGACCCACTGCCGCAGCTCTTCGGCCAACTGGGCGTGATTCCAGTTGCCCTTCTTAAGCGTGACGAAGCAGGCCACCGCCTGCCCGGTAATCTCGTGCGGCTTGCCCACCACGGCCGCTTCCGCCACCGCCGGATGGCGCACCAGCACCGATTCCAGCTCCATGGTGCTCAGCCGGTGGCCGCTGACGTTCATCACGTCGTCCACGCGCCCGAGGATCCAGTAGTAGCCGTCCTCGTCACGCCGTGCCGCATCGCCCGCCAGATAGACGCCGTCGATGCGCTCCCAGTATTGCTTGCGGTAGCGCTCCGGCTCGCGCCACAGCGTGCGCGCCATGCCCGGCCAGGGCCGCCGTACGATCAGAAATCCCTCCTGGTTGGCCGGCACGGGCTTGCCCATTAGATCGACGATATCGGCCATCACGCCCGGCATGGGCAGCGTCGCCGAACCCGGCTTCAGGGGCACCGCTCCCGGCATGGGCGCGATCATGATGCCGCCCGTCTCGGTCTGCCACCAGGTGTCCACGATGGGGCAGCGCTCCCTGCCGATGATCTTGTAATACCATTCCCAGGCCGCCGGATTGATGGGTTCGCCCACCGAGCCGAGCAGCCGCAGGCTGGACAAATCGTGCGCCTCGGGCCACCGGTCGCCCTGCTTGACGAAGCTGCGTATGGCCGTGGGCGAGGTGTACAGGATGTTGACGCGGTACTTCTCGACGATCCGCCAGAAGCGGTCGGGCTGCGGGAAATCCGGTGCGCCCTCGTACATCACGGTGGTCGCGCCCGCCGAGAGCGGCCCGTAGACGATATAGCTGTGGCCGGTGACCCAGCCTATATCCGCCGTGCACCAGTAGGTATCTTCCTCGCGCAGGTCGAAGACCCACTGCATGGTCATGTGCGTATGCAGCAGGTAGCCGGCGGTGGTATGCACGATGCCCTTGGGTTTGCCGGTGGTGCCGGAGGTATACAGCACGAAGAGCGGATGCTCGGAATCGAGCGGCTCTGCCGGACACTCTTCGCCGGCCGCTTCATCCAGCTCGTGCCACCAGTGGTCGCGGCCCTCGCGCATTTGGACCGCGCCGCCGGTGCGGCGGTAAACGATCGTGTCGCGCACGCTGGGGCATACCTCGAGCGCCTCATCCACGGCGTCCTTGAGCCGGACCTCCTTACCGCGCCGCCAACTGCCATCGCACGTAATCACGACCTGGGCTTCGAGATCCTGGATGCGCGTCTTGAGCGCCTCGGCCGAGAAGCCGCCGAACACCACCGAGTGGATGATGCCCAGCCGCGCGCAGGCCAGCAGGGCCACCGGCAGCTCCGGAACCATGCCCATGTAGACGATGGCGCGGTCGCCGGCCTTGAGGCCGCGGCCCTTCAGCACGTTCGAGAAGCGGCACACCAGGCGATGCAATTCCTGGTAGGAGATCTGGCGCTGGTCGCCCGGCTCGCCCTCCCACAGGATTGCGACTTTGTTCTTGCGGGGCGTGGCCAGATGGCGATCCAGGCAATTATACGCGGCGTTGATTTTTCCGCCCTCGAACCATTTGGCGAAGGGCGGATGCCATTCGAACACGTGCGACCATTTCTGAAACCAGGCCAGCTCGCGCTCGGCCAGCTCGCCCCAGAACTCTTCGGGCCTTTCCGCGGCCCTCCGGTAGAGCTCGCGGTAGCCCCCCATTCCCTTCACGCGGGCGCCTGCGACGAACTCCGGACCGGGTGCGTATACGCTCGGGTTGGACATGACGAAATCTTACCAGAGGAAGGCAGAGCCGGTCGCGCCTCATGGGCCGGTTTCAGCGGAAAATCGGCACCTCGACTCCGAGCGCCGGCGCATGGCCAGGGGGGATGGCATTTGGGCCAGGAGCCGGCGGGGCGGGCAGAGGCGAATGTGGTATACCATCTGTATTCAGCAATTCCCCGGGTGATGGACCGCTAGTTGTCCATCGACTCAACCTGAACGCTGGAGAGGCTCAGAACGTTCGCGTTTCCGGCTTTGTCGATGGCACATCTCTCCATGAAGAGTCTCAAAGAAAGACCCCATATACTGTGGGCCGGTCTCGCGGTCCTGATTCTGGTAGCTGAGGCCACGCTCTTTTTTTCAATGTGGACGAGTTTCGCCGCGAGCAACCAATGGTCCATTCATACGCATCAGGTTCTGGAGAAGGTCGAGTCCTTGCTCTCGGAAATGAAGGATGCCGAGACAGGGCAAAGGGGCTATCTCCTGACCGGGGACGATCGCTACCTGGAGCCCTACAACACAGCCCTCCAGGCGATGCCCGGCGAGTTTCAGGAACTCCGCAATCTAACATCCGACAATCCTCGGCAACAGTCGCGGTTTGAGAACCTGCGGTCGCTCATTGACGCAAAGCTGGCCGAACTAAAGGAAACGATTGCCGTGCGGCGGACTCAAGGCGCCGACCAGGCCGTGAAAATCGTCTCGACCGGCCGTGGTAAGCAGCTCATGGATCGGATCCGCGTTGTGATCCAGGCCATGCGGGCCGACGAGTTGTCCCTGTTGGATCGGAGGAACCAAGAGACGGTAGACAGGGCCCGCCTCCTGATCTTGATGATGACTTGCGGCGCGGCCTTTCTTCTCATCGTGCTTCTGGCTGGATCGCATGCGATCGATCGAGGCATAACCGCCCGAGCTCTCGCGCAAGCTGCCGAGAAAACGCAGCGGGAATGGCTCCAGGTCGTACTGTCGAGTATCGGGGACGGCGTCATCGCCACGGACGGCAATGGCCGGGTGACGCTGATCAATCCAGTCGCGGCCCAACTCACCGGTTGGTCGCCGCAAATAGCGCAAGGCCAACCGTTAGAAACCGTCTTCACGATCCTGAACGAAGAAACCGGGAATAAGGTGGAGAACCCGGCCCTGCGGGCGATCCGCGATAGGACGATCGTCGGGCTTGCCAACCATACCATTCTCATTTGCAGAGATGGCAAGCGTATCCCGCTGGACGACAGCGGCGCCCCAATCGTCGATGCTTCCGGCAACGTTTTGGGCGCGGTGCTGATCTTTCGCGACGTGAGCGAGAAGAAGCGCCGAGAGGCTGATCTCGTCCGGCGCGACCGTATGCTCCGATTCAGTTTCGACGCGATCCTCATCACCGACGCTCAACGGCGCATTCAATCCTGGAATCGCGGGGCCTGCGACCTCTACGGATGGGATGAAGCAGAGGTCCGGGACAAGATCGTCTGCGATTTTCTGCGTACGTCGCCGCCGATCGCGTTGGTAGACGCGGTGCTTTTGCAGCAGGGGCAGTGGCGTGGCGAGTTGCTCCACACGTGCAAAGACGGCAGAGCAGTCAATGTCGAGAGCCGCCAGGTCCTTTTGCGCGATAAGGAAGGCGGAATCGACGGCGTCCTCGAGATCAACCGCGACATCACCGAGCGCAAGAGGACCGAAGAGGCGCTACGCGAGAGCGAGGAGCGCCACCGGGTTCTGGCGGATACGATGTTGCAAGGCGTGGTCCACCAGGATGCCGATGGCAAGATCGTCGCCATGAATCCCGCGGCCGAGCGCATCCTCGGCTGGACCCGTGAGGAGTTCCTCGGGAGCAGTTCGGTTCGCGTGGAGCGCGACACCATCCGCGAGGATGGTTCGCCATTTCCCGGCCTGGAACATCCGGCGATGATTGCGCTGCGCACCGGGCGGCCTCTGCAAGGCGTGGTCATGGGCATGTTTAACCCGCGGGAAGGCGCTCACCGGTGGATCAGCGTCGCCGCGGTACCGTTATTTCGTCCAGCCGCCGCCTCGCCTTCCCAGGTGTATACCGTGTTCGAGGACATTACCGAGCGCAAGAGGGCGGAAGAGACGCTGCGCCAGTCGGAAGAGAGCTACCGAACGCTGTTCAGCACGATGATCGAGGGGTTCTGCATCATCGAAGTGATCTTCGACGCTGAGGGCCGGCCGGTCGACTATCGTTTCCTGGAGATCAATCCGGCGTTTGAGGCGCGAACGGGTTTAAAGAATGCGCGGGGCCGGCTCATGCGCGAATTGGCTCCCGAGCATGAGGCTCATTGGTTTGAAATCTATGGGCGAGTCGCCCAGACGGGCCAGCCCGCGCGTTTTGTGAACGAAGCCAGAGCGTTGAATCGCTGGTACGACGTGAGTGCCTACCGTGTCGGGGGGGACCGCAGCCGACAGGTCGCGATCCTATTCAATGACATCACGGAGCGCAGACAAGCCGAGGAGGCACTGGCCGCGAGCGAAAACAGGTTGCGCGCGTTGCTTGAATCGGCATCGCAGGGCGTTGTGGCTGTGGACGAGAGCGGGCGTATCGTTCTGGTGAACGCCAAGACGGAAGAGATGTTCGGATACACTCGCGACGAACTGCTCGGCCAATCTTTGGATTTCATGCTGCCGGAGCGCTACCGGAAGGCGCATGGCGAGCATCTGCGTCACTATTTCGCGCATCCCCGTACAAGAGTGATGGGACTGGGGATCGACCTTTACGGCCGTTCGAAGAACGGCCACGAGTTTCCGTTGGAGGTCAGTCTCAGTTGCACCGAGCAAGGTGGATCGCGATTGGCTATGGCGCTGGTCACCGACATCACCGAGCGCAAGAGGTCCGAGGAGCGTCTCCGGCAAGCTCAGAAACTGGAGAGCCTCGGATTGCTGGCGGGAGGCGTAGCTCACGACTTCAACAACCTGCTGGTCGGCGTAATTGGTAACGCCAGCCTGGCCCAGGAGATGCTCCCGCCCGATAACCTCGCCGTCGAACTGCTGGAGGGAGTCGTCAAGTCCGGCCAACAGGCCGCTCACTTGACCAGGCAGATGCTGGCTTACTCCGGCAAGGGGAAATTCCTGGTGGAGCCGCTCGATCTCTCGGCTCTCGTACCCGAAATGTGCGGTCTGGTCCGGCCGTCCATTCCCAAGAAGATCGAACTGCGCCTCGATCTGGATCCGGATCTGCCGGCTGTCGAAGCCGACCGCGGCCAGGTGCAGCAGGTGTTCATGAACCTCGTCCTGAACGCGGGGGAAGCGATTGGCAGTCGGGACGGCCTGATCTCGGTCCGGACCTACGTCGATGACGTGGACGAAGCTTATCTTCGGCTTCGCTCGGAGGCGGCGGCATTGCGGCCGGGTAAATACGTTTGCCTGGAAGTGCGCGATACCGGCTCTGGCATGGACGAGGCAACCAAAGCCAAGATCTTCGATCCGTTCTTCACGACGAAGTTCACCGGGCGAGGGCTGGGGCTTGCGGCGGTGTCCGGTATCATGCGTGGACACAAGGGCGCGATCACAGTCGGTAGCGCCCCGGGCAAAGGGAGCTGTTTCACCGCGCTGTTCCCGGCTGTCGAGCAAGCGGTCAAGGAGTCGCCGGTTCCAGCCCGCAAAGATACGCTCCAGGGCGCCGGAGTGGTCCTCGTGGTGGACGATGAACACGTCGTGCGGGAGATCGCGAAAAAGGCCCTCGAACGTCAGGGCTACACGGTTCTGCTCGCGGACAGCGGGCTGGCGGCCATCGATATGTTCGGGAGACACGCCGGCGAGATCGCGCTGGTAGTCCTCGATTTGAGCATGCCTCACATGGGCGGTGAGGAGGCGCTTGTGGAACTCAGGAAGATTCGGCCCGAGGTCAAGGTGGTGGTGTCGAGCGGTTACAGCGAGGCCGAGACGATGACACTGTTTCATGGCCAGCGGGTTTCGGGCTTCATCCAGAAGCCCTATACCTCCACCGAGCTCGCGGAGAAGGTGAAGGTCTGCGCGGGATAGGATCCCCGTCCTACCGCTGAGCCCCCGCCAGTTTCTGCGCGGCCGTCATGTCGGATTCGGCGCCGGCCTTGTCTCCGGAGGCACGGCGGGCTACCGCGCGGTTGATATAGGCGTTGGCGTACACCGGATTGATCCGAATGGCCTGATCGAAATCCGCGATGGCATCGGAATACCGCTTGAGCCTCAGCTTGGCATAGCCGCGCGCATTATACGCCGCCGCGAAGAACGGATCGAGCTTTACACAGTCGGTGAGCGCGTCGATCGCCTCCTGGAAGCGCCCGTCCTGGATCATCTTCCGCCCCATGGCGTTGCGTTCGGCGGCGCTGGCCTTCAGGTGAGCGGGCGCGGCGTCGTGTGAAGGTACGCGCGCGGGTGCGGCGGCGGGTGCTGGGGTGGGCGCCGGCGCAGGGGCCGGTGCCGCTATTTGAACGGGCGGCTGTGCAGGTTTAGCCGGGACGGCCACCGGCGCCGCAGTCTCACTCGTGGCGGGAGCCGGAGCGGGTTCGGCCGGCAACGCCGGCTGCGATTCCTCCCCGCCGCCTTGAACAGCGGTTGCCGTCTCGCCGGCAGCGGGCAGGCTCAGCGTGCCGGTCTCGGGCGCCTTCTCCTTCTCCATCGATCGCTCGACCGCGGCATCCACCTTGGCTTGCGCCTCGGCCACCAGGCGCTCCGTCTCTTTATCGGTGGGGTCCAGCTCGTGCGCGCGCTTCAAATCCGAAAGCGCTTCGTCGAAGCGTCCCAGCAGGAAATAGGCGTCCCCGCGCGCCGTCCAGAGATAGGCGGAATTGGGATCGAGCGCGATTGCGATGGTGCGGTCCTGAATGCCCTTGTCGTGCTGGCCCAGCAGATGGTAAGAGCCGCCCCGCGCCACATACGCTTCGGGATTCTTGGGATCGAGCTGGACGGCCTGCTCGCGATCCTGAAGGGCCTCGGCATAGCGCTGCAAACGGACGAAGACCGCGCTGCGTGCCAGGTACAGCCGCGGGTCCTGGGGATCGCGCCGCAGCGCCTCGCCGTAATCGGCCAGGGCGCCTTCGTCCTGCCTCAGCCGTTCGCGCACCGCACCGCGCACGCGCCACGCCCGCAGATCGTCGGGCTTCAGCTTCAGGGCGGCATCCAGGTCGTCTACGGCGTGCCGGAAATCGCGCGCTCCGACGTACGCCAGGGCGCGATCGACGAACACCTCTTCGTAATCCGGCTTGCGTGCCAGGCACAGGTCGAAATCGTCCAGCGCGGCGTTGTATTGCGCCAGCGCGGTGCGCGCCAGCCCGCGGCCGCGATACGGTTCGGGACTGTCGAGCCGCAGTTTGACGGCCTGCGAGAAATCGTCGGCGGCTTTGGCGTACTGCGCCATGGAGAGATAGGCATTGCCGCGCCCGGTGTAGATCTCGGAGCGTTCGAGCTTCAGGCTAATGGCGGTGTCGTAGTCCTGTATGGCGCGCTGCGGCTGGCTGCCGGCGGCGAAAAAATCGCCCCGCGCGGCGTAGGCTTGGGCGTCGCCTGGCTGCACCTTGATGGCCTGGTCCAGATCGGCGCCGGCCTTGTCGCGCATGCCGGCGGCCAGGTAGAGCTTGGCGCGCCCGCGCCAGGCGGCGCTGTTCGCGGGGTCGGCCTCGACCGCCTCGGTATACGCAGACAGGGCCTCATCGCGCCGTCCCGCCTCTTCGGCGCGCAGAGCGCGCTGGCAGTCCCCTTGAGATTTTTTCCGGTCGGGCTTCGCCTCCGCGCCGTAAGCGGGAATGAGCAAACCCGCCAAGGCCATGCCGATCAACGCTCGCGCGAAACAACTCGCTGGTTGCCGCATGACGCTCCTCGAACGATATATACTCGGATTGTAGTCGATATCACCGTTGGTGTACGGGAAATCGGGCATACGGCCGCCCAAAGGCTTCGAGCTGGCCTTATTCCGGCAACCAGGCTGGTGCACGGTCTGACGGTCTACGGCAACCTCAGAAACGCCCTCAACGGGCACGATGAAGAAGTCTTCGGCTTCCCCTCGCTGCAGCTCAATCGTGGCAGGCTTGAAGTGGGGGTTTGAAAGGTTATGAGCGAGAAGCCGTTCGACCAGCCGCGCCTGGCCATCAACCGCGTCTATACGCGGCGCGGCGACCAGGGCGAGACCAGCCTGGCGGGCGGCCAGCGTGTCCCCAAGGATGGCCCGCGCATCGCGGCTTATGGCGCCGTGGATGAGCTAAACGCTTTCCTCGGCGTGGCGCGCGCGGCCATCGAAGAGGCGCCATCCGACGGACCGCGCCTGGCGCCGCTGGCCGCCGTTTTGCTGCGCGTGCAGCACGAATTGTTCAACCTGGGTTCGATCCTGGCGACCATCCCGGAAGACGTGCATCCCAAGCAGGCGCGCGTCACCGAAGCCGAGGTTGTGCGCCTGGAGACGGAAATGGACGCCCTGAACCGCGATTTGCCTCCCCTGCGCTCGTTCGTTCTGCCGGGCGGCAGCCGCGTCAACGCCGCCCTGCACGTCTGCCGTACCGTGTGCCGGCGCGCCGAACGCGACGTGGTCGCGCTGGCTCGCGTCGAAGCCTTGCCGCCCGAGGCGGTGCGCTACCTGAACCGCCTGGGCGACGCCCTTTTCGTATGGAGCCGTTGGGCCAGCCACGCCGCCGGAGTTCCGGAAACTTTGTGGCAACCGAACCTCTCGACTTCCGGGCTGGAGGTGCATAACGAGTCATAAAGGGAAAGCGGCGCAGAAGAATTCGGCGAGGCCATTGGCTGTCGAGCTGGTGAGTCGATGTCTAGCGCGCCGATCCCGGTCGAGTGCGGCGAGATCCGCGAAAGCGCGGGCTCCGTTTTTCAGGATCTGGTGCCGCGCGCCCATCCGGGCGGTATCGATGCCACGTCATGCCGCGCGATATCATAAACATGTGACATGGCGTTAATCGCCGTTTCGGGCCATCCCGGGTGCCGGTACGAAGAAGTGGCGCGCATCGTCGCCCGGCGTCTGAGTTTCGAGCTTGTCACGCAATCCCGCGTTCAGCAGCTTTGCGAACAGGAGTTCGGTTCCGGCGTCCCCCTGCCCGATAAGGCGTACCCCGGCGTGGTGACGTGCATCCTGGCCCGCCTGGCCACCGAGAATCACCTGGTCTATTGCGCCGTGGGAGGCGAATTGCAGGCGCGCTATTTTCCGGGCATGCTGCGTGTGCACGTGGTGGCACCCGAAAACGTGCGCATCGGCAATCTCATGCTGGACCGGCGCGTGGAGCGGCCGGCCGCGCGCGCCATGCTGCTGGAACTCGAAGCCGCCGAACGCGCCGAGCGCAAAGCGCGCTTTGGCCGCACGCGAGCCACCGCCGACCTGTTCGACCTGGTGGTGAACAGCGAATCCCTGGGTGCCGAGCAGATCGCCGAGATCGTCGAAACCGCCGTGAGCTCGGCGGGATTGCGCGAGCTGGGTTTTCTTTCGCGCGCCGCCGAAGCGCAGCTCCAGTTCCAGATGCGGCTCAAGCTGGCGCGCTACGGGATGGTGCCGCCGGCCAAGATCACGCTGCGCAACAAGATGTTCGCCAACCCCAGCGAAGAGATGTTCGCCAACCTGCTGGATTTCTACCGCATCGCCTGGGAGTACGAGCCGCGCAGCTTCCCCATCCAGTACGATCGCGAAGGCCACCCGCTCGAATTCTTCACTCCCGATTTCTATCTGCCGGAGTTCGATCTCTATCTCGAGCTGACCACTATGAAGCAATCCCTGGTGACTCGTAAGAACCGTAAGGTGCGGCTGCTGCGCGAGCTGTATCCGCACGTCAACATTCAGGTCTTCTATCAGAAGGACTTCGAGAACCTGGTCTTCAAATACGGGCTCGCCGAACGAACGGTCGACGCATGAGCGCGGTTTCGCCTCCGGGCATCGAACGGGTGCTCTTCACCGAAGAGCAGATCGCGCGCCGCATCCGCGAGGTGGCGGCCGAGATCTCGCGCGATTACCGCGGTAAGACCGTCAAACTGGTGGGAGTACTCAAAGGTTCCATATTTTTTCTGACTGAGCTGGCGCGCCATATCGAAATTCCCGTGAAGATTGATTTTCTGGCTATTTCCAGTTTTTCCAACCGTCACGGGGCCCCCGGAGTGGTGCGTATCGCCAAGGATTTGGACGATAGCATAGAAGGCGAAGACGTGGTGCTGGTGGAAGACATCGTCGATACCGGCTTCACCCTGCGTTATCTGTTGCAGACGCTCGCGGGGCGCGCGCCCAACTCTCTGGCCGTGTGTACTTTTCTCGATCGCAATTCGCGCCGCATCGTGCAAGTGCGGGTGAACTACCGGTGCTTCGAGATACCCGACCGCTTTGTGGTGGGGTTTGGGTTAGATCACAATCAGCTCTATCGTAACCTTCCCTACGTCGCAGTCATCAAACTCGATAGTGGCTCATAATTATGTGCGATCTTAACCCTGAATTTCGCACTTTGTCATTGTCGAGTTATCGATCCAGGGATAATATTAAGGAAGATTAAGGTTTTCGGAGCGCGTATGCGATCCCGAATATTATTTGTTTCCGAGCATCAGGAAGATGCCCGACGCATTTCGCGGATGCTCCACGCTCTCCCACTGGCCATAGAGCACGTGGGGACGCTGGAGGACGCGCGCGATCGGCTCAATCGGAACGACTACGATGTCATTCTGACGGAGGCCGCTTTACCCGACGGAAGATGGCTGGATGTTCTGCATCTGGCACGTGAATACCCCCGCGAACTAGAGGTCATCGTAACCGACCCCCAAGCGGACGCCCGCCTCTGGGCCGAGGCCTTGAATCTGGGCGCCTACGATCTGTTGGCCCAACCGTTCTACGAACCGGAAGTGCGCCGCATCCTGGGCAATGCCTGTTCGCGCCCCTCCGAGAGTAGGGTGGGTTTGGCCGCCGTATAATGGTTTCTCCGAACGGGAGAGACCATGTCCGCTGCCACCGATGCATTCGTAAACGAAAACCGGAATCGCCTGCTGGGGGAACTGAAGGAGTTCCTGCGCATCCCCAGCATCAGCACGCTGCCTGAACATCGCCCTGATATACAGGGCGCTGCCTCCTTCGTGGCTGAGAGCCTCGCCCGTGTGGGAATGGAACACGTCGAGATCGTTCCCACCTCCAACCACCCGCTGGTGTATGCCGATTGGCTGCACGCCCCTGGTAAGCCCACGGTATTATGCTACGGCCACTACGACGTGCAGCCGGCCGATCCGCTGGAGCTGTGGACCACGCCGCCGTTCGAGCCCACCGAACGCGACGGCAATCTCTACGGCCGCGGCACGGCCGACGACAAGGGCCAGATGTACATGCACGTCAAAGCCCTCGAAGCGCTGCGCAGGGCTACGGGCACGCTGCCCCTCAATCTTAAATTCTTGGTGGAGGGCGAAGAGGAAATCGGCGGCGCATCCATCGCTAAATACGTCGCTGAAGAGCCTCAGAAGCTGCGCGCGGACGTGGCCTTGGTTTCCGATACGGCGTTGTACGCCGAGGGCGTCCCCACCCTCACGGTGGGTCTGCGCGGCTTGGTCTACATGGAAGTGGAGGCTTGGGGTCCCGCGCGCGACCTGCACTCCGGCCTCTACGGCGGGACGGCGCCGAATGCGGTCTTCGGGTTGATCGAAATGCTGGGCAAGGCCAAGGACGCCGATGGGCGCATCCAGGTCCCCGGCATCTACGACGATGTCGAGGAACCATCCCCGGCCGAGCTCGACAGTTGGAAGCACCTGGCCTTCGACGAAGCCGAATTCCTGGCCAAAGAAGTCGGCGCCAGCGCGCTCACGGGCGAGCCGGATCGCATGGTTCTGGAGCGCATCTGGTCCCGGCCGACGCTCGAAGTGCACGGCATCGCCGGAGGATTCACCGGCCCCGGAGCTAAGACCGTGATTCCTGCGCGGGCCACCGCCAAGGTCAGCATTCGCCTGGTGCCCCGGCAAGACCCCGAGAAAGTGGTGGCCGCCTTCCGCGCCTGGGTCGCCAAGAACACCCCCAACGGCATCCGCACCGAGGTGCGCGTGCTGAGCGCTTCGCCGGGCCTGGTGGTGAACACGGATCATCCGGCCATCGCGG
Organism: uncultured Solibacteraceae bacterium; assembly: GCA_964427655.1. GTDB lineage: Bacteria > Acidobacteriota > Terriglobia > Bryobacterales > Bryobacteraceae > CAVQNQ01. Next base: position 3,834 of record CAYRWE010000060.1, on the reverse strand, counting down.
TGGCCGCGCGCGCGTTTGCCGATGTTTTCGGCAAGCCCACCGTATATATACGCGACGGCGGCTCCATCCCCATCGTGGGCGATTTCGCCGAGCACCTGGGCATTCCCACTGTCCTCATGGGCTTCGGACTTCCCGATGACGGCCTGCACTCGCCCAACGAGAAGTACAAGATCGAGAACTACTATTTGGGAATCCGCACCATCGCGCATTTCTTCGAGCAGTACGGGGCCTAAGCGCATGCGGCCCAATTTTGCGGAGGGTGAGGTGCGTTGCGGGCTGGGCCTGATCGGCATCGGCAAGCCTTGGGGCGTGGTTCCGGGCGAGGTGCCGTCGGATCTCGAAGCGCGCCGCTTTCTCGAAGGCGCCTATGCCGCCGGCATCCACTACTTCGATACCGCCGCTTCCTACGGCTGCTCCGAGCGGCGCGTGGGCGAGTTCCTGCGCGCGCTTTCCCCCGCCGAGCGGTCCGGCGTCACAGTGGCCACCAAGTTCGGCGAGCATTGGGACGAGCAGGCCGGGCAGCCGTACGTCGATCACAGCTTTTCGGCTCTGTCGAAGAGCCTGGAGCGCAGTATCGAGCGGCTCGGCGCCATCGATGTGCTCCAGTTGCACAAGACCTCGCCCGCGGTGCTGGCATCCGACGATCTGGCTCGCGCCTGGGAAATGGCGCGCGCCGCGGGGATCTCCGAGTTGGGACCCAGCGTGAGCGACCTGGAATCGGCGCGCCTGGCGTCCGCCCGCGGCCTATACCAGATGCTGCAACTCCCGCTGAATCGCGAGAGCCCGCAATACGCCGCGGCGCTGGAGGCGGCCGGGCGCGCCGGCATGTGGGCCGCCATCAACCGCCCGTTCGCCATGGGGCGCATCATGGTCGAGGCCGGCCCGCAATACGCGCGCGCCGCCCGTGTGGCAGCTTTCGAGTATGTGCTCTCGCAGCGCTTCCGCGGCGTGATCCTGAGCGGGACCCGTTCGCTCGATCATCTGCGCGAAAACCTGGAGGCGTTCCGGGAAGCGCGGACCAAGCGGCCTTAAGCCGCCGCCCACCCTTTTCGCCGCCGGCGGCCGGTGCTATGCTGCCAATCGAGAGAGTGGAGGTGCGCCATGTATTGTCCGCAATGCCGGGTAGAGTACCGTGAGGGGTTCACGGAGTGTTCCGATTGCAATGTGCCCTTAGTCCCGGTCCTGCCGCCCGAGGCTCCGCACTCCGCGATCGATCTGGTGGAGGTCTTCGAATCGACCGACCAATTTGCCATTGCTTTGGCGAAGGGAACGTTCGAAGATTCCGACATCCCATTCTGGATCGAGAGCGGCGAAACCGCCTCACGGCTGGCCATGGACCCGATGGTGTTTCCGGCGTGCCGGATCGTGGTTCCCAAGGATCGCGAGGCGGAAGCCCGGGACGTTGGCGGTGCTGGAGTCCCCGCAAGAGAGCGAAACGGGCTCCTAGGTCCCCGTCCTTGAAGCCGTTCCCAGGCGAGCTCAAGCACCAAGGTGGGGCACGCTTTAGCTTGCCCTAACAAAGGCGCTATTCAACACGCCGCGGACACTACATCGCCGCGTCGATAAAGCCGCCGGGCGCGTCCCCAGCTCAAGCCGTATGCCGGACCTTCTGCTTTCTAACCTTGTTCTTGCCGGGCTTGTACGCCTTCTTGTACGCCTTCTTGGTTCTCTTGGCTTGCTTGCGGGCTCGAGAGCGCGCCTGCTGGGCGGGCGTCTTGGCTTCCGCGATAGCCCCTACTCCGAACGTGAGTGCCAGGGCGAGTGCGAGTGCGCGAAATCTCATGTCCCTTCCATTATTGCGCCGCGTGCGAAAACCACATATACATCTTTAGAAAGGAAAACAGAGTGAGAAGGATGCAGAACCAGGAGGCTCCCCGCCAGATTTTCTCGATCCCCGAGCCTTCCCAGCGCGGTTGGCCCGCCAGGTAGGCCGCGCCGAAACCGGCCACCAGGCCGCCGATATGGGCATAAATATCGATCCCCGGCAGGAAACTGAACAAAAGTCCGTAGATGGCCCAGCGCGTGTACATCCCGCGCACTGCCGCTCCCAGCGCGCTGCGATGCCGCACCCCCACCGCGATCATGGCCCCGATCAGCCCGAACAGCGCGGCCGAGGCGCCCACCGACGGCGCCGAGCTGAAAACCGCGCTCACATAGAATCCAAAAGCGTTGGCCAGAAAGTAGATCACCAGCATGCGGTTGGTTCCGTAGACTTCCTCAACCTGCGCGCCGAGGTCGAATAAGACCCACGAATTCATGAAGATATGGAAAAGGCCGCCATGCAGGAAGCCGGCCGTCACCAGGCGCCACCACTGGCCCGCCGCCAGGTACGGGTCGAACTTGGCCCCGAAATCGATCAGCGTGATGGTATCGATCCCCATGGGGCCGCCCCGGCCCGCGTTCAGGCTGTAAAGCGAGGTGGCCAGGTACATCCCCAGGTTGATCACCAGGATCATCAAGGTGGTGAAATGTGCGTGCGGGATGAATCCACCCAGGATGTCCGCGGGATTACGCCGGTCCACGGCGCGGGGTCCCACGCGCTCATTGCAATAGGGGCAGATCTTGTCCTTGGAAGTGATAAATGCCCGGCAATTCGGGCACATGCGGCGCGAGTCCATCTGCACCATTCTACCCCTCCGGGGATTTGCGCTTGCCTCAACGTGCCTTCTGCTACAATCAAGGTTCCATGAAGACGGAGCGTGAACACCGCGACGACATCGTTCGCATCGGCCAACTGGTATTCCAGAAGGGCTGGGTTGCCTCCAACGATGGGAACATTAGCGTCCGTCTGGACGCCGAACGTGTGCTGGCTACGCCCACGGGTATCTGCAAGGGAATGATGGATCCCGGCGACCTGATCGTCGTGGATATGAAGGGTAACAAGATTTCCGGCCGCCGCGAGCGCACCAGCGAAATCATGTTGCATCTGACCATCTACGATATGCGTCCGGATATCAACGCCGTCCTGCACGCGCATCCGCCCGTCGCAACTGGTTATGCCAGTTCGGGCCGTTCGCTCAATCAGGCGCTGCTGCCGGAGGTGGTCATCGGGTTGGGCTGCGTGCCGCTGGCGGAATATGGCTTGCCGGGCACTCCGGCGCTGACCGAACCGATGCTGCCCCTGATTCCCAAGTATGACGCGCTGTTGATGGCCAATCACGGCGCCGTGTGCTACGGCCCGGATACCTACGCCGCCTACTTCCGCATGGAAGCGGTGGAGCACTTCGCGCGCATCGCGCTGGTGACGGAGTTGCTTGGCGGCGCGCGCGTGCTGCCACGCGAGGAAGTGAACAAGCTGCTCGATTCGCGAACGCGCTACGGCGTGAAAGCGCGCAACACCGGAGAACCCGGCTGCCCGGTGGCCGCGGGCGAGAACGGGGCGGGCTCGGAAGAGCGGTTTTACGTGACGCGTACGGAACTGGTTGGCTTGGTGGAAGAGGCGCTTCGGGCGCGCGGTTTAGCTTGAAAGTTCAGTCTGGAGACACTAGATGGGTGAAGCGTTAGGAATGATCGAGACGCGCGGATTGGTGGCCATGATCGAGGCCTCCGATGCCATGGTGAAGGCCGCGAAGGTGAACCTGGTCGGCTGGGAGAAGATCGGTTCGGGTTACGTGACCGCAATGGTTCGCGGGGACGTGGCAGCCGTGAAGGCGGCCACCGATGCGGGCGCCGCCGCAGCGCGCCGCGTGGGCGAACTGATCGCGGTACACGTCATTCCGCGGCCGCACCAAAGCCTGGAAGACGTTCTGCCGATCGGCAAGACGCAGGCTCAGAGCGCTGGCAAGTAGCCGGATCGGGACCCCATGATTCTGGCCCGCGTGGTGGGTACCGTGG
>CAYRWE010000059.1:0-22295 GCA_964427655.1 uncultured Solibacteraceae bacterium | reverse complement strand
TCGTGAGCATCGTCTCGCACCGCACGCACACGGCCGCGATCATGCACAAATCCACCGCCAACGACGACTGGTCCCATTACCAAGCCACCCGGGTCAAGTATCACAATCTCGAATTAGGGCAGAACCTACTGGCGGTTTTCGGGGCCAAGGGCGCGGCCGCTGACGCCATGCGCGCCGATTACGATGCCCAGATGCACAAGTACGAAAAGCAGGGCAAGGATATTCAGCACGAAGCCGAATCGGCCGACGGCGCCGCCGAGGCCTCCGAACACCGTGCCCTGCGATTCGACATCGGGGAGGGGTTGCTCGAGATTGGCCTGGTTTTGACCTCACTCTATTTCATCTCGCGCCGCGTGATGTTCCCAATTATGGGCGTGGTGGCCGGCGTCGTCGGCATCGCCATTGCGGTGACGGGCGCCCTGATGTAGAGCTAATGCCGGAAGTGGCGCACGCCGGTAAAGACCATAGCGACGCCCAAGCGGTCGGCGGCGGCGATGACTTCCCCGTCGCGCATCGAGCCGCCCGGCTGAATGAATGCCGTCGCGCCGTTCTTCACGGCCTCTTCCAGGCCGTCGGCGAACGGGAAGAAGGCGTCCGAGGCGACCGCCGTTCCGGCCAGCGGCAGCACCGCCTTCATGGCTCCGATCTTGACCGAATCGACGCGGCTCATCTGCCCCGCGCCCACACCCACGGCCTGGCCCGCTCGCGCATACACGATGGCGTTCGATTTCACGTGCTTGGCCACTTTCCAGGCGAACTCGAGGTCCCGCCATTCCGCTTCCGTAGGCAGCCGCCTGGTCTTCACCACGGCCGCCGCGCGATCGAGCGCCGCGGTATCGGCGGTCTGGGCCAGCAGGCCGCCCGAAATGGACTTCACCACCAAGGGATCGACGCCCGGGGCGGCTTTCAGCAGCCGCAAGTTCTTCTTCGCGGTCAGCACCGCCAGCGCCTCGGGTGAATAGCCCGGCGCGGCGATGGCCTCGATGAAAGTCTTCGAGATCTCGCGGGCGGTCTCTTCATCCATGGCGCGATTCAGCCCGATCACGCCGCCATAGGCCGATACCGGATCGCACTCGAAGGCCTTGCGGTAAGCTTCTACCAGGGTATCCCACTCGGCGCAACCGCACGGGTTGGTGTGTTTGATAATGGCTGCGGCGGGCTCGGCGAATTCCCAGGCCAGTTGCCAGGCGGCATCCAGGTCCACCAGGTTGTTGTAAGATAATTCCTTTCCATGCAATTGCTTGGCGCCGGCGATACCCTTCCCGGCGTGGCCGTAGAGCGCGGCCTCCTGGTGCGGATTCTCGCCGTAGCGCAGGTCCAGCAGTTTGGGCGCGCGCAGGTTCAGCTCGAGCGGCAGGGCGTGCGCGCCGTCTTCCCGGTCGAGGCGCTCGCTGATGGCCGCATCGTAGGCGGCGGTGGTGCGAAAGGCTTTGCGGGCCAGGCGCCAGCGGGTATCGGGTGAGAGCGCGCCGCCGTTTGCGCGGAGTTCTTCCAGCACGGCCTCGTAATCGGCGGGCGACACCACCACCGCGACATCCGGGTAGTTCTTGGCGGCCGCGCGGATCAGGCTGGGCCCGCCGATGTCGATGTTCTCGATGAGCTCCTCGAGGCGCGCGCCGGGCTTGGCCGCCACTTCCTCGAAACGGTACAGGTTGACCACCACCATGTCGATGGGCTCGATCCCATGTTGGGCCAGCGCCTGCATGTGATCGGGCCGGCTGCGCATGGCCAAAACACCGCCGGCGATCTTGGGGTGCAGGGTCTTGACGCGGCCATCCAGCATTTCGGGGAAGCCGGTGACGTCGGCCACGTCGCGGACTGATACGCCGGCTTCGCGGATCATGCGCGCGGTTCCCCCGGTGGAGATCAGCTCGGCCCCTAACTCCCTCAAATGGCGGGAGAAATCGATGATCCCGGTCTTATCGGTGACACTGATCAATACGCGTCGGATTGTGCTCATCTACAGGCAAGATAGCAAACCAGACGTAACGCCGGGCGGTTTCGCGACGCATAGTACAATAGAAAGAACTGGAGTTGTCTACCCAATGAATTTCCGAATTGCCGCGATCTTTTGTGGATTCGCGGTGGCGCCCTTGGTGTATTCGGCCGAAACCGTGGCCCGTCCCAAACCGGGAAAACCCGAGATCATGCGGCTTGCCGAGGTCAAGCCCGGCATGAAAGGCACCGCGTGGACCGTATTCCAGGGCACCGAACCCGAGCCGGTTCCCATTGAGATCATCGGTGTCATGAAGAACGCCTGGGGACCGAAGCAAGATATCATCCTCGCCAAAATGGGTGGTAAAGCCATACGCACCAACGTGGCGGGGGGTATGAGCGGCAGTCCAGTCTACATTGGCGGCAAGCTGGTTGGGGCTGTGGCGTTGCGGCTGAGCGTCTTTTCGCCGGACGCCATCTGCGGGATCACGCCCATCGAGCTGATGCTGGAGATCAACGATCTGGATCAATCGCGCCCGGAAACCGCGCGCACCCCGGATAAGATCAAGGCCAGCCGGCAGGAAGTCGCGGTGCCGGGCGACATGTTGGGCCAACTGGTGGCGGCCGGGAGCGGCGGCAGCCTGCCGCAGCAGATGCCCATGATGGTGCCGATCGAAGCGCCGCTGGTACTTTCTGGCTTCACGGACGCCACCCTGGGCGCGTTCGGGCCTCTGTTCCAGCAGTTGGGCATCAGCGCCGTCGAGGGCGGAGCGGCCACCGGCAGCGCGCTACATACCAACCGGCCGGCCCCCGGATGGGAGCATTCCCTGAACCCCGGGGAAACCGTGGCGGGCGTGCTGGTGGATGGCGACATGAGCGTGAGCGGGCTGGGCACGGTGACGTACAACGATGGCAAGCACGTACTGGCCTTCGGCCATTCGTTCTTCAACCTCGGTCCCGTAACCATGCCGATGAGCAAGGGCGAAGTGCTCATGACGCTGGCTTCGAGCTTCCAGCCGAACAAGATGGCCAACGCCACCGAGATCGTGGGGGCGCTGCATCAGGACCGGCATAGCGGCATTATGGGTGTGCTGGGAGCGGGCAGCGACATGATTCCCGTGACCATGAGGGTGCGGTCGCGCGACGAAAAGGACGCCATCCGCGGCGAGAAGGATTTCCACTTCAACGTTTTCGTGCAGCAGAAGTGGACGCCCTACCTGATGATGCTCACGCTCTTCAATTCGCTCTCGGAGATGAACGAGTTCGCCGACGAAGCCACCTACCGGCTGAGCGGAAAAGTGGAAATGGGCGGTCAATCGAGCATTTCCCTCTCCACCATGCAGGCCTCCGGCGAAATGCCCATGCCGGCGCCCATGGTGCTGGCGGGCTGGTTCGGCGATAAGTTCAACCGCCTGTACCTGAACAACGTGAATCCGCCAGACGTGAAGAGCGTGGATGTGACGGTGGACCTGCTGCCGGAGCGCCGCGTGGCTTCTATCGAGAACGCCTGGGTGGCTAATCCCGACGTGCGGCCGGGGGACGAAGTAGCGGTCAAAGTGTTCCTGCAGCCCTATCGCGGAGAGCGTATCCAGCGCGATCTGAAGGTGAAGATTCCAGACGGCCTGGCCAAGGGCGACCACCGCATCCTGCTGAGCGACGCCGACACCTTGAACCGGATGCAGAACATCGCGGGCCTGATGAACCACTTCATGGACCTGCCCGAGACGGTGTCCCTGCTCAACCAGGAGCGCACCAACGACAAGGTGTACGTATCGCTGGTGGAGACCAGCCCGACCGCGTATTACGACGATAAGACCCTACCCAGCCTGCCCTCCTCGGTGCTGAACGTGATGCAGGCCGGGCGCGCCGCGAACCGTTCGCTGTTCACCTCGCCGGAGACGGCCTCCGAGCAGATGGCGCTGCCCTTCGATTACGTGGTGACGGGCAGTTACTCGCTTCGCATCCACGTGAAGTAAAGGATTAAGGGCAAGCTAAAGCATGCCCCACCTGGGTGGGGCATGCTTTAGCTTGCCCGGAAGATCAAAGCGACGATGAGATTATTTCTGACCCGGCCGCGGCTATTCGCGGCCCTCCTGCTGGCGGTATCGGCTCTCGAAGGAGGGCAGACCCGCACTTGGTCGCAGGGCGATTACGACGACTTCGAAAAAGGCATCATCAAGAACCTCTCGGTGCGCAGCGATGGCCTGTTGACGCTGGCGCCGCGCTCCATGGAGCTGTTCGACACCTCCTCCACCTACCTTTGGGCGCTGGCGCGGGATTCCAAGGGCGACCTGTATGCCGGCGGCGGCACCGGAGCCAAGCTCTATCGCATTCCGCCGGACGGCAAGGGCAAGCTCTTCGCCACTCTGGAAGGCCTGCAGATCCAGGCCCTGGCCGTGGATACGAAGGACCGCGTGTACGCCGCCACCTCGCCCGATGGCAAGGTCTATCGCGTCTCGGCCGCCGGCAAGCCGGAAGTATTCTACGATCCCAAGACGAAGTACATCTGGGCGCTGGCGATCGACGGCCATGGCGACCTGCTGGTGGCCACCGGCGACCCCGGCGAGATCCACCGCGTCACCCCGGACGGAAAAGGCAAGGCCATCTACAAGAGCGACGAGACGCACGTACGCTCGCTGACGCTGGACGCCGAGGACAACATGATCGCGGGCACCGAGCCTGGCGGGCTGGTGGTGCGGGTCTCGCCGGCTGGTGAAGGCTTCGTGCTATACCAGATGTCCAAGCGCGAGGTGACCGCCGTGGCCGTGGCGCGCGATGGCGCCATCTACGCGGCCGCGGTGGGGAACAAGCAGGGCGGCGGACGTTCCAACCTGCCCGCGCCGCTGATGGCTTCGCCGGTGGTGGCGGCTACCGCAACGATTAACCCTCCCGGGTCGGCCGCGCCCGTACCCAGCACGCGTCCCGGCGCGCCTCCGCCCAGTTCGCTGGCTCCGGCGGGCGTAAGCGGCGGAAGTGAAGTCTACGCCATCGACAAGAACGGCACCCCGCGGCGAATCTGGAGCAGCCCGGAGGATGTGGTTTACGCCATCGCTTTCGACGCCGCGGGCCATCCGCTGCTGGGCGCGGGGAATCGCGGCAACGTGTACCGGATCGAATCGCCGGTTCTCTATACCGCGCTGCTCACCATGCCTTCGACGCAGATCACCGCGTTTCAGACCGGCCGCGACGGGCGGCTCTACGCGGCCACGGGAAATGTGGGCAAGGTGTACGAGATCGGGCCGGGCCTGGAAAAAGAAGGCACCCTCGAGAGCGACGTGTTCGACGCCGGGATGCACTCGCTGTGGGGCCGCCTTAGCTTCGAGGGGCGGTTGAACAGCGGGCATGTGGTCCTAGCGGCGCGCAGCGGCAACCTGGACGTGCCGCGCACCAACTGGAGCCCCTGGTCGGCGCCGGTGGCCGAGGCGCCATCCGCGGCCAAGGGCGGGCGTGTGCCATCGCCCCCGGCGCGCTTCGTACAGTGGCGCGCCACGCTGACGGCCGCGGCGGACGGCCGCTCGCCGGAAGTGGAAGACGTGGATCTGGCCTACCTGCCGGATAACGTCGAGCCGCGCATCGACCAGATCGAAATGACGCCGCCGAATTACAAATTCCCGGCGCCCTCGATTTCGCCGCTGGCGCTCTTGCAGGCGCCCTCGCAATCGCTCACGCTGCCGCCGCTGGGCCGGCGACCCGCGTCCGGCGGATCTTTGTCGCCGCCCGGCGAGAGTCCCACCACCACGCCCGCCATGCAACTCGCCAAGGGTTTCGTGGGCGCGCGTTGGGTTGCTTCCGATCCCAACGGCGACGCGCTGGTCTACACCGTGGAGGTCCGCGGCGCCAACGAGACCGTGTGGAAGCCGCTCAAGGAAAAGCTGGCCGAGAAATATTTCTCGTGGGATTCGACGGCCTTTCCCGACGGCGAATACCGGCTGCGCATCACGGCATCCGACGCGCCTTCGAATCCTCCCGGGCAGGCGCTGAAGGCCGGCCTGGAGAGCGATCCGTTCATTATCGACAATACGCCGCCCGCGATCGGCAATCTCGCGGCCACGCGCAACGGCGGAAAGCTGGCGGTACGCTGGCATGCCGCCGACGCGCTCAACAACCTGAGCAAAGCTGAATACTCGGTGGATGGCGGCGACTGGACAGTGGTGGCGCCGGTTACCAAGCTTTCCGATGCGCCCGATCTGGATTACGAGCTGACGCTCGATGCGCCGGCCGGCGAGCACACTATTGCCGTGCGGGTGGCCGACGAATACGATAACGTGGGCACGGCGAAGGTAGTAGTTAAGTAATCGTCAGGGTTAGTAGAGGATGACCGCTCCCTCACGGTCGCGGCTCAGACAGAGCCGCGACCGTGAGGGAGCGGTCGTCCTCAGTTGGGCGGCCGCTTCAGCTTCTCCAGCTCCGCGCGGCAGGGCTGCGAGAGGGGCGCCAGTTCGCAGGCGATCTGCATATGATCGAGCGCCTCTTTCCGCTGGCCCAGGCGGTCATACACGATTCCCAGTTCATACTGCGAAAGGTAGTCGTCCGGAGCGGCGGCTACGACTTTTTCGAAACAGGCGCGCGCTTTCTCGAAAGAACTGCTCATCAGGTAAACCATCCCCAGGTCGCGACGGGCGAGCGTGTTTTGCGGGTCCTCGGCGATCACGCGGTTAAGCAGGATGGCGGCCTCGCTCATGCGGCCGGCATCCACGGCGGCTTCGGATTTCTCGTAGAGGTGCAACTCGGCGAGCCGGTCTTTGGGGTCGGGCGACGCGGCTCCGGCGGAGCGGTTGCGCGGCCCGCGCGAGAGATACCCCAGCGAGCGCAGCAGCGCCTCGGTGCGCGGCGTTACCGGCTCGCCATGCGAATCCGCCGCCGGATAGTGCGCCAGCAGCTTCGACATGGCGGCGCGCAGCGTCTGCACATGGGCGGCATCGGCCGTCGCGAGATTGCGCGTCTCACTCGGGTCGCGGGTGAGATCGTACAGCTCCGGCCGGGGGGCATCGATATACTTGAAATTCCCGGAGCGCAGCGCGCGCGGGGCCGCCCAGCCGAAGGCATCTCGAGTGTGAAAGCTCTCGCTGTAGACCGGGCGCCGCTCCTGCCCCAGCAGGCTGATTCCCACGAACGACGGCGGCGCCGGAATGTGCAGGAAATCGAGAACCGAGGGCGCTACGTCGATGAGGCCCGCGGGGCGGCCGTCGCGCGCCCCTAGCGGCGCCGTGCCCGCGGGCCAATGCAGGATCAGCGGCACGTGCAGCGTGCTCTCGTAGAGGAAAGCGCCGTGCGAGTTCTCGCCATGATCGCCCAGCCCCTCGCCATGATCGGAAATCAGAATCACCAGAGAGCGGTCCCACCAGCCGCCGCGAATCAGGGCCTCGCGAAATGCGGCCACCACGCGATCCACATACACAAGCTGGACGCCGTAATCGGAGAGATTCGGCGGGCGATGGAAGCTCGCTGGCAGCTCATAGGGCGCATGCAGGTCGAACAGGTGGATGAACGCGAAGACCGGCCGGCCGCGACGCTCGTCGAGCCACCGCGAGGCGGCGCGGATCACCAGATTTCCATCGCGCCGGTTGCGGATTCCCAGGCGGTTGCTCTGCGCGCCCACGAAGAAGATCTCGCCCGAGAGCCGCGAAAAGGCGTCGAACTGGAACGGGCTGTCATAGAAATCGAAGCCCCGGTCGAGACCGAGCTGGCGTTCGAGGAACACGCTGCCGATGAACGCGGCGGTTTCGTATCCATGCTCGTGGAGCACGCCGGCCAGCGTCGCCAGATTCGCCGGCACGTGCTCGGCGTTCTCTTCCACGCCGCTTTGAAACGGGTAGGTCGAAGTCAGCAGCGAGGTGTGGGAGGGCAGCGTGAGCGGCACCTGCGCCTCGGCCGCGCCGAAAAGCGTGCCGCCCGGCGCGAAGGAATCGATGCCGGGCGTGGGGACGCGGCCGCCATAGACGCCCAGGTGATCGGCGCGCAGGGTGTCGATGGAAATCAGAATGACGGGCGTTTGCGGCGCGGCTGTTAGCGCCGCGGCAAAGAGAGCGAAGACCAGCAGGCCGGCTCGCGTCACAACGGCGCGCTCCCCCTCCATGCCAAAATAGGAATCATAGTTCTATTTCCATAATGTCATTGTTGCTGGCGTATGTCGGACCGGGCGCGGGATTCACTTTCCTGGGATCGTTCGCGGGCCTGCTCGCGTCGTTGATTCTCGGCTGTGTCTCGCTCCTGCTGTGGCCGTTTCGCGCGGCGGTGGCGCATCTGCGGCGGCGCCGAAGCCATCGCCCGGCGCGCATCCGGCGGCTGATATTTCTGGGCCTCGACGGGCTCGATCCAGGCTTGACCGAACGGTACATGGCCGAAGGCAAGCTGCCCAACCTGAGCCGGTTGAAAGAGCAGGGATCGTTTCATCGCCTGCGCACCACCTTCCCCGCGCTCTCGCCCGTGGCGTGGTCCACGTTTGCGACGGGCGTGCATCCGGCGCGCCACAACATCTTCGATTTCCTGAATCGAAGCCTGAAAAGCTATGTGCCGGAACTCTCTTCCTCGAAGGTGCGGCCGGCGCGGCGCTTCTGGAAACTGGGGCGCCTGCGCATTCCGCTCGGCCGGCCGGAGATCGAGCAGCGCCGCAAGAGCCGGACGTTCTGGAAGATCCTCGGCGAGCACAATATTCGCAGCACCATTCTGCGCGTGCCCATCACGTTTCCGCCCGAGAAGTTCGCGGGGCAGATGCTTTCGGCCATGTGCACGCCGGACCTGCGCGGCACGCAGGGCAGCTTTTCCGTGTTTACCGAGCACCCCGCCGCGGCGGCGCGCGAGGGCGGCGCCTGCTATCCGTTGAAGCGCGACGAGGAGTGGCTCTCGGGAACGCTCGAAGGGCCGGCGGACGAATTTCACGAAGGCGGCGGGGTGCTCACGATTCCGTTCCGCGTGCGCCAGCGCGACGCCGAAATCGCGCTCGAAATAGGGGGCCGGCGCTACCGACTCACGCGCGGCCAATACTCGCCGTGGCTGCGGCTGGCCTTTCACGCCGCGCCGGGTGTGCGCATACGCGGCATCGTGCGCTTCCTGGTCACCGCGACGGAGCCGCACTTCGCGATGTACGCCACGCCCATTCAGATCGATCCCGAAGCGCCCGCGATGCCGATCAGCCATCCGCCGTATTACGCGGCCTACCTGGCGCGGCTGCTGGGATCGTTCGCCACGCTGGGCATGGCCGAAGACACCTGGGCGCTCAACGAGGGCGCCATCGATGAAGCCGCCTTTCTGGAGCAGGCGTGGCTCACGCTCGCCGAGCGCGAGGCCATGTTCGAGCACGCGCTCGCGCACACGCGGCGCGGCGTGGTGGCGTGCGTCTTCGACACCAGCGATCGCGTGCAGCACATGTTCTTCCGGCACCTGGATGGCGCGGGCGAGGCGCGCTGGAGCGGCGTCGTCCCGGAGCTGTACGCGCGCATGGACCGCCTGGTGGGCACGGCCATGCGGCACGCCGGCGGCGATACCGTGCTGATGGTGCTCTCCGATCACGGCTTCAGCCATTTCCGTCGCGCGGTCAACCTGAATTCGTGGCTGCACCGCAACGGCTACCTGGCGCTCGAAGAGGGCCGATCGGAAAGCGGGCGCTACTTCGCCGGCGTGGATTGGAGCCGCACGCGGGCTTACGCGCTCGGGTTGAGCGGGGTCTATCTCAACCTGCGCGGCCGCGAGTCGCAGGGCACGGTAGCACCAGGCGGCGAGGCGGAGGCGTTGAAAGCCGAGCTGATCGCGCGGCTCACGGGCCTCGCCGACGAGGAGCGCGGCGAAATCGCGATTCGCGAAGTGTACGCCACCGACCGGCTCTACCGCGGCCCGTATCTCGACGCGGCGCCCGATCTCATCGCGGGTTTCAACGCGGGCTACCGGATCTCCTGGGAGGCGGCCATCGGCCAGGTGACCGGGTGCGTCATTGAGGACAACCGCAAGGCCTGGAGCGGCGATCACTGCATCGATCCGCCGCTCGTGCCGGGCGTCCTGTTCTGCAACCGGCCGATCGATTGCGCCGACCCGGGCATCGAAGATATGGCTCCCACGGCGCTCGATCTGTTCGGAGTGGATCCGCCGGAATGGATGGATGGAAAGCCACTGCCGTGCGCGGTGTGACGATCATCGTAGCCGCCGCCGCGCTGGGGCTGGCATCGTGCGGTCCGGCGCCATCGGGCGCGCCGGGCCGGCGCGTGATCGTGCTGGGGGTCGATGGCATGGACCCCAACTTCCTGGAGCGCCATTGGAGCGCGCTGCCGAACCTGGCACGATTGCGGGATCGCGGCGGCCTGTTGCGACTCGCGACCACCACGCCGCCCGAAAGCCCGGTGGCGTGGGCGACCTTCATCACGGGCCTCGATCCCGCCGGTCACGGCATCTTCGATTTCGTCGCCCGCGACCCCGCCACGCTCGAACCCATATCTTCGATGGCGCAGACCATCGGCGCGGCCCACCATCTGGAGATCGGCCCCTACCTGCTGCCGCTCGGGGGAGCGCGCGTGCGCTCGTTCCGTGCCGGGCGTCCGTTCTGGGAGATTCTCGCCGAGCACGGCATTCCGGCAACCGTGATTCGCATGCCCACCAACTACCCGCCCGAGGAGCACTCGGGCGAAGCGTTGGCCGGCATGGGGACTCCGGATCTCGAAGGCACCTTCGGCACATTCACTTACTACACGGACGATCCGAGCGAGACGGCGCGCGAGGTTTCGGGCGGCCGCATTATTCCCGTGAGCGCGGAAGCCTGGCGGGTGGTGCTGCCCGTTGAAGGGCCGCCGGATTCCTTGCGGCGCGACCGCCGGCCCACGCACGCCGACATGGTCGCCGATATCGATCCCGATGCCGCCGCGGCGAGCTTCCGTATCGGCGGGCAGCAGTTCATATTGCGCCAGGGCGAATGGTCGCCCTGGGTGCGGGTGCGCTTCCCGCTGATGGGCGGAATACGCGGCGTGAGCGGAATGTTTCGCATTTACGCGCGGCAATTGCATCCCGCGATCCACATTTACCGCTCGCCTTTGAACATCGACCCCCAGGACCCCGCGCTGCCCATCTCCGCACCGCCGGGGTATGCCGGCGAACTCGCGCGGCGCATCGGCCTCTTCTACACGCAGGGCATCGAGGAGGATACCTCGGCGCTGCGGCAGAACGCGATCGACCTGCCCGAGTACCTCGATCTGAGCCGCTTCATCGCCGAACGGCACCGTGCGATGCTGCGCGAGTGCCTGCGGCGGTTTCATGACGGCCTGCTGTTCTTCTACTTCTCGGAGGTCGATCAGGATTCGCACATGCTGTGGGAACGGCATGAGGACGAGCTGCTGAGGACATATCAAAGCGTCGATCGCGCGCTGGGCGAGGTGCTCGACGGCGCGCGCGGCGCCACGGTCATGGTGATGTCCGATCACGGTTTCGCGAGTTTCCGCCGCGCCTTCAATCTGAATGCCTGGCTGCGTCGCGAGGGGTTTCTGACGTTGCGGGGCGCGGCGGCGGGCGACGCAGAACGTCCCTTTGCCAACGTGGATTGGTCGCACACAAAAGCTTATGCGCTCGGCTTGAACGCGCTCTACCTCAACATGGCGGGGCGCGAGGCGCACGGCATCGTGCATCCCGGCGCCGAGCGCGATGCTTTGCTGGCCGGGCTTCGCGCGCGCCTCGCGGCCTTCCGCGATCCGGAAAGCGGCCAGCCGGTGATTCAGGATGTCGCGCCGGTAGCTCCTTCGGCCAGCCGCTATGCGCCGGATCTGATTGTGGGACCTTCCGCGGGCTACCGCATCTCCTGGGAGACGGCCCTGGGCGAGACGCCGCCGACGGTCCTTGAAGACAACACGGACGCCTGGATCGGCGATCATTGTATGGCGGCGCAAGTGGTGCCCGGAGTGTTGCTCGGCACGCGGAGGGCGTCCGTCGCGGACCCAGGCCTGAAGGATCTCCCGGTCGCGATTCTGGGCCTGTTCGGGGTGCAGCCGCCGGCCGCGATGACGGGCCGCGATATCTATCGTTGAAGCCATGGCGAAGATCAAGATCGATTCCGAGACCTGGAAGCGCCTCGAGGAATGCGCGCGGAAAGCCGGCTACAGCTCGCCCGAGGAACTCGTCGAGCACGCCATTGCGAAGGAGTTGGCGCGCGTGGAAGAGGATGACGCCCGCGCGGAGGTCGAGCGGCGCTTGAAGGGCCTCGGGTATCTGGAATGAGGCTCGCGAGCCTGGCGCTGATTGCAGCGCTCTCCGGCGCGGCGACGATGGCGGTCTACCGGCGCGCGGGCAGTCTCGATAGCGCCTCACGGACGCTGAAGCGCCTCGTGGCGCACCTCGCGGAATTCCGGCTGTACGCCAGCGAACCGGTTCTGATCGGACGCGCGCAGCTTGCGGCCATGCGCGAGAGCGCGCGGCTGTTTCTGCTCATGGCGAAGCCGTCGCTGCTCGTAGCTTTGCCCATGGCCTGGCTGCTGGTGCAGATCGATTCCACTTACGGGCACGCGCCGTTGCCGCTCAATGAGCCGGCCATCGTCACGGTGCACCTGGCGCGCGCGCTCGACGCAGCGGACGCGGCCTCGTCGCTCACGGCGCCGCCGGAGATCGCGGTCGAGACTTCGCCGGTGCGAGCCATGGCGCCACGCGAGATCTCCTGGCGGCTGCGGCCGCTGCGCGCCGTGCGCGGCGACCTCACGCTGAAATTGCGCGAGGGCGAGCTTACCAAATCGATCGATGCCGGTGGCGCGGGGGCCTGGCTTTCGCGATGCCGGATGCGGCCGCTCGCCGCGTTCCTGCTGCATCCCGAGGAGCGCCGGCTGCCGCCCGGAGACGTCCAGTGGATTGAGGTAAGTTATCCCGCGGCGCCGTGGCTGACCTGGTTTTTAGCCTTCTCGACCCTGGGGGCGGGGCTCGCGATACCGCTGTGGAATCGCCTGGAACGGCGCTTTTGGTAAGGTGAAAGCAGTGCAGGGCGATCGCGAATTCGTCACTATCGTGAGCGGGGTTCCGCGCTCGGGCACCTCGCTCGCCATGCAGATGTTGCAGGTCGGCGGCATCCCGGCGCTGACGGACGGCGCGCGCGGGCCGGACGACCATAATCCCCAGGGCTACTTCGAATACGAACCCGTAAAGCGCCTCGCGGAAGATTCGCGGTGGGTGCCGGCGCTGGCTCGCGGCAAGGCACTGAAGGCGATCTACCGGCTGTTGTGGCACTTGCCTGCCACGGCCGCTTACCGCGTGCTCTTCATGGAGCGCGACCCGCGCGAGGTCTTCGCATCGCAGCGCGACATGCTGGCGGCGCGAGGCGACGATGCCGCAAGCCAGCCGGAGGCCAGGCTGGTGGCCGCGATTTCATCCCAGGTACGGGCCGTCAAGGAATGGATGGCGAAGCAAGCCAACTTCCGGGCGTTGTGCGTGCCCTATGCCGAAGTGGTGCGGGAACCGCTGCCGTGGGCGCGAGAGATAGCGAGATTTCTGGGCGGCGGCCTTCAGATCGAGGCCATGGCCGCGGTAGTGGATGCGCGGCTCTACCGGCATCGGGCGGACCGGCGGGACGGCGGCCGCGCAACGTCGGAGCGATCTGAGACGTCTAAATCCGATAAGGGTTTTCATGCCTGACTGGCGCATTCCGGCGATATTGCTGTTCCTCTCGGCGGTGGCCCCGGCGCAATCGCCGTCGTCATCCCCCAACGATCTGCCTCCGCCTCCCAACGCCGGCGTGCTCATGACGCGCGCCAAGCAGTTGTACACCGAGAAATGGTATGCGAGCGCCCTCGCGGTGTTCCTGCAGGCCGCCGATATCGGCAACGTCGAAGCCATGATGTACCTGGGCGTGATGTGCGGCAACGGGCAGGGCACGCCCGTGAATTACGAGATGGCCTACGCGTGGTTTTCCAAGGCCGCCGATGCCGGCGATACGCAGGCCATGAATGATATCGGCCTCCTGTATTTCGAGGGCCGCGGCCAGCAGCGAAACTATCTCCAGGCCCTGAGCTGGTTTCGTAGGGCCGCCGATCAAGGCAACGGCGAGGCCATGTTCAACACCGGCGTCATGTATCGCGACGGCTTGGGCGTGCCCGTGAATAACCGCGAGGCCATGAAGTGGTTTCGCAGGGCGTCGGAAGCCGGCGATCTGCTCGGCACCAACGAGGTGGGCGTGCTCTATCAGAAAGGTCTGGGCGTCGAGGTGGATTACGGCGAAGCCATGAACTGGTATCGCAAAGCGGCCGATTCGGGAAACGACAGCGCCATGTACAACATCGGTGTGCTCTGCGAGGATGGCTTGGGTGTGAGCCCCAATCGCGACACGGCCATCGCCTGGTATCGCAGGGCCGCCGCCGCCGGGAATGCCGCCGCCAGGGAGCGTCTGAAGAGCCTGGGCGCCGGGGAGTGATGTGAAGGTGCGGCGCGGCGGTACGGAGCACTCCCGGCGGCGCGTCCTGCGCACGATGGCATCCCTGCTGGGGTCGCGCCTCTTACTGAACGGCCGGCAGGAGACTCCCACTTTTTCCACGGAAGTGAAGGTGGTGAACGTGCTCGCCACCGTCACCGACAAGAAGGGAGCGATCGTCCGCGACCTGGCGCAGGATGAGTTCCTGCTGCTCGAAGACAAGCGCCCGCAAACCGTCAGCTACTTTGCGCGCGAGTCCGATCTTCCCCTCACGCTCGGGCTGATGGTGGACACCAGCACGAGCCAGACGCGCGTGCTGGACGCCGAGCGCGGCGCCAGTTTCCGCTTCATGGAAACGGTGCTGCGGCCCCGCCAGGATCGCGTCTTCCTGATGCAGTTCGATTTCCGAATCTTCATCCGCCAGCCGCTCACCGCGTCCCTCAGGCAACTGAACGATGCGCTGGCATACGTGGAAACGCCCTCGCGAAGCCAGTTCCAGCTTCAGACCGGCGGCGGCACGCTGCTATATGACGCGGTGGTGACCGCGGCACAGGATGTCATGACCCAACAGCAGGGGCGCAAGGCGCTGATCCTGCTTACCGATGGCGTCGACACGGGCAGCGAAGCCACCCTGGCGGAAGCCACCGACGCGGCTCAGCGGGCCGACACGTTGGTCTATTCGATTCTCTTCTCCGACTCCGGCTATTACGGACTCCTGGGCGGAGCGGACGGCCGGCACGCGCTCACGCGGCTGGCCGACGAGACCGGCGGAAGCTTCTTCGAAGTCTCGAAGAAGAACGGCATCGACCAGGTCTTCGGCTCCATTCAAGAAGAATTGCGCAGCCAATACAACCTGGGTTACGTTTCCGATCGGCCCGTAACCACGCCCGGGTTCCGCCGCATCGAGCTGATGGCCAAGAGGAAGGGGCTAGTGGTGCGGGCCCGCGACCGGTATTGGGCGCGCCGCTGACCTTACCCCCGGCACGGAAAATCGGCTGCCCGGATACGGGAGCCGGGAAATCGCGTGCTAACATTGGGCAGATTCGATGGCGGATTCGATTACGCGCAAAGTATTTCCAATCGCTCTCGCCGTCGCCGCCCCTCCGGTTCTGGCGATCCAGATCTATGTTCCCAGCGCGACGGTGCGCCTGTTGGCCTTGGTATGGGGGATCCTGTTCGTCCTGGTAGCCTGGCTCTCCGGACGGTCGCTGGCGCGGCGCATCAATCGCCTGACCGATTTCGCCGACCGCCTGCTGAACCTGGACGCTCCACACCCGCTGCTGCCCCCCGGCGGCGACGACGAACTGGGCGTGCTGGCGCGCTCGCTGGCGCGCGTGGCGCCGCAGATCGAAGAACTGGTCAACCGGCTGGGCATGGAGTTGGCCCGCCGGGAAGCGATTCTGGCGAGCATGGCGGACGCGGTCCTGGCGGTCGATTCCGGCTTGAACCTCACTTTCTGCAACCACGCGTTCCTGCAGGCTATCGGCGGCCAGGAGGCCCCGCAGGGAGTGCCGCTGGTGCGGGTGTTCCGCAATCCGGCGCTGCTCGAGGTCCTCACGCGGGTCCTCGATTCGGGAGAGACCGTCAGGAAGCGGCTGCAATTCTCCGGCGCGGAGGCGCGCTCGTTCGATGTCGCGGCCATGCCCTTAGCCGGTTCGCCCTACCGGGGTGCCATTGCCATCCTGCACGACGTCACGCCCAACGAGCGGCTGGAGCGCATGAAGCGGGACTTTATCGCCAACGTTTCGCATGAAATCCGGACGCCGCTGGCGACCATCCGGGGCTATGCCGAAACGCTCCTCGAGGGAGGCCTGGAAGACCAGCACAACCGGCGGCGCTTTGTCGAGATCATTCAGGCCAACGGAGTGCGCCTGAACAATATCTCGGCCGATCTTCTGAGCCTCTCCGAACTGGAATCGGGCGCGCCGACAGCCCCGCCGGGGCCCATCCCGGTTACTGAAGCGTTGTCTTCCGCCATGCGCGCGGTAGAGCCGGCCGCCAGCGTCATGGGGGTGCGCCTGCATGCGGACCCCATTCCGGACCTGTACTTACTAGGCCATGGCACCCGTTTGGAGCAGGCGCTTCTCAATCTTCTCGATAATGCCATCAAGTTCAATAAGCCGGACGGCCAGGTGTTTGTGAGCGTCCAGGACCGGCCCGGCCGGCGCATCGAAATCCGGATTTCCGACACGGGTCTCGGAATCCCCGCGGCGGACCTTTCGCGCATATTCGAACGCTTTTATCGCGTGGATAAGGCGCGCTCCCGGCAGGCCGGCGGAACCGGGCTGGGGCTTTCGATCGTGAAGCATGCCATCGAGCAAATGGGCGGCTCGGTAGCGGTCGAAAGCGACCTCGGCAAGGGGTCCACTTTCATCGTTACGCTGCCCCAATATTCCAAAACCGGCACCCAGTCTTAATCACTTAGTCATCGCCGTGTAACAGCACTCCGATAGGCTCGGTGCTTGGCCCCCGGTTTCGGATCTTTACACACAAAAAGGACTTCGTGTGCCGGAGAAGATAGTCGCTCTCCGGCGAGGACGTCTTGAACCGGGAAAGACAGCCCGTGGTAGTAGATCAAACTCATTCTCTTCAAACAAGGAAGTCAAAAACGCTTATGCTATCGCGAACCAAACTTGGAGCCTTGCTCTGCATGACAGCCGGCTTGCTCGGCACGTGCTGGGCGGACGATACAGACACGCAGGCGCCCGCTGACGCGCCATCCCCTCTGCAGCTCCAACTCGGCAATATCACTATCATGCCGGTGGGCTTCTTGGATCTGACCGCCTCGTGGAAAGATAAGAACGCCGGTGGATCCCTGGGAAGCAACTTTGCCAGTGTTCCCTACAACACCGCCACCACCTCCAAACTTGGCGAATTCAAATTCAGCCCGCAGAACTCCCGCATCGGCTTCCGCATCGACGGCGATTGGAAGGGATCTCACTTCATCGCCTATAACGAGTTCGATTTCCTCGGCACCAGCGGGTCGAACGCCATCACCGTGACCAACGGTGCCTTCGTTCCCCGCCTGCGCCTGTTCTGGGTGGATATCCGCAAGGGCAAGATCGAGTACCTCGCCGGCCAAAGCTGGAGTATGATCACCCCCAACCGGAAAGGCATTTCGGCGCTGCCCAGCGACCTGTTCTATAGCCAGGTTATCGACGTTAATTACGTCGTCGGCCTGCCGTGGACCCGCCAGCCGGGCATGCGGGTGCTCTATCACCCGTCCGAGAAGGCGACGCTCGGTCTTTCTGTCGAGAATCCGGATGCCTACATCGGCGGCTCGGGCGGCCTCTCGGCCACCGCCGTCACGCTCCCTTCGGCCAGCGCGCTGAGCGGTTTGGGCGGAACGCAGTTGGATAATACGTCGAACGTCCAGACGACGCCCAACCTGACCCCCGACATCATCGCCAAGATCGCCCTGGATCCCATCGCGCAAGCGCACATCGAGGTTGCCGGAATGGAGCGCAATTTCAAGGTGTATGATTCCGCCACGAACACCTACTCCACCAAGGTCGGCGCCGGCGGCTCGCTCAACGCCAACCTGGAAGTCGTGAAGGGCTTCCGCCTGATCACCAACCAGATGTGGGGCCAGGGAATCGGCCGCTATTTCTTCGGCACCGTGCCGGACCTGATCGTCCGCGCGAATGGAGATGTCAGCCCCATGCATGCCGGCGGATGGGTGGAGGGCTTTGAAGCTACCCTCAAGAACACGCTGCTGTACGGCTACTATAGCGGCGTCTACATCGGTCGCGACGTGGCCCTCGACGCGAACGGCACCACCCTGATCGGCTACGGCTTCCGAGGCGCGTCCAACAATGACAACAAGACCATACAGGAAGTGAGTTTCGGTTTCAATCAGACGATTTGGAAAGACGCCAGATACGGGGCCATCAACGTCATGGGCCAGTATGAGTACCTGCTGCGCAACCCCTGGTATATTGCCGCGAACGCACCCAAGGGCACGCACGACAACACCATCTACGTGAACGTCCGCTACACGCTTCCGGGTGGGCCGCCCGCGCCCCGCAAGAAGCCGTAGCCTGCAACGGAATTGTAACAATCGGGTGCGAGAATCGAGGATTGAAATCATGAAGACGAAGAATGCGTTAGTCATCGGCGCTCTGCTGCTCGCTGGCGCCGCGGTGGCCTCCGCGCAACAGATCAATGCCGCGGGCGCAACCTTCCCGATGCCCATTTATCAGAAGTGGTTCGAGCAGTACCAGAAGTTGCACTCCGACGTGAAGATCAACTACGGCGGTGGGGGCTCCGGAGCGGGAATCAGCCAGCTCACCAATGGAACGGTGGATTTCGGGGCTTCCGACATGCCCATGAAGGACGCCCAGATCGCCGCCCTGAAAGTGAAGCCGTTGCATTTCCCCACGGTTATGGGCGCGGTGGTGATTATCTATAACATCCCCGGCGTGTCGTCCGACCTGAAATTCAGCCCCGCGTCGGTCACCGGCATTTTCATGGGAACCATCAAGAAGTGGAACGATCCCAAACTGGCCGCGGATAATCCCGGCGTGAAGCTGCCCGGCGACGAGATCATACCCATCCACCGCAGCGATGGCAGCGGAACCACTTTCGTCTTTACGGACTATCTCTCGAAAGTAAGTCCCGAGTGGAAAAGCAAAGTGGGAGCCGACACCAAGGTAAGCTGGCCGGTCGAAGGTTTGAATGGCTCCGGCAATCCCGGAGTGGCGGGGCTGGTAAAGCAGACTCCCGATTCGGTCGGTTACGTCGAGTTGATCTACGCCATCCAAAGCAAGCTGAACTATGGCTTAATCAAGAACGCCTCCGGTGCCTGGGTGAAGGCCAGCCTGGAGGGAGTTACCGAGGCGGCCGCCGGCGCGGCCAAGACCATGCCGGACGATTTCCGCGTTTCCATTACCAACGCTCCGGGAAAGGCGGCCTACCCCATCGCCACGTTTACCTGGCTGCTGATTCCCGCGCATTTTTCCGACGCGGCCAAAGGCAAAGCCCTGGTTGGCTTCCTCCAATGGATGCTGACAGACGGGCAGAAAGACTGCGCGGAACTCTCATATGCTCCGCTGCCCAAGGCGATTATCGCCAAGGAAGAGAAGCAGATCTCGCTGATTAAGTTCTGAAGCGAATCGCTTCCGGCTCATAGGTGAGCGACTCATGGCAACGGCAGTCCAGGCCCGGCATCGGGTGAATCCGCTGGATCGGGTGGGCGATCACGCCGCCCGTCTGATCACGCTGATCTTCGCGGCGAGCATCGTGCTCGCCGCGATCCTGATTGTATACGTGTTGTGGACCGATTCCGCCGCGGCCCGTCACCGTCTTGGCTGGGGATTTCTGGCTTCCAGCCAATGGAATCCCGTGACGGAGCAGTTCGGCGGCCTGCCGTTCATCTATGGCACTGTTTTGACCTCCGCGCTGGCCCTGCTGATTTCGGTTCCCCTAGGCGTGGGATCCGCGATCTTTCTTTCCGAGCTGGCGCCCGCGCGCACTTCGAACGCCCTCACCTTCCTGGTCGAGTTATTGGCCGCCATTCCCAGCGTGATCTATGGACTGTTGGCCATCTTTACCCTGGTTCCGCTCATGCGCACGTATGTCGAGCCCTTCCTGAAGTCGACCCTGGGCTTTCTGCCGTGGTTCCAGGGGATCGCCTATGGCGTGGGCTACCTGACCGCAGGCGTGATTCTAGCGGTCATGACGTTTCCGTTCATCATCTCGGTTTCGCGCGAAGCTCTGCTGGCGGTGCCTCGCGAGCAGCGCGAGGCGGCCCTCGCGCTGGGAGCCACGCGCTGGGAGACGACCTGGGACGCGGTGGTGCCTTACGCCCGGCTCGGCATCATGGGTTCGATCTTCCTGGGTCTGGCGCGCGCCTTGGGCGAAACCATGGCCGTCACCATGGTCATTGGCAACTCGGCGGCTATCCATATTTCCCTGTTTGCGCCGGGCCATACCATCGCCGCCGTGATCGCCAACGAGTTCGCCGAAGCCACCGGGGACGTCTACCGCGGGGTGCTCATCGAGCTCGGCCTGGTGCTTTTCTGCCTGACCATTGTCCTCAACGGCGCGGCGCGGCTGATGATCGTCGCGACCACGCGAAAGGGGTCCATGAGGTGAACCGGCTTTTGTGGCGGAAGATAGTCAACAACGTCATGTTGACCTTGACGGCGGTGTGCACGGTTATCGCCGTCTCGAGTCTGTTCGTCATCCTGGGCTATCTCGTGTATAACGGCGGTAAGTCGCTCGATTGGAACTTCTTTACCAAGCTGCCACTGTCACCCGGAGAGGACGGCGGCGGCATGGCTAATGCCATCGTCGGCAGCCTCGAGATCGTGGGACTGGCCGCGCTGATGGGGATTCCCGTCGGCTTCCTCGCCGGCGTCTACTTATCCGAATATGAAGACAGAATGTTCGCCAGCCTGGTGCGCTACGTGGCCGACCTGCTGAACGGAGTGCCTTCCATCGTGATCGGCATTGTGGCCTGGACGCTGGTGGTAGTCCCCCTGAAGCAGTTCTCCGCCTTCGCCGGCGCCGTGGCCCTGAGCATCATGCTGATCCCCGTCGTGACAAGGCAAACCGAACAGTTCATGCGGGAAGTGCCTAATTCGCTGCGCGAGGGCGCGCTAGCACTGGGCGCCCACAAGTGGAAAGCCATCGCCACCGTGGTGGTGCCCGCCGCCAGCAAGGGCGTGCTCACCGGCATGATACTGGGCGTGGCGCGCATCGCCGGCGAGACCGCGCCGTTGCTCTTCACCGCGTTCAACAACCAGTTCTGGAACGGCGGCCTGGGGCAACCCACCGCCTCGCTGCCCGTGCAGATCTATCTGCGCGCCACCTCTCCTTACGACGACTGGCATCGCCAGGCATGGGCTGCCGGACTGGTTCTGATTGCGCTCGTTCTCATCGCTAATATAGCGGCCCGGTTCGTTCTCTCGAAAGGCATATCCGTACCGCGAGATTAGTAGGGATATATGAGTTTATTACCTGACTATGCCGGCGTTTCGAAAACCAATAGGAGTCCCGTGGGCAGCTCGACAAGCACTCCCGTTCCCAAGCTGAGGGCCAGTAACATCAACTTCTACTACGGTTCGGCTCAGGCGCTCTACGACGTCTCGCTCGATATGTGCGCGAACCGCATCACCGCGCTCATCGGTCCGTCCGGCTGCGGCAAATCCACCTTTTTGCGAAACCTGAATCGCATCAACGATACCATCCGCAACGGCCGCATGGAGGGACAGGTCCTACTCGATAACGAAGACGTACGCAATCTCGACGTCACCAGTCTGCGGCGCCGCGTCGGCATGGTCTTCCAGCGGCCCAATCCGTTCCCTAAGTCCATCTTCGACAATATCGCCTATGGCTTGGGCATCAACGGCATGGTGTCGCGCTCGCATATGCGCGACCGCGTCGAGCAGAGCCTGCAACGGGCCGCCCTATGGGACGAGGTCAAGGACAAGTTGCACCAATCCGCCTACGCCCTCTCCGGCGGCCAGCAGCAGCGCCTCTGCATTGCCCGCGCGCTGGCCGTGGATCCCGAAGTGCTCCTCCTCGACGAACCCTGCTCGGCTCTCGATCCCATTGCCACCGCCAAGATCGAGGAGTTGATGTTCAGCCTTAAAAGCCAGTGCACCATGGTCATTGTCACGCACAATATGCAGCAGGCCGCGCGCGTCGCCGATTTTACCGGCTTCTTTCTGCTCGGACGCCTCATCGAATACGATACGACCGACGTAATCTTCAAGAATCCCGCGTGTAAAGAGACGGAAGACTACATTACCGGCAGGTTCGGCTAGACGCGCCGTCCCTCGGCCCTGAGATAATCGAGGATGCCATGCGCCATTTTACGGTTGAACTGGAAGAACTAAGTAACAAGATTCTGGAAATGGGCGGGTTGGTGGAATCCGCCATTAACCGGAGCGTGCGTTCGCTGGTGGATCAGAATCGCGACCTCGCCGAGCAAGTGATTCGCGACGAGCCCAGGATCAACAGGATGGAAATGGAGATCGACGGCATCGTTACCCGC
>CAYRWE010000058.1:0-22565 GCA_964427655.1 uncultured Solibacteraceae bacterium | reverse complement strand
CCGATGGTACTGCACAGGCGACTGTGTGGGAGAGTAGGAAGTCGCCCGGTTTAATACAAAGCCCGATCGAAAGATCGGGCTTTTTCATTTTCGAACCCGCGAGGGCGTCGGCGCCATCTACCCGCTCGCCGAGGGCGGGCCCGCCCGCAGTCAGTCGCGGATGGCGGTGGGAGTGAGATTCGAACTCACGGTTGCCTTGCGACAACGGTGGTTTTCAAGACCACTGCCTTAAACCGCTCGGCCATCCCACCGCAGACTCGTCGTCCCCTTTATTGTACGCCGTCCCGCATTCTTCCGGAAATATGTAGGGGCATCTACGGATTTCGGGAATCCCCACGCGCCATCCCCGTGTTTTCAATGCATTACGAAATGGCAGAATGGGTGCAATTGAAATCGTGGGTTTCTCTTTTGGGGGTTCGTCGCTTTGGTGCGTTGCCTCTCCTTGTGGCTTCGCACGGGCCTCGCCCGGTCTGGTCTCGAATCGGCCGGAGCGAGGCTTTTTTCTGTCTGCGCCGCCGATTTTCCGTCTGCTACACTGATCCTTCGCCTCAATGCAGGGAATCTATGCGCGCTGGATCGATCATTGGGAGCGCCAGCTCGCGAACCGTGACAGCAACCGCTTCGTGCGGCCCTTCGAGTGGGGTACCGACTGGCTCCAGTCCATCGGCTACCCGGCTTGGGCGGATTGCGATACTGGCGATCCGGCCGCGTCCCTGGACGGCTTCGCCTCGGAAGCCCTCCTGGATTCGGATCGCTTCTTTTCGTATCCCCCGGTCCGCGATTATTGCTTTCGGGATAATCGGCTCACGTTTTCTAGTCCGGCGCCTTCCGGCATCCCCGAGAATGACACCGTCCATGCCGTGTGGTTCCCGGCGCGCCATGACCGCGGCCGGGCGCTCGTGGTGCTGCCCCAGTGGAATGCCGGCCCGGATGGCCACGTGGGCCTGGCCCGGCTGTTGAACCGTTTCGGAATCAGCGCTTTGCGGATGAGCATGGCGTACCACGCGGAGCGCTTGCCAGAGGGGTTGCAGCGCGCCGAGTACCACGTTTCGAGCAATGTCGGTCGCACCATCCATGCCGCGCGCCAGTCGGTTGTGGACGCCCGCGCATGCCTGGATTGGCTCCAGAATCTGGGCTATACCCGGCTCGGCCTGCTGGGTACCAGCCTGGGTTCCTGCATTGCTTTTATCGCCGCCGCACACGATAAGCGCGTCCGGGTGGGCATTTTCAATCACGTGTCGATGTACTTTTCGGACGTGGTATGGACCGGCCTGGCCACCCGGCACGTGCGACGAAGCTTCGATGGCATCCTGAGCCAGGACGATTTGCGGCGTTATTGGGCTCCCATCAGCCCGGCCTCCTACATCGAGCGCCTGGCTGGCCGAGACCTTCGCAGCCTGCTCGTGTGGGCCCGCCACGATACCAGTTTTCTGCCGGTCTACTCGCGGCAGGTGGTAGGGGCCTTCCGTGAGCTGAAGCTGCCCCATCGTGTCTTCAGGCTCCCCTGCGCTCATTACACCACCGGAGAATTTCCTTTCAATCTCATGGATGGCCTGGCCATGTGCAGCTTTGCCGCCTCCGTATTGTGAGCTGCTGAGTTTCCCAACAGCCATTGTTTGACAAGAATACCGCCTCCATGCGAGCATAAAACTGAACACTGAAAAAGGAGGTGGTCCAGCAAAAATGGATAGTCACATACGACCGCGAGAGGTGGCCGACTGCTGAAGTTGAGCCTCTAATGTAGTCGGCACCCGTCCAGTGGCGGGGCCATGTTCCTGTGGACCGGCTGCCCTCTCGCGTCAGCTAAGCCTCAGGTATCCTAAAGGCTACAGCCCCCGTGAAGCGTGCAACGGCATTGCGCCGTGGCGTGGTTCGCGGGGGTTTCAGTTTTTGCTATACTGAAATTCTTCGAAAGGATTCCCCAAAAGCAAATGAAGGACGGTATCCACCCCGCTTATAATCCCGTTAAAGTCATCTGCGCCTGCGGCCACACCTTTGAGACTCGCTCGACGAATAAGGGCGACATCCGCGTGGAAATTTGCTCCTCGTGTCATCCGTTCTTCACCGGACGCCAGAAACTGATGGACACGGCCGGTCGCGTTGATCGTTTCGAGCGGAAGTACAAAGTTTCGCGGGCCGCCAAGAAGGCCGCGCTAGGTCAGCAGCCTGCGGCGCCGGCTCAGCCTGCGGCGCCAACTCAGCCTCCGGTAGTGCAGGTAGGCTAGGCAGTATTTCTCGGGCGGGTTTGAGAGAAATAGCGGCTCCATAGCGCAAGGTCCAGCGCCCGGAACCTCGCCAGCGGCAGGCCGATCTTTTCCGCAGGCAGCGCGTGGGGCTTTTCAGCTTCTGAAACAGCTCCCTACCTGGGAGTCCCCTACTTTGGCTCTTCGCTCTTTTTCCGCGCCCGATGCGCGGCCTCATGCTCGGCGTGCAGTTTCTCGAACAGAGGTAGCTGGTCGGGACGGAGCATGTGGCGGATTTCGTCGTTCTGCTTGTCCCAGAGCGCGCGCGCCTCGGCGTTGCGGTTCTGGAACAAGCGGTCGAATTGCTCGCGCGTTTGATCGTAGATCCCTTCGAGCTGTGTCACCTGGGTGTCGTCCAGTTTGACCCGCTGCCGCATCTCGGCGACCGCATGCTTACGGACATCCTCGGGGCTCTGCTTGCGAACTCCCGGCGGAAGCGAGCCGGGGCTGTTGCTGGAGACGGACGAGACCATGTACAGGCGCTGTGCCACGGCGCCCACCAGCACTCCGCTCAGGAAGACCAGCAACAGGGAGACGAGCGCGGACAGCTTGAATTTGCCCATTATTCCGCCTAACGCCCGGCGTCTGTCAGGTCCAGCCGCGCCGGACTGACGTTTTGGGGAGTATCGAGCGAACTGGCGTCCGCCAGGGCCTCGATGTAGCTCTGTGAATAGGCGGATGGAATGGAGCGCGGGATCGACATGTAGACGCCCAAGGCAATCGAAAGCGCCAATGCTGCCGTCACAAACGCGCTGCTGAGCCGCTGTAGCGAGAAGCCGAAGTTCTGGCGCGCTTCGATCTTGTGCCACAGGCCGGGCATGAAGTTCGCGCCGGGGTCCGGATTTGGACACGCAGACTGAAACGCCCGAAACAGGGCGTCGAGTTTTTCATCATCGCTGCCGCGCATCGGATACATACGTCCCTTTCCCTCAAGCCGGCTTCACGCCGGCCCCCTCTCTCTTCACAGCCGCTCCAAATGCCTTCAAAACCCGTTGACGAGCTCGAAACAGCCGAACCTTAAGAGCATTTTCGTTGACTTTGTACACCTTTTCAAGCTCCTTCAACGAAAGCCCTTCTACCTCTTTGAGCATCAGAAGAATTCGATCCGCATCGGAAACCGCACCCAGCAGCGCATCTACGGATTCCCGGATCTTCTTCTGATACTTTTCATCGTGCTCCACCCGCCCGCCGGCCGCCGCATCCGCCATCATGACCTGCTGCTCGGACAGGTCCGACATGCGGAACTCCTGCCGCCGGCGCTGCTTACGCAAATAATCGTACGCCGCGTTGACCGTCAGCCGGTACAGCCACGGCTCGAAAACCTCTTCCTTGCGAAGCTGATCGAGGGAGAAATAAAGCCGCAGAAACACTTCCTGTGCGACATCCTCGACATCTTCCGGCCGGGCAATCAGCCTGGTGATCGTCCCCAGAATCCGCTTCCGGTAGGCCAGCACGATTTCGTTGAAAGCGGCTCCGTCGCCTTTCTGGGCCCGCCGGATCAGTTCGAAATCGACCAGCATGCCTCACCAGGAACGCCGGCATCGGAAAACAGCTTCGCCTCCGTTTGTAGAGGCGTACCGGCAACTAGACAGGTTACAAAGCCTTGCACGGATTGGCCGAGGCTGGTTCCGTGATCCGGCGGGGCGGCGCGGTAAGCACCTACGTGGCTTCCGGTCCCCGATCGCGTGGGCATAGACTTGTTACCATTATTCCAGATGTCGGCCAAATGTGCTCTAATTACGGGAATTACGGGCCAGGACGGATCGTACCTGGCGGAACTGCTGGTGGAACGCGGCTACCAGGTCCACGGGATCGTGCGGCGGGTGGCGCTCGAAGACCCCCAGCACCGGCTGTCGCGGCTGAGCGCGGTACGCGGGCAGGTGGTGCTGCACGCCGCTTCCCTCGAAAGCTATGCCAGCCTGCACCGGGTAATCGAGGAGGTCCAGCCGGACGAATGCTATCACCTCGCCGCCCAGAGTTTTGTCAGCTACTCGTTCGACGACGAATTCTCCACCCTCAACACGAATATTAACGGCACTCACTTTCTGCTTGCGGCGCTGAAATCGCGCGCGCCCAAATGCCGTTTTTATTTTGCCGGATCGAGCGAGATGTTCGGCATGGCGGATGAGGCCCCGCAGACCGAGAGCACCCGCTTCCACCCCCGCTCGTCGTACGGTATCAGCAAGGTGGCGGGTTTCCACCTGACCCGTAACTACCGCGAAGCGTACGGCATGCACGCCTCTAACGGGATTCTCTTCAACCACGAATCGCCACGCCGCGGCTTCGAGTTCGTGACCCGCAAGATTACCTCGGGCGTGGCCCGGATTCTGGCCGGCCACTCCGCCGAGTTGCGCCTGGGGAACCTGGACGCCCTGCGCGACTGGGGCCATGCGCGCGAGTATGTCGAGGCCATGTGGTTGATGCTGCAGCAGCCCGCGCCGGACGATTACGTGGTGGCGACAGGCGAGTGCCACTCCGTGCGCGAGTTCGCCGAACTGGCCTTCGCCCACGTGGGTCTGGACTACCGAAACTACATCCAGGCCGCTCCAGAACTCTTCCGGCCGGCCGAAGTCAATCTCCTGCAAGGAGATCCCTCCAAAGCGAAGACCGCCCTCGGCTGGCGCCACCGCATCGGGTTCGAGGAACTGGTGCGCGAGATGGTGGATGAGGACTGCCGCGCGCTGGGTGTGGCGCTGAAGGACGCCACAACATAAGCCTTACTAGCCGCACTAAGATCCTACAATAGAACTATATGCAGTTTTCCGAATCGATTTTCACCACGCGCTTCGCCATCTCCCGGCAAGACCTGGAGAATTACCTGGCCGAAGCGCTTTCTCAGGGAGGGGATTATGCGGACCTGTACTTCGAGTACCTGCTCACCAGCTCCATCAGCATCGATGAATCGATGGTGAAGAGCGCGGCGCAGGGCGTCTCGATGGGCGTGGGGGTGCGGGTGATCGCGGGAGAGCGGACGGGGTATGCTTACAGCGACGATCTCGCACCGGAGAAGATCCGCAAGGCCGCGCGGGTGGCCGCGCACATCGCCGCGGGTCCGGGCCGAACCGGGAGCTTCGGACTGAACGAGGGCGTCTCGCACAATCTTTATCCCGTGGTGACCGCTCCCACCGAAACGGCCTTCACGGAGCGCGTGGAGCTGGTCAAGCGCGCCGATAAGGCTGCCCGCGCCGCCGATCCGCGCGTCTTCCAGGTGCAGGCGGTCTATGCCGACAATTTGCGCTATACGCTGGTCGCCACCAGCGACGGCGTGCTGGCACTCGACCGCCAGCCGCTGGCGCGCATGAGCGTCTGGGCGCTGGCACGCCAGGATGGCGGGGCTCCGCAGCGTGGCCATGCCGGCGGGGGCGGCCGCGTGGAGCTGGGCTATTTCCTGAACGAGAAGACTCCCGAGCACTTCGCCCGCGAAGCCGCGCGCGAAGCCGTGGCTATGCTGGATGCGGTCGAGGCGCCGGCCGGCGAGATGACCGTGGTGCTGGGTCCGGGCTGGCCGGGCATCCTGCTGCATGAAGCCGTGGGCCATGGCCTGGAAGCCGATTTCAACCGCAAAGGCGTCTCGGCGTTCAGCGGGCGCATCGGCCAGAAGGTGGCCAGCGAGTTGTGCACCGTGGTGGACGATGGCACCCTCAGCGGGCGCCGCGGATCGCTCAACGTGGATGACGAGGGCCGCGCCACGCGCCGAAATGTCCTCATCGAAAACGGCGTCCTGCGCGGCTACCTGCAGGACCGCCTTTCGAGCACCCTGATGCATGCCGAATCCACCGGCAGCGGCCGGCGCGAGAGCTACGCACACATCCCCATGCCGCGCATGACCAACACCTTCATGCTGGCGGGCCAGAGCGATCCCGAAGAGATCCTCCGCTCGGTGCCCAAGGGGCTCTACTGCGTCAACTTCGGCGGCGGACAGGTGGATATCACCAGTGGGAATTTCGTGTTTTCGGCTTCGGAGAGCTATATGATCGAAGACGGGAAGCTCACCCGGCCGGTGCGCAACGCCACGCTGATCGGCAATGGCCCCGAAGCGTTGAAGTACGTCAGCATGGTGGGCAACGACCTGCGCCTGGATGAAGGCATCGGCACTTGCGGCAAAGAAGGCCAGAGCGTGCCGGTGGGCGTGGGCATCCCGACCATCAAGATCGACCGCATGACCGTGGGAGGCACGGCTTGAGCGAAAGCCATCTTTCCGGCCTGGCGCGCGAGCTGGTCGGGCGTGCATTGGAAGCGGGCGCCAGCGACGCCGAATGCACCATCGCGGAGGGCGAGGAGTTCTCCGCCAACGTGCGTATGCGCGAGATCGAGAGCCTCAAGGAGGCCGGGTCGCGCGGAGCCGGTCTGCGCATCATGAAGGGCCGGACGACAGGCTCTTCCTACACCTCGGATCTTTCGCGCGAAGGCCTCGACCGGCTGGTGGCGGCGGCTATCGAGCTGGCGGAAATCACTACCGGGGATCCGCACGCCGGGTTGCCCGACGCCGATGAGCTGGGGTCGATCGACGGCGATCTGGGCCTCTATTCCGCGGACGTCGAGGGACTCGAAACCGAGCGCAAGATCGAAGCCGCGCGTTGCGCCGAGGAGGCCGCGCTTTCGGCCGATCCGCGCATCTTCAACTCCGAGGGCGCATCCTTCGAGACGCATGTGGGCCGCCACATTTTCGCCAACTCGCGCGGCTTCGCGGGCGAGTACCGCTCGAG
Organism: uncultured Solibacteraceae bacterium; assembly: GCA_964427655.1. Lineage (GTDB taxonomy): Bacteria > Acidobacteriota > Terriglobia > Bryobacterales > Bryobacteraceae > CAVQNQ01. Next base: position 15,616 of record CAYRWE010000058.1, on the reverse strand, counting down.
CTACTGTTCGCTGAGTGCCGCGCCGGTGGCGCGCGACGGCGAATCCATGGAGCGCGATTACTGGTACACTCTGGCGCGCGGATTTGCCGGTCTCGAACCGGCCGAGCAGGTGGGCCGCATGGCCGCCGAGCGCGCGCTGCGCCGGCTGAATCCGGTCAAGGTGCCCACGCAGAAAGTGCCGGTGGTCTTCGAGCCGCGCACGGCCCGCACGCTACTCGATAACCTTTTCGAGGCCGTGCACGGGATGGCGATCTACCGGCACGAGTCCTTTCTGGCGGGGAAGCTGGGCCAGAAGGTGGCCGCCGGGAATGTGACCGTGATCGACGATGCGACCCTTCCCGGGCTGTTCGGCAGCTCGCCTTTCGACGACGAGGGCGTGCCCTCGCGGCGCACGGTGGTAATCGAAGGCGGCGTGCTGAAGAGCTACCTGCTGAATTCCTACGCGGCGCGCAAGCTGGGTCTCAAGACTACCGGCAACGCATCGCGGGGCCTGACCGGAAATGCCGGGATCGGCCACGGGAATCTGTATTTGGAAAAGGGTGCCCCCACCGCGGAACAGGTGATTGCCGGCGTGGCCGACGGCTTCTACGTGACGGAGCTGATGGGCTTCGGGGTGAACGTCGTGACCGGAGATTACTCGCGCGGCGCGGCCGGGCTGTGGATCCGCAATGGCGAACTGGCCTACGCGGTCTCGGAGGTCACCATCGCGGGCAATCTCAAGGACATGCTGCTGAACATCGAAGCCGTGGGGGCGGACCTGGAGTTTCGCGGATCGGTGGCCGCCCCGACATTGAAGATCGGAGAGATGACCGTTGGCGGCAAATAAGACGGCAACGCCCCCCAAGACGCGGGTCTCCATTCCACCCGCCGCGCTGGTGATCGCGGCTTTGCTGGTGGCGGGCCTGGCGAGTTTCTGGTATCTGGATCGCGCGTCCAAGCAGCCTACGCCGGCGCCTCCGCCGTTGACGGGCGAGGCACGCGCCTATGTGCGGCACGGGTATCTCGTGATCAGCGATGCCGCCATGGAGGCTCACGAAAGTTACCTGAAGCAGCAGGTGGTGGAGATCACCGGCCAGATCCGGAACGCGGGCGACCGGGTGCTCGAGCTGGTGGAGATCAACTGCGTGTTCCGCGATGCGTACGGCCAGGTGGTGCTGCGCGAGCGCGTGCCCATCGTGAGCCGCAAAATGGGGCGGCTGGCTCCCGCGGAAGGGAAGCCCTTCCGCCTGGCTTTCGACAGCATCCCCGATAGCTGGAGCCAGGCCATGCCGGAACTGGTGATCGCGCGGATCGACTTCCAGTAGTTCGGAGCGGCTTGGTGGGGCATGCTTTAGCTTGCCCGTGTCGATTTGATTAATTTATGGAGCAGGCAGCGGGTTATTGGCGGCGGCTCGGCCTTATGGAGTGGGCCTTCGCCGCGGTCGCGGTGGTGTATGCGATTCTGTACTTCGCCCGTGTCTCGTCCATATTGAATTCGATTTTCGCGTTGGCCACGGTGGTATGCGGCCTGGCGGTGCTGGGGCGGCTGGCGCGGCGCCTCATGCGGCGGGCCATCTGGCGGCTGCGCAACCGCCTCATCGTCGCGTACCTGTTCATCGCGGTGGTGCCGATCGTCCTGATCCTGACGCTGGCCTGGGAGGCCGGCCAGTTCGTCCTGGGCCAGATGGCCATCTACCTGGCCAACGCCGAGCTGAACCGCTCCCTGAATTCGCTGGCGATTCCGGCGCAGATGCTGGTGCACCCTCTGGGGCCGCCCGGCGCGGGACCGCCGCTGATCCAAGCGCCCGCACGACCCTCCGGCCGCAACGCGGAAATGCTGGTGACCAGCATGGCCCCCATGATCCAGCGGAGCTTTCCGGATTTCGAGCTGTGCATCGATGGCGCCGATCGATTCCGCTATCCGGCGCAGGCTTCCCTCACGCCGCCTCCGGCGGGCTGGAAGGGGGACCGCGGCCTGATGGTCCGGCGGGATGGCAAAGAATCGCGCCTGTATGCCTGGGCGCACGCCGTATACGCGGGCACCGAGGCGACCGTGGCGGCCCCGCTGGACCATGCTCTACTCGGCAAACTGGTGCCCGATTTCGGCGACATCGACGTGGTGCCTTATACGGAGCACGGACCGCGCAGCCGCATCCCTCCCAAAGTGAACGCGCTCGATTTCGCGGTCTCGGGCGTGCTGCCGGTGGACGTGCCCTCGTGGATTTCCGGCCGCGGCGAGCGCAACACTTTTTTGTTGGTGAATTCGCGCGCTTCGACGGTGTTGGGCGTGGTCTTCGGGAAGGCCTTCGGAGAGGCCGTGCTGACGGCCTTCGTGGCCATCTCGATCCTCTTCCTGCTGGTGGAGATGGCTTCCCTGTGGGCGGGCATCACGCTCACGCGCACCATGACCGGCGCGGTGCATGAGTTGTATGAGGGCACCGAGCACGTTAAGGAAGGCGATTTTTCGTACCGCATCCCGGTGAAGGGCGCGGACCAGCTCGCCGAGTTAAGCGCTTCGTTCAATTCCATGACCTCCAACCTGGGGCGGCTGATCGTGGTGGCCAAGGAGAAGGAGCGCCTGGAATCCGAGCTGACCATCGCGCGCGAAGTGCAGAACCAGCTCTTCCCCAAGGACGTGCCGTTCACGCGGACTCTGGAGCTGAAGGGCGTCTGCAACCCGGCGCGCATGGTCTCTGGCGATTACTACGATTTCATGGCGCTCTCCGATACCAGCCTGGCCTTCGCTATCGGGGACGTGGCGGGCAAGGGGATCTCCGCGGCGCTGCTGATGGCCACCATCCAATCCACCATGCGCACGCAGTTGAGCACGCTCGATGGCGCCGCGCGCGGCTGCTCGGTGGCGCAACTGGTATCGACCCTCAACCGTCAGCTTTACGCCACCACGGCGCCCGAGAAATACGCCACCTTCTTCTTTGCCATCTACGACGACACCACCCATGCGCTGACCTATACCAACGCGGGCCACCTGGCCCCCATGCTCCTGCGGGGCAGCTTGGTGGAGATGCTCGATTCGACGGGCACGGTGGTGGGCGCGTTTCCAGCGGCGCGATATGAGGAGAAATCCGTGACGCTGGAGCACGGCGATATACTGGTGGCCTATACGGATGGCATCGTGGAGCCGGAGAATGCCTACGGCGAAATGTTCGGCGAGGAGCGCCTGCGGGAGCTGCTGTTGCGCTACGCGGCGGCGGGTTCTTCGGAGACCATCGCGCGCGTGATGGAAGCGGTGATCGAGTGGACCGGCTCCTCGGAATTGCAGGACGACATGACTATGGTGGTGGCCCGGCGGGTATGAGGTGGGGCATGCTTTAGCTTGCCCAGCAATCTGTTATGAAAGTTCTTTCAGCAGCACAAATGCGCGAAGTGGACCGGCGCACGATCGAGCTGGGAATTCCCGGCATCGTGCTGATGGAGAACGCCGCCGGCCGCGTGGTGGAGACCCTGGCGGAGCGCTTGAAGCCGCTCGCCGCCCAGCGGATCGCGGTGTTGTGCGGCAATGGCAACAACGGCGGGGATGGCCTGGCCATCGCGCGCCAACTCTTCACGCGCTTCCATCCGGCCGCGCTCCACGTGGTCCTGCTGGCCGAGCCCGAAGATCTCAAGGGCGACGCGGCGGCCAACTACCGCATGCTGCGCGCGTGCGGCTGCGAGGTGCTCTCCGAGATTCCGGCTGAAGCGCGCAACGCCACGCTGGTGATCGACGCGCTCCTCGGTACGGGCATCTCCGGACCGGCCGCGGGGCGTATGCTGGAGGGCATCCGCGAGATCAACGGCGGTTTTTCATTGGCCCGTGTGGTGGCAGTCGATATTCCCTCCGGTATGCCCAGCGATACGGGCGATCCCGCCGGCGAAACGGCGCGCGCGGATTGGACCGTCACTTTCACGGCGCCCAAAATTGCCCACGCAATGCCGCCCAATTGCGATCGCGTGGGCCAATTGGTGGTGGGCGCCATCGGCAGCCCGCCGGCGCTTTACGAAGCCGATGACAGCATCTACCTTTCGCTGGTGGAGCCGGGCATGTTCCGCGCGCTGCTGGCGCCCCGCCCGCGCGACGGTCACAAGGGAACCTTCGGACACGTGCTGGTAGTCGGCGGTTCGCGCGGCAAGACCGGCGCGCCCTCCATGTCCGGCATGGCCGCTTTGCGCGCGGGCGCGGGCCTGGTGACGGTGGCCTCGGTCGAGAGCGCGGTTCCGCAGATCGCCGCGCATGCGCCTGAACTGATGACCGAGCCGCTGGCGGAGAACGACGCCGGAACGCTCTCGCGCGACGTGAAGCTGGCGGCCCTCGCCAAGGGCATGACCGTGGTGGCCATGGGGCCGGGGCTGGGGCGGCATCCCGATGTAGCAGCGCTGGTCGAGCAGCTTCACGAGGAGTTCGCCGGGCCGATGCTGCTGGATGCCGACGCGCTTTACGCCTTCACGGGGCGGGGCCGCGCGGACCGCGTGCGCGTGCTGACGCCGCATCCCGGCGAGATGGCGCGGCTGATCGGCAAGAGCATCGCCGCCGTGCAGAAGGACCGCATCGGGGTGGCGCGCGGCTTCGCCATGGAGCGTGCCCTCACCCTGGTGCTCAAGGGGGAGCGCACGTTGATCGCCTTCGCCGACGGGCGCGTGTGGATCAACCCCACCGGCACTCCGGCGCTGGGCACCGGCGGCACCGGCGACGTGCTGACAGGTTTGATCGCGGGATTCCTGGCGCAGTTCCCGCGCGATCCGGACCGCGCCGTGGCGGCAGCCATTTACCTGGGAGGCCTGGCGGGCGAGATCGGCGCGGCGGATATCGGCGAGAAGTGCTTCATCGCCACCGACATTCTGGGCTATCTGCCCGAGGCCATGGAGGCGTGTGCCGGCGTACCGGACGTCCTCTGAGGCCGAGACTATCGCACTGGGCGAGCGGCTGGCGCGCGAGCTGCCGGGTCGCGGCGTGGTGCTGCTGATCGGCAACCTGGGGGCGGGGAAGACCACGCTCGCCAAAGGCATCGTGAGCGGCCTCGCAGCCGCGCCGGCCGATGAAGTCTCGAGCCCCACTTACACGCTGATCCACGAATACGGCAGCGGCCGCGTCTACCACGTGGACCTTTATCGCCTGGATGAGCCGCGCGAGGTGGCCACCCTGGGCCTCGATGAGCTGTTCGAACGCGACGCCCTGGTGCTGGTCGAGTGGGGCGAGCGCTTCCCGCGCCTGATGCCGGCCCGGCGGACCGAGATCCGCATCGGCGACGTGGGCGGCGACGAAAGAGAAATCGAAGTCATCGAAATCCATGAATAAGCAACCGTGGGCCTTGATACTGGGCGCCAGCAGCGGCTTCGGAGAAGCCACCGCGCTTGAGCTGGCGCGCGCCGGCATGAACATTCTGGGCGTGCACCTGGACCGCCGCGACAAGCTGCCGCACGTCATAGAGATCCAGGAGCGCATACGCGCGCTGGGACGCGAAACGCAGTTCTTCAACGTGAATGCCTCCGACGACGAGTACCGCCGCGAGACCATGGAGAAGATCGCCGCGCGCCTGGCCGGGCCGCCCGGCACAGTGCGCGTGCTGCTGCACTCGCTGGCGTGGGGCGCGCTGCGGCCGCTAACGGGCGCCGAGCAGGTGGCCTCGCGGAAGCAGCTCGAAATCACCGCCGATACCATGGGCCACTCGCTGGTCTACTGGGTGCAGGACTGCCTGCGCGCGGGTCTCGTCGAATCCGGCGCGCGCATTTTCGCCATGACCAGCGGCGGCGGCACGCGGGCGATTCCCAACTACGGCCCGGTCAGTGCCGCCAAGGCCGCTCTGGAAGCGCACATCCGGCAGCTCGCGCTGGAGCTGGCGCCAGCCGGCATCACCGCCAACGCCATCCTGGCGGGGGTGACCGAGACGCCCGCGCTGCTGGCGATTCCGGGTCACGAGAAAATGGCCGAGATCGCGCGCCTGCGCAATCCGCACGGCCGCCTGACCACGCCCGAGGACGTGGCGCGGTGTATCGCGGCGCTATGCCATCCGGCCACTTACTGGATGACCGGGAACACTCTGCACGTGGACGGGGGGGAGAACATCGTGGGGTGATTCTGAGGACTCAGCCCATTGTTGCCTTGGTCCGGCCTGCCAGAACACGTGCGACCTCGTCGATCAGCAACTTGAACGTGAACGGCTTATAGAGCACCGTGGAACCGGGATCCACGATCTCAGGCGAGAATCCGGTCATATAGATCACCTTGGTGTTTGGGTGAAGCGCCCTGACGCGCCGTGCCAGCTCGATCCCATCGATCTCCGGCATTTTAATATCCGTAAGCACCAAATTGATGTCACCGGCGCCTGCCGAGAGAATACGGAGGGCCTCCGAAGCGCTCGCGACCGCTACAACGGAGTACCCACGGCGCGCCAAGGCGGAGGCGGCCCAATCTCGGATCGCCCTTTCATCATCCACCACCAGGATTCGGGCATCGCTTTCGGCGCGGGGCATGGCCACCTACTAACCGTGGCCTTATTGCGATTCGCTATTGGCGGCGATATCGGGCACTGCTGCCGGCCAGAAGGCAATGGTATCAAAATGTCCGTTACCGTACAACCGGCTCTTTTGGCAATCGCCGGTCAGCCAGCCCAACGTGGCCTCAGCCAAGAAACGGTAATCCGGTTCCAGCCGGGTTCAACCGCGCGCAATCGCCATTGCGAGGACAACCGGGATGAACCGATGACCGCGCCGGAGGCCGCTGCAATAACGCGGTGAGACGCGAAAGCAGCGTCGAGTGAGTGAAAGGCTTTTCCAGGATGTCCCACGACGACCCCGGAAGTTCGGCGACGTTTTGCCGATCCGTTTCGGACCAATCGCCGAACGGCGTGCCGGATACGAACAGGAATTTGAGATCCGGGTGCGTTCTATGCGACCTGAGCGCGATATCGGTGCCGTGACACCACTGAGTAGATAGCAGCGGGTCCACGACCAGTGCGTGAACGGCGTTACTGGAGAGCCACTCTTGGACTTCCGAACAGGCAGTTGCGAGAGGGGCCTCGTAACCACCGCGGGTTAGAATTGCTTGAAAAAGCCTGGCACAATCGGGACTGTCCTCCAAAATGACAATCCTCTTCCTGTCAGACGCACATACCCGGTCTCTGGATCCATTCCGCGGAATCACTTTTGCTCGGGCGCGGGTGAAGCCGGCCGCAGGATCCGGTCGGTTTGCCTGTTCAGCACCGCGTAGCAGGGGCACGTCAGTTCCTCCAGGCCGTGCCGGTCCAGAATCGTCATCCGCCCCTGACGGTAATGGATTAAGCCATCATGCTGCATCCGTTCGGCGACCTCGCTCACCGTCGAGCGTCGTACGCCAAGCATCTGGGCGAGGAGCTCCTGAGTCAATGGAAAGACATCGGTACGCACTCGATCATGGGCCATGAGAAGCCATTTTGCACATCGCTGCTCAACCACATGGGTCGCGTAACAGACGGCCGACTGCGCGAGCATCAGAGAGAATGATTGCGCGTATCGGCCCAGCGCGGCAGCGAAATCGGGATCGGCATGGAGGACGCGCGTGAAATCTCGAGCTTTTATGCGGATTGCGTGCCCCCCAACTTGCACCAGGGCCGTCATTGGACAATTGTCGGTACCGAAGAAAAGCGGCAGTCCGAACAAGCCTTCGTCACCGATCATGGCGATCTCAATTGCCTTGCCGTTGCTGCGCATGGTTACGGAGACGAGAGCGTCGCAAGGGAATATGGCGTAACTGAGGGGCTTGTCATGAGCGTGAAGGACCTGACGAGCCTTGACCTCAAAAGTCTCCGCGACATCACTCAAGAGCTTTTGACTGGCCTCCGGCAATCCGGCTAAAAGAAGGTTGCACGTTATGAGCGTGCCCGGATGCGTGCTGCTGCTTCCTCCACTCCCGACAACATTCGACTTTGACCTCGTTTTATCTGCTGACCGCATTTTTAGCTTCTTAAGAATACAACTACAGCGCTGTGCGGCAGCCGACAACCGTGCGGTAATTGCAGCCGCATTTGTGCTGTGGTTTACAAGTACGTGTTCGTCGCGGCCGCGGAAAAAACATTGGAAGATACATTGCCACTGCACTCGATCTGGCGCACCGGCATGAAAACACTGGGCGCGCACCTGAATCGGCGCGCCCGCTTATTAATAGGCTGCCATTCTCGGCCGATGAGAGAAGTCGAGGACTTAGATATCAACTCAGCGTTCGTATGCCAATACGTGCGCGCCGCCCTCTAAAGGCGCCCCCGGTGACGACGCCCCAGCCGCCGCGCCCCTCCCCAGGCCCCGGCCGCTCGCGAAAAGCTCCCCGAAAACGCGCCCGCCCGTGACATAATCGAAGAACGTCATTTCTGACGGAGAGGGGAAATCACATGGGTGCTATGGGCCAGGCGGCGGTTACGCCGGAACGGATCATGCAGTTTGCCTGGGGATACGCGGCGCCGCTTATGCTGGATGCGGCGGTACGCAATCGGGTGTTCGATCTGCTGGACGAGGGTCCCAAAACGGCCGAGGAAGTGGCGGCCATTTCGGGAGCCTCGGTGCGCGGTCTCGCGTCCATTATGAACGCGCTCACGGGGCTGCAATTGCTCACCAAGGATTCCGAGGGCCGCTACGGTCTGTCGGCCGATAGCGCGGCGTTCCTGGTGAGCGGCAAGCCGGGCTATTTGGGAGGCATTCTGCCGCATATGACGCGGCAACTCATCCCCAACTGGCTGCAACTGGATGAGGTGGTCAAGAGCGGGAAGCCGGTCGAGGCCGTCAATCGCGAAAGCACGGGGGAGGAGTTCTTCCACGAGTTTGTGGCCTCCATCTTCCCTATGAGTTACCCGGCCGCGCAAAAATTGGCGCAAGCCCTGGAAATTGCCGAGACCAAAACTCCGGTCAAAGTGCTGGACCTGGCAGCCGGATCGGGCGTGTGGGGTATCGCGCTGGCCCAGCAGTCGCCTAAGGTCACCGTCACGGCCGTGGATTGGCCTGGCGTGCTGGACGTGACGCGCCGGACGGCGGAGCGCTTCGGCCTGCGCGAGCGGTTCGAGTTCCGCGCCGGCGACCTCCAGGAGGCCGATTTCGGCCACGGCTATCACATCGCCACCCTGGGGCACATCCTGCACAGCGAAGGCCCCCGGAAAAGCCGCGCCCTGCTGAAGAAGACCTTCGATGCCATGGCTCCGGGCGGGACCGTCGCGGTGGCCGAGTTCCTGGTGGATGAGGAGCGCAAGGCATCGCCGATGGGGCTGATTTTCGCCGTCAACATGCTGGTCCACACGGACGAAGGCGGCACCTACACATTCCCCGAGATCGCGGGCTGGCTGCGGGAGGCCGGTTTCCGAGATGCTCGCACGCTCGATTCGCCCGGCCCTTCGCCCCTCGTTCTGGCCACAAAGCCATAGTTGCTAACCTGGAGTCGTGACCCCGGCCAAACCGAAAGGCAAACCTGCCGAACATCTGCGCGGCGCGCTCCCGCTGCTGAAGGAACTGGTGCGCCCGCGGCGCAAGCTGCTGGCTTTCGGTTTTCTGCTGATGGTGATCAACCGCGCCGCCAGCATGATCCTGCCGGGGTCCACCAAGTTCCTGGTCGATAACGTCATCGACAAGCACCAGGCGTGGATGTTGAAGCCGCTTGTACTGGCGGTGCTGGGAGCCACCCTGTTGCAAGGCTTGACCTCGTTCTCGCTGACGCAGTTGCTTTCCAAGGAGGCGCAGCGGCTGATCACGGAATTGCGGCGCAAGGTCCAGGCGCACATCGGGCGGCTGCCGGTAGCCTACTACGACGCCAACAAGACCGGCATGCTGGTTTCGCGCATCATGAACGACGTCGAAGGGGTGCGCAACCTCATCGGCACCGGCCTGGTGGATTTCGTGGGCGGCATACTGGTGGCACTCTTCTCCATGGCGGTGCTGCTGTGGATCAGCCCGCTGCTGACCGTGATGGCGCTCGTGTTCATCGGGGTTTTTGCATTCGCGTTGAATAAGGCCTTCCGGCGCATACGGCCGATCTTCCGCGAGAGGGGCAAGATCACGGCCGAGGTGAGCGGGCGGCTGACCGAATCGCTGGGCGGCGTGCGTGTGGTGAAGGGCTACCACGCGGAAGAGCAGGAAGAGCGCGTCTTCGCGCGCGGGGTGGGGCGCCTGCTGGACAACGTGCTGCGCTCCCTCACGGCCGTCTCGCTAATGAGCCTTTCCTCGACGGTGCTGATGGGGATAGTGGGCGCGCTGGTCATGTTCATCGGCGCGCGCGAGATCCTGGCCGGCACACTGACGCTGGGCGGCTTCATGATGTTCACGGCATTCCTGGCGTTCCTGGTGGCGCCTATGTTCCTGATCGTGAACATCGGGACGCAGGTGACCGAGGCACTGGCCGGCCTGGACCGCACGCAGGAAGTGCTCGCCGAAAGACCCGAGGATGCCGACCCCCGGCGCACACGCACCGCGGGCACGATCCAGGGTCTCGTCTCGTTCGACCGCGTCAGCTTTGCCTACGATGCCGGCAAGGAGGTGCTGCACGAGGTAAGCTTCGTTTCCGAGCCGGGCACCGTGACCGCGCTGGTGGGGCCGTCCGGCTCCGGCAAATCCACCATCATCAGCCTGATCGCGGCGTTTCACGCACCTAACCAGGGCGCCGTGCTGGTGGATGGCGTGGATCTGGCGACCATCCGGCTGGATTCCGTCCGCACGCAGCTCGGGGTGGTCTTGCAGGACACCTTTCTTTTCGACGGCACGATTCGCGAGAACGTGGCCTTCGCGCGTCCCGAGGCCACCGAAGCCGAGGTGATGGAAGCCTGCCGCATCGCGCGCGTGGATGAGTTCGCCGGGAAGTTCGAGGCCCGCTACGACACCATTGTGGGCGAGCGCGGCGTGAAGCTCTCGGGCGGCCAGCGGCAGCGCGTTTCGATCGCCCGCGCCATCCTGGCCGATCCGCGCATTCTGATTCTGGACGAGGCTACCTCGAGCCTGGATTCGGAATCGGAAGCCGCCATTCAGGAGGGCCTAGGCTATCTCATGAAGGGGCGGACGACGTTTGTAATCGCGCACCGGCTCTCGACCATACGGCGCGCCGACCAGATCCTGGTGGTGGAAGAGGGCCGCATCGTGGAGCGTGGCACGCACGAATCGCTCTACGCGGCGCGCGGACGCTACTACGATCTGTATACGCGCCAGCACGGCGTGGACGCCAATTTATTTCTGGCTCCGGGAGAGGGCGGCAAGGATGCCGAGGGCGAAGGCGAGGCGGAAGAGAAGCCGCGCGCCAACGGTGTGCCGGTGCCCTCGGCGGCTTCGCTGCTACGCGGCGGGATTGCGTAAGAGGAGGCCGGCGTCACGTGCGGATCGCGCCGGCCTCCGTTTCGCGGCGTGCAGGCGGTCACCGCGTCGCGACGATGACCACGTTCTCCGGCTGGATGGCAGCCTTCTCCTTGGCCGCGCGGCGCTCGTCTTGCGACGGCCGTAACTCAAACCCAGTGGGCGAATATCCATCCCACACCTGATCCAGGAAGTACCGGTCGCCGTAATGGCGGAAAATCAACTCCGGTTGGTTGTGTGTGATCGTAGAGCCGCCGCCGACGAGTATCGGCAAAGCGAAGCTCCCGCCGCCGGAAACCTCGTTTTTGAAGATCAAGGGTCCTCCAGGCGAATCCATCGTCTGTCTCTCGACCATGTACTCTCCGGCCGGCAAGGACTTTCCTTCGACCATGAACGCGAACGGAATGTTCGCTCTAAGGCTGAATGACTGTGCCGACATTGGCATGGCCATCACAGACGCCAGGCATAAAGCTGCAAAACACAACGCGAATCTCTTATTCATACTTTCCCTCCTTGAGTTCATCCCAGTGAATTGATTCATTCGAACTCTCTGCCTGTGAAGACGCACCGTGTAGAGGGACCTGGTACCGTTGCATTGTAAATGAGCGTAAGGATGGTATGTGACTTAGCACACAGTGGGGCACGCTTTAGCTTGCCCTAAGTTCTTAAAGCCAGACGCATCGGCAAGCTAAAGCATGCCCCACTGGCGCGAAGGCATTGCGCTACAAAAAGAATTTCAGGTACGGTTCGCCGGCAGCAACCCGCAGCAGATAGAGCGCCAGCTCGCGCGCATGATAGTCGCCCCACATGGAAGACTCGCCCGGTTCGGCATCCCAGCCCTTGGGACGATGATAGACCGAGTGCAGGATGAGGCCCTGGTGCTCCGGGCTGGCGCTCAGATATGGCTCGTCGAATAGCGTGTCCGCAATCGCCAGGCCTGCGTCCCAGTAACACCGATCGTCGAGGCGGTGGCCCAGGCGCAGCAAACCCTGCGCAGCGATGGCGGCGGCGGAGCTGTCCACGGGTTCCCTGGAGTTAAACGGATCGGCCGGCTGCGCGCGCCAGTCGCCCAGGCGCTCGAGGCCGGGCGCGCCGGTATCCCAGTAGGGGATGCCGTCGGGCGGCGTGTTGGCGATGTAGAAATCGCAGGTGGCGCGGGCGGCTTTTTCGAAATCGCCTGTGGCGGGCTGCGGCACGGGCAGCGTGTCGAAGAATTCCAGCAGCTCGGCGAAACCGCACATGGCCCACGCCAGTCCGCGCGTCCAGGTGCTGAAGGGCGAGTAGCCCTGCTGCGTGGCTGGGCATCGATAGCTGCCATCGCGCGGATTGAAGAGGCTCTCGTGCGCCACGCGGCCGCGCACGTCGTAGGCGTCGCGGCCCTCGCCGTAGTAGACCGAATAGCGCGCGGTCGCGAGCGCGTGCCCGGTGAGCCGGTCGAGCAGGCTGATGCGCCGGTCGTTCTCTCCCATCAGCGTCTGGCCCAATTGATGGGCCAGCGCCAGAACGCGCAGCGTGCGGATGGTATCGACAAACAGCGAGTGCGGCCCGTTGAAGGAATAGATATAACCGCCGCCATCGGCCGCCGGAGACCAGCGCGCCGCCTGCACCGCGCCGGAACATTTCAGGGCCAGCTCGTAGTAGCGGCGCTCCCACGGATTTTCGGGGATGCGGCCCTCGTTCATCAGGCGCAGCAAGTTGCCGTAGGTGCTGACGTTGTTGAAACCATGGTCGTGGACGCCGGTGTGGGTGAGGTGCGGCGCCATGAGCGCGACGGTGCGGTCGCGGCCGATCTCGAGGAACTCGCGCTCGCCGGTGGCATCGAACTGAACGAGAGCGGAGCCGAACTGAAAGCCCTGCGTCCACTCGGTCCAGCCGCGGCTGGTGTATTGGCCCGCGACGGTGCAGACGGGCGATCCCTGGGAGGGCACCCAGCTCGCCTCTATGGAGCGAATCTTGGCCGCGGAGAGATCGAACACGCGGCGCAACTTGGGGGCCAGCGAGGCGGGCGTGAGACCGGCTTGCGCTTGAATCATTCAGGACAATGATAACTATGCGCGCACCTCGCCGCGGAGGGCCTCGTCAGAGCTTTACGTCGCGACTGCCGGCAGGTGGGAAGCGAAGTATTGCGAGCGATCGATCGCGTACCGTACAACGTGCACGCCCTCGAACTCGAGTCCGGCTTCGAAGCTCAACCCCAGCTTCTCCATGATGCGCAGCGACGCCGCATTCTCCGGCCGGGCGATCGAGACGATGCGGTCCAGGGCCGCACGTTCGAACGCGTCCCGTAAGGCCGCCTCGGCGGCTTCCGTCGATAATCCGCGGCCCCAGTACCGGCGCGCCAGCCACCATCCGATCTCCGGGTCCTCGGTGGCGTGCATGAAACCTACGCCGCACAAGCCGATCGTTTCGCGGGAAGGCTTGGCGAGCAGCTTCCACCGGCAGAAACCCCGTTCGGAATAGAGCCTCACCTGTCGAGCCACGAACGCCTGGATCTGCTGGTCAGTCCAGGGTGCCCCGCCTGTAATGTAGCGCATCACTTCCGGATCGGTGGCGATGGGACGCAGCTCAGTCCAGTCCCGATCTTGCCACGTATCGAGAATGAGCCGGCCGGTCTCGATGCTCACGGGCGGTCAGATGCCCCGCGTCATCCCCAGCACCGCGTTGATCAGCACGGCCGCCATGCCCACCGGGATGGCGATCTTCCATCCGATGTTCATGAGCTGATCGTAGCGGAAGCGCGGGAAGGTGCCGCGGAACCAGATCAGCAGGTAGATCAAAAGCGAGACCTTCAGCAGAAACCAGAACAGCCCGATGATGGCGGCGTTGACGGCCGGCACCAGGAACGCCGCGCCGATCAGCATCAGGCAGAGAGCCACGCCCACCAGGCTCTGGCGATGCAGCGGGTATTTGAGCCGTTTCACCAGCGTCAGGGTCATGGCGCCCGATCCCACGAACAGCAGCGCCGGAAACGCGAAGTTCAGGGGTATGGCCAGCCATCCGGCACTCGGGAATGGCCGCAGCCAGCCGCCCATGAACAGGGTGGCCGCTACCGACGCCACTACGACGATGTTGGCATACTCCGCCAGAAAGTAGAGCGCCCAGCGGAAGCCGCTGTACTCGGTATGGAAGCCGGCCACCAGCTCGGATTCGGCCTCCGGCAGGTCGAAGGGGGCGCGGTTGGTTTCGGCCGTGGCGGCGATGATATAGACCGCGAACGGCACGATCATGAATCCGTAGTTGGCGAACATAAACCAGACGCCGCGCTCGGCCTGCGCCTTCACGATACCCTGCATGCTGAGCGTGCCGGCCACCATCACGCCCGAGAGCAGCGCGAAAGAGAGCGCCACTTCATAGCTCACCAGTTGCGCCGCCGCGCGCAGCGCGCCCAGCAGCGAATAGTGGCTGTTGGACGCCCAGCCGCCCAGGATAATGCCCAGAATTCCCACGGCCGAGGTGGCCGAGATCACCAGCAGCCCCACGTTCACGTCCGCGACATAGAAGATCCGCGTAAACGGCAGCACCGAAAAGGCCGTCAGCGCGGTAATGGTGGAAATGCAGGGGGCGATCCAGAACAAGCCCTGGTCGGCATCCGTGGGGATGATGTCTTCCTTGATGAACAGCTTCAGCGCGTCGGCGATGGGTTGCAGCAGCCCGTGCGGCCCCACGCGCATGGGGCCGAGCCGCACCTGGAAATCCGCCAGGATCTTGCGCTCGACGAGCGTGAGGTATCCGGCTACCAGCGGAAAGGCCGCGACAACCACCAGGGTCACCACAATCGGCACGAACAGGGGATGGTTGATGATGGCGTTCATATGGTCCTCACCGCAACACCGATGTCTGCGCCAGCCGCAGGAACGGCTCGGGGTACAGCCCAATCCCCAGCGTCAGCGCGCCCGCCACTCCAACCGCCAGCCGCAGGCCGAAACTGGAAGCCAGCGGCGCCTTCTCGGTTACCTCGCGCGTGAACATGCTGCGCACCACTTTGAAGTAGTAATAAATGGCCACCGCCACGTAGAGCGTGGCGATCACCGCCAGCGTGTAGTGCCCGGTCTGGATCAGCGCGAGGAAAATGTAATACTTGCCCAGGAAGCCGGCCGTGGGCGGAATGCCTGCCAGCGAGAGCAGGAATATGAGCATGAGGATCGCGTATCCGGGACTCTTCTGCATCAACCCCGCGATATCGTCCAGGTCCTCGCCGATGATGTTCTGGCGGCGCAGCGCCACGATCACCAGGAAGGCCCCCAGGTTCATGAAGGTGTAGACCATTATGTAGACCGCCACGCCGTTGATGCCGGTGGTGTTGCCGGCCACCAGGCCCAGCAGCATATAGCCCGCGTGCGAGATGGAGCTATAC
>CAYRWE010000057.1:0-22626 GCA_964427655.1 uncultured Solibacteraceae bacterium | reverse complement strand
CGGCGGCCGAATCGAGCTTCTTGCGGCCCACGTCGCTGGTGAAGTGGATCACCTGGCGCTGCAGGTTGGTGGCATCCACCACGTCGAAATCGACCAGGCCGATCCGCCCGACTCCCGCGGCGGCAAGATAGAGTCCCAGGGGCGCGCCCAGACCGCCCGCGCCCACCAGCAGGACTTTGGCGGCTTTGAGCTTGCGCTGGCCCTCGATGCCGACCTCGGGGAGGATCAGGTGGCGGCTGTAACGCAGGATCTCGTCGTTGGACAAGGCGGCCGGGTCCGCCGCGGCTTCGGGCGGCGCGGTGGTGGTGGAACCGCCGGCAATCGAGGGAACCAGCGAGATGGTGTCGCTCTCCTGGGCGGCGGTGCTGTCCTTACTCAAATAGCGTATGTCTTCGTCGTTCAGGTACACATTGACGAAGCTGCGGACCTTGCCTTCGTCAGTGAAGATATGCTTGCGCAGATCGGGATAGAGCGCGGTGAGCGCGCCGAGCACCTCGCCGACGGTGGCGCCGGGGACGCTCACGGTATCCTGCTTGGCAGTGAACTGGCGCAGGGGTGTGGGAATCAGAACCTTCGGCATTTCAGTAAATTAACTCCTCGCCGGCGGCCTCAGTCTGCTCGATATTCGGCAGCCAGCTATTGGCATGGTGGAATTCACCGTTGCGAATGGAAAGCACCACGAACGAATACCACGGGCATGAATTCTTCAGATCGGTTTGCGAAAAATAGGCATCGCAATCGGGATGCGAATGGTAGATGCCGATCAGATCCAGGCTGCGGCTGCGCGCGGCTTTCTCGGCGGCCAGCAGGTCTTCGGGACGCAGCTCGTAGCGCGCGGCGCGGGGGCCCGCGAAGGCATTTTCCAGAGGCAAGGCCGCACTCACGGTCTTGGAGCCGTTCTCGGCGATTCCCAGCATGGCGCCGCAGCATTCATCGGGATAGATCTGGCGCGCGTGTGCCACCATGGCCGACCAGGGCTCGGTTTCGATGCGGATCATCGCTCGTCCCAGAACGGCTCGCTCAGATACTTGTCGGCGCTGTCGCAGAGCACCGTCACGATAAAGCCGGTCTCGCCGCGGCCGGCCAGTTCGCGGGCCAACACGGTGGACGCGTGCACGTTGGCGCCGGAGGAGATCCCCACCAGAAGTCCCTCTTCGCGCGCCAGGCGGCGGACCATGGCGTAGGCGTCTTCGGTTTCGATCCAGAGATTGCGGTCGGCCAGCTTCCCGTCGTAGATGCCGGGCACAATGGCGGTGGGCATGTGCTTCAAGCCTTCCAGGCCATGAAACCCGGAAGAGGGCTGCGCGGAACAGCAAAGCACATCCGGCAGCTCGTGTTTCAAACGGCGCGAGACGCCCATGAAAGTTCCGCTGGTTCCCATGGAAGCCACGAAATGCGTGAGGCGGCCGGCGGTCTGGCGGACGATCTCGGGGCCGGTGTGCTCGTAGTGAGCTTTCCAGTTGGCGGGGTTGTTGTACTGATCGGGGTAAAAGTAGCGGTCGGGATCGGCCGAATAGATCTGGCGGCAGAGGCGAATGGCGCCATCGGAGCCTTCGGCGGCATCGCTGAAGACCGTTTCGGCTCCGTAGGCCTTGAGAATGCGTTTGCGCTCCAAGGAGGCGTTGGCCGGCAGCACCAGTTTGACCCGGTAGCCGCGGTTGGCGCCGATCATGGCATAGGCGATGCCGGTGTTGCCGCTGGTGGCGTCCAGGATGGTCCGTTCGAGATTCAGCTTGCCGGAGCGCTCTCCATCCAGAATCATGTTCAGCGCGGCGCGGTCTTTCACGGAGCCGCCGGGATTGAAGTATTCGGCCTTGGCGAAGATCTCGATGCCGGGAAAGTCGCGGGGGATTTTCTCGAGGCGCACGAGCGGGGTGTTCCCTATAGTGGCCAGCAGCGGTTCGGCATCGGTGCGCGCCAAAGGCGGGACGGCGGACAGTTGGGCCATGGCTATCTCGTTGGATTCATTTGCGCCCGACCCGGATGCGAATCTCGCATCTCGAGGCAAACAAAAGGAATACTCGGGCGTGCCAAGTGTCCCCATTATAGCATCGCCCTAAACCCCGTCAAGAATATAGAGATTGCCCCGGGAGGGGCGCTAATTCGTCGCGCTGCGACTGGGAGCCGATGTTAGCTTTAGGGCTCGGATGCGCCGGTTATCGGTGTCGGAGACGTACAGGTTGCCGGCGGCGTCCGCGGCGATGCCACCGGGGCTTAGAGCGGCACTGGCAGCCGGGCCGCTGTCGCCACTGAAACCGAAAGCCCCGCTTCCGCCTACCGTGGTGATTATGCCGCCCGAGACCTTGCGAACGCGGTTATTGAAAGAATCGGAAATGTAGAGGTTTCCGGCAGCATCCACGGCCACGCTTTGCGGCCAGTTCAAAGGCGCAGAGGTCGCCGGAACCTTGTCGCCGGTGAAGTCGCGAGTTCCGTTGCCCGCTACCGTGGTGATGGTTCCATTGGCGACTTTGCGGATGCGGTTGCTTTCGGTATCGGCGATATAGATGGTCCCGGCGGCATCCACGGCTACCCCCCGAGGCCAGTTCAACTGCGCGGCAGTGGCCGGACCGCCATCGCCGCTAAAACCGAAGGACCCATTTCCGGCCACGGTGGTGATTACGCCATTCGAGATCTTGCGGATGCGGTTGTTGCTCTCGTCGGCAATATAAACATTGCCGGCGGCATCTACGGCGACGCCATAGGGCATGTTCAACTGGGCACTGGTAGCCGGGCCGCCGTCGCCGCCCGACCCGTAGGTTCCGTTCCCGGCAATGGTGGTGATAACGCCTTTTGAGACCTTTCGAATGCGAAGATTCAACGTGTCGGCGATGTAGAGATTGCCGGCAGCATCCACGGCGATACCGTGGGGATTGAGCAATTGCGCGCTGGTGGCGGGGCCGCCATCGCCGCTGAAGCCGTAGGTTCCATTCCCCGCGAGGGTGGTGATCACTCCGCCAGCGATCTTGCGGACGCGGTTGTCATCCGAGACGTAGATATTTCCGGCGGTATCCACGGCAATACCCGCGGGATTCAGAGCGGCGCTGAGAGCCGGGCCATCGGGGCTGAAGGCCGAGGTCCCGTCACCCGCAATCGTAGCGATGGAGTAGGTCTGGCCGAATACGCACCAGGATCGGAGCAAGGAAAGGGTAATGAAAACAGCAGGATGCAGCCGCACGCCGGATGGAATTTTCATATTGACCTCACTGCGCGCAGGACACCTCGGGGAAGCCTGCGTGAGTCGTGACTTCTCCTGTTAGGCGAAGCAACGGGACGTAGATGTTACAGGTCGCACGCTTTAGCACACTCGACTAGCTCGCCATAGCCCTTAAGGGCTAAATAGAAATCGCTGTCGAACCCCGAAGTTGTTCGGAAGCGAACGGTAAGAGCCTAAAACTAAACAACTTCGTGCCGATCCGCCGGTAGACTGGATACCATGGGCGGGGACGAGTTGGGTACGCCGAAAAGGGAACCGGCCGTCCCTCGTGAGCGCGCCCCGGACCGGGAGCGCTACGAGCAGCGCCTTCTCATACAGTATTCTGCCGGGCGCATTCTGGCGAACGCCGAATCGATGGATGCCGCCGCGCCCAAACTCCTGGAGGCGATCGCCGGTGCCTTGGATTGGCCGGTGGGACTGCTTTGGACGCCGCACGACGAGGATCGCGTGCTGCCCTGCGCGGGGCATTGGGAGAGGACCACCCAGTACGCGGGTTTTGCCGCCGCGTGCAGAGAGACCGCGTTTGCCTCGGACGCCGGTTTGCCGGGGCACGTCTGGAGCACCAGGGCTCCGGTGTGGATCGCCGATGTGCGTGAGGACAGCGCCTTCTCGCGGCTGGAGCCAGCCGTGGATCACGGCCTGTGCTGCGGGTTCGCTTTTCCCATCATGCTCGGCGAGCAGTTCTACGGGGTGATGGAATTTTTCACGGATCAAATCCAGCCGGCGGACGAGGGGCTGCTGCAAATCGCCGGCTCGCTGGGATACCAGATCGGGGAGTTTGTGGAGCGCACTCGCGCGCAGCAGCGGCTGGCGGAACGCGAGGAGAGCTATCGCGCGCTTACGGAGACGGCTTCGGACGGCATCATGACGATCGACGCCGCGAGCACCGTGCTGCTGGCCAATACCGCCGCGGCGGAGATCTTCGGGTACACCGTGGAGGAGTTGATCGGCGCGGACCTGAGCGCCCTCATGCCGGAATCCATGCGGGTGCTTCACCAGGCGGGGATCGCGCGGTATCTGGAAACCGGCCGAAGAGGCAGAGCCTGGCAGGCCATGCGCGTTACGGGGCGGCATCGCGCGGGCTACGAGATTCCACTGGAGGTCTCTTTCGGCGAGTACAATCGGCAGGGCAAGCACTTCTTCGTCGGGGTGATCCGCGACGTGACGGAACGCCAGCGGCTCAACGATATGTTGCGACAAAGCGCCAAGCTGGAGAGCCTGGGCGTGTTGGCGGGCGGCATCGCACACGATTTCAATAACCTGCTCACGGGCATCCTGGGGAATGTCAGCCTGGCGCTGGAGACGGTGGGCGATGCGCATCCGGCCAGCGGGGCGCTGCGGGACGCCATCGAAGCCAGCGAGCGGGCCGCGCATTTGACCAAGCAATTGCTGGCGTACGCCGGGAAAGGCCGTTTCGTCATCGAGCCGACGGACCTTTCGGCGCTGGTGCGGGAGATCGCCGTTCTGATCCAGAGCTCGATTCCGAAGCACGTCGCGCTGCGCATGGACCTCGAAGAGCCGCTTCCCCCGGTGGATGCCGATATAGCTCAGATCCAGCAACTGGTGATGAACCTGGTGATCAACGGCGCAGAAGCCATTCCGGAAAACCACCCCGGCACGGTTCTGGTGGTCACGCGGACGCAGGAAGCCGATGCTCCGTACCTGGCGGCGTTCGGCGCGGAGGATATCGCCCCCGGCAAATACGTTTCGCTGAGCGTGCACGATAATGGCGCGGGGATGGACGAATCCACGCTCAGCCGGATCTTCGATCCCTTCTTCACCACGAAATTCACGGGGCGCGGCCTGGGACTGGCCGCGGCGGCGGGAATCGTGCGCGGCCACAAGGGCGCGCTGAAGGTCTTCAGCAGCCCCGGGCAGGGCACCACGTTCAAAGTTCTGCTCCCCATGGGAGTGCGCACGCGAAGCAAACCCGAGGAACCTGGTACGGGCGAAAGTCTTCTTGGGCAGGGCCTGGTGCTGGTGGTGGACGATGAGCCGCTGGTGAGAAGAACCGCCAAAACCGGGCTGGAAAAATACGGCTACAGCGTCCTCACGGCCAACAATGGGCGCGAGGGCGTGGATTGCTTTCGCGAGGTGCACGACCAACTGAAGGCCGTGATCCTGGATATGACCATGCCGGTCATGAGTGGAGAAGAAGCCCTGGAGCAGATGCGCCTGATCGATCCCGGCGTGCCGGTCATGCTTAGCAGCGGTTACAACGAAGTCGAGGCTATACGGCGCTTCACGGGGAAGGGACTGGCCGGTTTTCTGCAGAAGCCCTATACGGCCGCGGCACTGGCCGAGGAGCTGCGGACCGCCATCGGCGACGCGGACAGAGGCGCAGTGCAGTGACCGCGGGCGATGCGGATCTCAGAGAATCTCAAGCCGCGAGCGATGGCAATGCGGGGACCGAATCCGCCATACGCGTGCACGTCGCTTCCTGCGACGCCTGATAATAGGCTTGCGCGAGGGCGAGGATCCTCTCGGCTTGATCGGGAATGTGGCTGCGCAGGCAGAGAATGGCGCTCTCCGCTTCCGGCATGGCGACGCCCCAGGATGGCATAGCGGCTTGCATGGAGAGGTGCACGCCGGCGGCGCGCGCGCCGAGCAGCTCGTCGATGGCGCGCTGGAGGCAGTCCTTCAGGTTGCCGTTGGGGCCGGTGGGAAGCACGTAGGTGTGCGCGTGGAGGACGTCGCCCACGCGGTCGTCGTGGAAATCGCGCGCGAAGACGTCGATGGGATATCCGCAAAAGAGCGTGATGCCGCCGTCGCGAAGGCGCCGGTTCCAATACTCCTCGACGCGGAACGCCGCTGCGGTGCGGCCAGCTTCCCAGAGCACGCCGACCACCTCGCCGTACACCCGCACCGCGGCACCCGCCACGCGCGGGCGCACCAGGCACAGGGCTTCTCCGATGGCTTCCTCAAAGCGCTCCCAATCCGGCTCGCCGTGGAGCTCGATGCGGGCGAGTATTTCGTGCGCTTCCAGCATTGTGAGCTGTCTCTCGCGAAGCGCCAGGTCCACATCGGCGCCCAGCCGAGCGAGACGATCCGCGAGGCTCTCCAGCCGGGAAGGGGTTGCGATGACGAGAAGGCCATCGCCCTTAAGCAAACCGTCCCATAAAAAACCAGCGACGTTGCGGTTCAATGCCGGCTCATCGGCCTTGTAGAACTGAACAAAGTGGTTATGAGGCTCGGCTCGCCAAAGAGTCTCGCACGCATCTTTCATGGGCACCCTAGCTCCTTGGAGCTATCCAAGTATAAGTGGACTCGGCGGGGGCGGGCTGTGCGATCCAGCGCAGGTTCAACCTCGCTTTAGAGAGCTTGTCGGAAAGACGACGGCTGCCTGCAAAGTGCGGAAGCTCACGAAAGTCTTCAGGCCCGCAACCAGGGCTTGATGGTGTTGAGAGTTTCGGCAGGCGCCTTCCTGGCAGCGTCGTCCAGATGGCAGGCATTGCCGCCGGAAACGATTTTGGCCGCGCCTTCGAAGGCTTTGGTCACCGGCACGTCGCGGACGGTGGAATTCTTGAACGCTCGGCGAGTACGCCATCAGGCGATGAGGTAAGTCTCTTGGAAAAAGTTCTACATTGTTGCAACGGCACGGGACTCACGCGACGGCAGTCAACGCATCTTATCTGATCGTTTACTCCCGTGGGCCGCAGTTACCCGAGGTAATGCGCGCCGCAAGCGGCCTGTGTTCGGACGTGTATCTTTCCACGCTATCCGCCGCTTAACAGGCGGTGGCGATCTTGACACTTCCACCAGGCACCGGACATGATAATACATACACGGGGCGGCACGCCACCTGCCCCACAAGCCTATCGTAGTTGTGCAGCTCGTGCCCTGTTAATCCGAGGTTATTGTAAGCCATACGCCGGAGGCGCGCCCCAAGCGGCACGCGCGGGTGCGGTCGGCGCCAACGCTTCCCGGGTATGTTCCCCCGTTTCGACCTAACGTTCCCCGCAGCGCTTCGATAGCGCGCGGGTTCCGAACCATTCGAATTGGAATTCAAGTTCTATGCAACCACTTCAAAGAATGATGGCCATTCGGGTCGCATTGCTCGCCGCGCTGGCAGCATCCTGGCCTCTGCAGGCCCAAGTAACGACCTACCATTACGACACTGGGCGCACCGGTGCCGTGTTAACCGAGACCATCCTCAATACAACCAACGTCGACGTCACAACGTTCGGGAAACTCTTCTCGCTGGCCGTGGATGGCCAGATTTATGCGCAGCCGCTGTATGTGCCCGCGGTAGGCATTCCTTCGCAGGGAATTCACAACGTAGTGTACGTGGCGACGGAACACAACAGTGTGTATGCCTTTGACGCGGACTCGGTGCAGGCCGGTCCCTTGTGGCATGTCAATCTTGGCCCATCCATGCCGCAAGCGGTATGCTGCGCGCCGCGGGATATGTTCCCCGAGATGGGCATCACGAGCACTCCCGTGATCGACTTGTCCACAGGCACGCTGTATGTTGTCGCGGAGACTTACGAGAATCAAGTAACTGCCTTCACGTTGCATGCCCTCGATATTACAACGGGAACCGATAAACTTCCGGCGGCGACGATTCAGGGAAGCGTGCCGGGCACAAGCAACGATAGCGTGAATGGGACGCTTACGTTCCAGCCGATCCATCACTGGCAGCGGCCCGGCCTGTTGCTGCTGAACGGCAATATATATATCGGCTTCGCATCGCATCAGGATAGTACCCCCTTCCACGGCTGGGTGTTTGGCTACAGCGAAGCCAATTTGCAACGAACCGGGGTGGTCTGCCTGTCGCCCAATTCAGAGGAAAACGGCGTGTGGCAGGGCGGCGTAGGCCTGGCCGGGGACGCCAACGGCAACGTCTATGCGGTCACCGGCAACGGACCGATGGACGCGAATACAGGTGGCACGGAGTATGGGGACAGTGTGGTGAAGATAGGGACGGCCAGCGGCCTGGCAGTCGTCGATTACTTCTCACCTTCCGTCGAAACCCAGGATGCCGCCAACGATTGGGATCTTGGCAGCAGCGGCCCAACGCTGCTGCCCGGAACCTCGCTGGCCGTGGTCGGCGGGAAGACCGGCACGGTTTATGTCGTGAACACGACCAATTTAGGCCACTTCAATAGCTTAACCGACCAGATCGTGCAGGAATGGAAGATGGCAGGCGGGTTCTGGGGCGGCAACCGGATCTATTACAACTCGACTTTGTATGTCTTTCCAACGGGGAACGGACTGCACATGCTCTCGTTTAATGGATCGCAATTCAATGTGACACCGATTTTCACAAGCAGCGCCACGGCGCCGGCCTCCCAGAGCAACGGCCCGGCGATGTCTATCTCGGCAAATGGCTTTGCCGCGGGGACAGGCGTCGTGTGGACGTCGTACGATACGACGGGGACCGCCGATGGCGGCCCACATCCGGGAATTCTGCGTGCCTTCGATGCCTCGAATGTGAGCCGGGAACTGTGGAACAGCAATCAGGACAATGTTCGGGATTATTCCGGAAGCTGGGCTAAGTTCTCGCCGCCCATCGTCGCGAACGGGAAAGTCTATCTCGCCACGTTCGATAACATGCTGAATGTCTATGGTCTGCTTCCCGGCGGAGCGACGATGGCGGCTACTGCCGGGGGGCCGCAGAGCGCGACCGTGGGCAGAGCGTTCACCACCGCGTTGCAGGCGACGGTCAAGGATGCCGGCAACAACCCCCTGACCGGGGTGACGGTCACCTTTGCCGCCCCTGGGACGGGCGCCGCCGCTACGTTCAGCGGATCGGCGACGGCCGTTACCAACGCCAGCGGAATCGCTACCGCGCCGGCTTTGACGGCCAACTCCCAGGCGGGCACTTACACGGTTACCGCCAGCGCGGCGGGCGTGGCCACGCCGGCCAGTTTCAGGTTGACGAATCTTCCCGGGCCTCCGGCGAGTGTCTCGGCCGCTGCCGGCACGCCGCAGAGCGCGACGATCAACGCGACTTTCACTACGGCGCTGCAGGCGGCGGTGAATGACGCAAGCGGCAATCCAGTGAGCGGCGTGACGGTGACCTTCACCGCGTCCGGCACCGGGGCTCGGGCCGCTTTCTCGGGATCGGCCACGGCAACCGCGGTTACCAACGCTAGTGGGATTGCCACCGCGCCCGCCCTGACCGCCAACGGCGTGACGGGCAACTATACCGTGACGGCCAGTGTTTCGGGGTTAGCCAGCCTGGCCGACTTCAGCTTGACGAACATTTCTGCAATTCCGGCAAGTGTTATCGCTACCGCGGGCACGCCGCAGAGCGCAACCGTAAACGCAGCTTTTGCCACCGCGCTGCAGGCCACCGTGAAGGATGCGAGCAGCAATCCGGTGAGCGGCGTTACGGTGACGTTCACCGCGCCGGCGACTGGGGCCAGCGCGGCGTTCTCGGGATCGGCCACGGCGACCGCCACGACTAACGCCAGCGGAATTGCCACGGCCTCAGCGCTTACAGCCAATGGCCAGGCAGGTAGCTATACCGTGACCGCCAGCGTGGCGGGAGTGACCAGCCCGGCCAGCTTCAGCTTGACGAACTTGTCCGCGGTTCCGGCGAGTATTATCGCCTCCGTCGGCACACCGCAGAACGCCGCGGTGAACACAGCTTTCGCCACGGCCCTGCAAGCCACCGTCAAAGATGGGGGCGGCAATCCGCTGAGCGGGGTAAGCGTGACCTTCGCGGCGCCGGCCAGCGGCCCCAGCGCGACGTTCGGCGGATCGGCCACCGTCACCACTAATACCAGCGGTGTAGCCACCGCGCCGACCCTAACCGCCAACAGCCAGGCGGGCAGCTACACGGTGACCGCTAGCGTGGCGGGCGTCACTACCCCCGCTGGCTTTAGTTTGACCAATACATCCACGACAACCGGCGGCAGCGGATCTCTGTCCGGCTCCGGCAACTCCAACGCGGGAACTTTCAACCTAACGACCGAGGGAACCTCCGACTGGGTTACCTGGGGAGTTATCTCCGGCGGACCCGGGATGGTCGATCGTAAAGCCGGTGTCACCGCGCAAATCAGCAACTACACCGAGATCGGAACCATCGTGGTGTCCACCACCGGCAACGACCCGCGCACGCTGACCTGGAGCGACGGAACGCGCGCCACCAGCGGCTCGAATAACGTCGTCGTGTACGTAGACAGCAACACGGGCCACGCCGGCAACGGGTTTTCCTTCACCGTTCCGGCGGACACCAATCTGCGCACTCTGGTGCTGCATCTCAGTGGACAGAATAGCGGCGGTGCCCTCACGGCCCACTTATCGGACGGATCAGCGGCGAATTATCAAGACACCACGGCGAACCAGAGTGGCCGATGGGACCGGAACTACGCGCTAAGTTACAGCGCTGCGTCGGCGGGGCAGAGCTTGACCATCCAGTGGGTGGATGTGACGGACTCCGGCAGCGTGAGTTTAGGTGGAGCGGCGGTCTCGCTGGCAGGATCGGCGGGATCGGCTTCGAGTGTCACCGCGACGGCGGGAGCGCCACAGAGCGCCACGGTGAACACGGGCTTCACCACAGCCCTGCAGGCGACTGTTAAAGATATCAATGGCAATCCGCTGAGCGGGGTGAGCGTGACGTTCGCCGCTCCAGCCAGCGGAGCCAGCGCGGCGTTCGGCGGATCGGCGACTGTAACCACGAACTCCAGCGGCGTGGCCACCGCGCCGGCCTTGACGGCCAACGGGCTGGCGGGTAGTTATGCAATAACCGCCAGTGTAGCGGGCGTAACTACCCCGGCCAGCTTCAGCCTGACCAACCTCGCGGGGCCGCCGGCGAGTGTGACGGCCACGGTCGGTACGCCGCAAAGCGCCACCGTGAATACGGCGTTTGCGACGGCCCTGCAAGCTACGGTGAAGGATGGCAGCGGTAATCCGCTGAGCGGGGTGAGTGTGACGTTCGCCGCGCCAGCCAGCGGAGCCAGCGCGACGTTCGGCGCCTCGGCAACAGTTACTACTAATGCCAGCGGAGTGGCTACCGCTCCCGCACTCACCGGCAACGGCCAGGCGGGTGGCTATACCGTTACCGCGAGCGTGGCGGGAGTAACCACGCCGGCAAGTTTCAGCTTGACCAACCTCGCGGCCGGACCGGCAAGCGTCACGGCCACTGGCGGCACGCCGCAGAGCGCCACCGTGAATACGGCGTTTACAGCGGCCCTGCAAGCCGTCGTCAAGGATGGCAGCGGCAATCTGCTGGGTGGCGTCTCCGTCACCTTCGCGGCACCGGCCAGCGGAGCCAGCGCGGCGTTCGGCGGATCGGCTACGGTTACTACCAACACCAGCGGCGTGGCCACCGCGCCGTCCCTAACCGCCAACGGCCAGGCGGGTAGCTATACCGTCACTGCCAGCGTGGCGGGAGTAACTACTCCGGCCAGCTTCAGCTTGACTAACCTCGCGGGATCGCCGGCGAGCGTCACGGCTACCTCCGGCACGCCGCAGAGCGCCACTGTGAATACGGCGTTTACAGCGGCCCTGCAAGCCATCGTCAAGGATGGCAGCGGCAATCCGCTGAGTGGCGTCTCCGTCACCTTCGCGGCACCGTCCAGCGGAGCCAGCGCGGCGTTCGGCGGATCGGCTACAGTTACTACCAACACCAGCGGATTGGCTACCGCGCCCTCGCTAACCGCCAACGGCCAAGCGGGTGGCTATGCCGTAACGGCCAGCGTGGCGGGAGTAACTACTCCGGCCAGCTTCAGCTTGACCAACCTCGCGGCCGGACCGGCAAGCGTCACGGCTACTGGCGGCACGCCGCAGAGCGCCATTGTGAATACGGCGTTTACAGCGGCCCTGCAAGCCGTCGTCAAGGATGGCAGCGGCAATCCGCTGAGTGGCGTCTCCGTCACCTTCGCGGCACCGTCCAGCGGAGCCAGCGCGGCGTTCGGCGGATCGGCTACAGTTACTACCAACACCAGCGGAGTGGCCACCGCGCCCACGCTAACCGCTAACGGCCAAGCGGGTGGCTATGCCGTAACGGCCAGCGTGGCGGGAGTAACCACGCCGGCAAGTTTCAGCCTGACTAACACGCCCGCAACAACCAGCGGCGGAAGTCTCTCCGGCACCGGCAACTTCAACGCGGGAACTTTCAACCTGACTACCGAAGGAACTACCGATTGGGTCAACTGGGGTATCGTCTCCGGTGGTCCCGGACTGGCGGATCGCAAAGCCGGTGTCACAGCGCTAATCGGCAACTACAAGGAGATCGGATCTCTGGCGGTGGCCACCACCGGCAATGACCCGCGCACGCTGACCTGGAGCGACGGAACGCCCGCCGCGCAGGGTTCGAACAATGCCGTCGTTTACGTGGAAAGCAGTTCCAGTCACCCTGGCGAGGGGTTCTCGTTCACGGTTCCAGCGGACACCAACCTGCGCACCCTGGTGGTGCATGCCGGCGGTGAGAATAGCGGCGGTCAGCTCACGGCCAGCTTATCGGATGGATCGGCGGCCAATTACCAGGACACTACGGCAAGCCAGACGGGCCGCTGGGACCGCAACTACACGCTCACTTACAGCGCGGCTTCGGCGGGTCAGACATTGACGATCCAATGGATCGGCGCAACCGCGTCCGGCAATGTAACATTAGGCGGCGCGGCTCTTCACTAGAGCTGGGACCGCGAGATAGTGTTGATAGAAGACCGCTCCCTCACGGTCGCGGCTCGGAACTGAGCCGCGGACGGTCAGGGAGTGGTTGCTCGAATTCGCCAACTTTGCGCGGCCCGCGGAGGCTTACCGCGCGTCCACCACGCAGCGGAACCCGAGCGCGCCGGACCGGTCGTAAGCTGGAGCCATTAGCAGCAGCTTACCGTGCTGGTCGTTCCGGTAGGCCTGCGGGAAGTACCAGATGGATCCCTGCGGCTGGTAGTAACTGCCGCCGCGCAGGATGGCGCCGCGCGTGTGGTCGTCTACATACTCGTCGGTCCACTGCCACACGTTGCCGACCAGGTCCATGACTCCGAAGGGACTGGCGCCCGCGGGATGCGCATCGACCTCGGCGGGTCCCGCCATGGTTCGGCTCTTCTGCGGGGTGGGAGCGGCATCCGGCCGCCAGTCGTCGCCCCAGGGATAAGCGCGGCCGTCGGCGCCTTGCGCGGCATACTGCCACTCCCACTCGTGCGGGAGCCGCTTGCCCGCCCAGGCCGCGTAAGCGCGGGCATCCTCTTGTGAAACCCAGGTCACCGGCTTATTGGCCCAGCCCGATGGATACGTGCCGTTGGACCAATCGCGCAGAAAATTCAAATCGTCCTGCGGGCGGTAGTGCGTGGCATCCAGGAACTTCTTGAACTGCGCATTGGTGACCGGATAGCGGTCCACGAAAAAAGCCGCGACTTGGATGCGGTGCTCGTGAAAGCGGCGCGGCGTGGGTTCCCACGGGTATTGCACGTCCACGCCGATATCGTTCGATCCCTCGATTTCGATTCCCTCCACCTGGAACAGGAAATCGGCGGCGGGGATCTTGACCATCCCTTCGGGCGCGGAGGCCGAGGGCGCGGTAGGCCGTATCTCCACCTGCTTCTGCGGCAGAACTTTCCATTCCGCGGAGTAACTCGATAGAGGCTGCGCCGACAGGACGCGCATCTTCTCCATCAATTGACGCTCGGCTCCGGTCGGCTCGCCGCGCAGGGCCAGGATAGCGCCGAAGCCGTGCGGCTCGAGATCGAAGGAGAGCACGTCACCGGCCTCTTCCCGCTCGGGTTTCAACTCCGTGCCGCGATACAGATCGAAGTAGCGCACGCCCTCGCGCCGCGCAACGGTCATCTGGCGGCCCGCGATGGTATACTCGCCGCGATTCACGATGGTCCAAACGGTGCCGTCGCCGAGAGGCCAGCGGCTGGCGAAAACGCCGTAATGGTGCATGGGACAGAACGGCTCCCATTCCCGGCTGGTGAGAAACGGAGCGATCGCGCGCTCGATGGTTGCGACGCGGCGGGTAGCCTCGGCGTCGCGGGGCGTAATGCCGTTCCAAATGCCCCAGATGTTCTCCCAGGATTCCCAGCCCTCGCCGTTGAAGAAGGCGTATTGCAAATCGTCGGTCTTGGCGCGATTCCAGCGGTCCGAAATGTGGACCATATGGCGCGGCTCGAGCCAGCGGTAGCGGTCGACGCCGGGCACGAAATCGAACTGGCCACCATACTGGCCCCAGGTCATGAGGTTCCAGGCCAGGGCCTCATCCGCGGGGCCGCCCTCGGGCTCGAACACGAGCCGGTGGCCGGCGCGATCGGCGGCTAGCGAGAAGGCCTCGGGAACGCCATCCTGGGTATCGCCGTTGATGCCATCGGCGCCGATCTGCTTCATCAGGGCGGCGATGGCGTCGGGCCACGGAGCGGCGGGCTGGCGGGTGCCCTGATCCCACATCATCATGGGAAAGAGCACGCGCACGCCGCGGCGATGAAAATCGGCCACCATCTGCTTCACGCCCGCCAAGCCGCCCGGCATGCTGGCCACCATGTCGAGCTGGTTGCGGTTGTCGATGCCCATGTTGGGATAGGTGGACCAGACCAGCACGGAATCGATGCCGCCGTATCGTTTCTCGACGTCGTCCAGATAGCGGTCGACGGTGTACTTGCCCGCCACGGGATCGTAAAAGTAGCGGTCATGCACCATCATCTGCGGCTGCATGAAACTGGACTGGATCCATTTCGATTCCGGCAGCTCATAGCGCGCGGGATTGTAGCCGATGCGGATGGCGCGCTCCATGCGCCAATGCTGGACGTCCTGGAGCCAGGCGGCGTGAGTCTCGGCGGTGCAAGTGCTGGAGGCGGCGCCCGTCCAGGCGCCCTTCAAGGTGCAATCCGGTCCGGGGATGAGCTGATTCCGAGGTTTGTAGCCGCTGTCCTGGGCCAGGCCCGGGGCGGCGATGGCGAGCAGTAACAGCGCGGCGCCGGCGGAGCGTCGCGGCAGAATGGCGATTCTCTTCATGTACGGTTCCTTTCGCACCTAGGGTCTTGGCAAAGTTAACCAGGTTCGCCACAGCGTGTCAACGAGGGCGTGCACGGCAGCCGAGGCCATCAAGCTGCGATGGCTGCGGTATGCCGAGCCGTAAAACCATCCGGCTACGCTCGCGAGCAGGACGTATCGCCAGTTGGGAAACGGCGCGTGGCGGATGTGGCTCAATCCGAAAATCACGGCGGCCAGAGCCTGGGCGCCATAGCGCGAGTGCAGGCTGGCCTCCAGGAGATTCTGGAGCAGGCCGCGGAAGAAAAGCTCCTCCGCGAGAGCGATGAACAGGAAGATGGTCAGATAATCGGAAAGGAAGGCCGGCGCGCCGTGCCATTTGGGATTCCAGGCGATGAAGCCAAGACCGAATCCGAGCGGCAGCGCGAGGACCGCGTATCCGGCGAAATAGACCGGCACGTCACGGGCGATGGCCGGCGAGAGGCGGAATTCGTAGCCCGAGCCTTCCACCTTCCGCCAGATCAGGAAAGACCACGCTCCCACGCCGATAAGGAAGAGCCGGGCCATGAAATCCAGATTCGGCGGCACGTTCCAGATTCCGGCAATCCATCCGAATAAAGCCGGGAGCATCAGCCAGAGCAGAACCAGTGCATCCTGCCAGTTCATGCGCTGGGGCGCGCGAACGGGAGCGGCGGCGAACAGGCCGATCGGCAACACCGCGAGGGCGAGAACTTTGGTTAGAGCGGGCCAACGGAAATCGCCCGTGGCGGCGCAGTAGAGCAGGTAGGGAACCAGGAAGAGCAGGATGCAGAGCGCGGCAGCCGAGGGGCCGCGAAGGCGCTCGCGGAGCCGCGAGCGAAGAGCCGGAAAGCCGGGCGCCAGGTCGAGGGCCAATAGGAGCATCAGGCAGGTATACAGGGCCGCGGCCTGGGGCGCGCCGACCGGATAGCGCCGGAAGTAGAGGGTGGCGTACCAGGCGAAGAACAGCCCCAGGGCGGCGTAGAGAGAGGCGTAAGGAAGCCACCACGGATGCTGGCCGGTGCGGCTCATGGCTTGGGGATTCCGCACATGGGAGTACAAGGGCAAGCTAAAGCGTGCCCCACCTAGCGCAGCACGCGCTTCTGCATCTGTTCGAGCGTCAGGCCTTTGGTCTCCGGATAGAACATCAGGACCACCACGAACTGCGCCAACGTCATCACCGAGAACAACGCGAACGGCGCGGCCCCCGAGGAAGCGGCCATCAAGGGGAAGATGCCGGAGATTGCGGCGTCCGTGAACCAGTGGCTGAAGCTGCCCAGGCTCTGCCCCTTGGCCCGCACCAGCGTGGGACATACCTCGCTCAGATAGACCCAGATCACCGTGCCCTGCGAGAGAGAGAAGAAGGCGATGAAGCCCACCAGTAGCCAAAGCAGCCATCCCCAGTGCTGCCCGGTGGCGAAGATGGCGGCCACGCCGGCCAGGCTAAAACCGCATCCCAGAGCGCCCAGCAGCAGCAGTTTCTTCCGCCCCAGACGGTCGATGGCGCTCATGGCCACCAGAGTGAATACGAAGAAGGTCAAGCCGATCACCACGGCCTGCTGATCGCTCGAGACCTTGCTATAACCGGCGCGCTCGAAGATATCGTTGACGTAGTAGAGGATGGCGTTGATGCCGGTGAACTGGTTGAATATGCCCATCGAGAGAGCCAGGAAAATCGGCAGGCGGTACTTGCGTTGGAAGAGCGGCTCGCTGCCTCCAACTCGCTCCGTGGTCACGGATTCCACGATGTCGGCGATGTGCCGGTCGACATCCGGCTCGCCGATCCGCTTGAGCACGTCGCGTGCTTCCTCGCGACGGCCCACGCGCACCAGCCAGCGCGGGCTTTGGGGGATGGAGAAGAGCGCAAAGAAGAAGACGAGCGCGGGAATCGCCGCCACGCCCAGCTTCCAGCGCCACTCCGCCGGGCCGGTGTGCGCCAGTCCCACCAGGTAATTGGAGAGATAGGCGAGCAGGATGCCCGAGACGACATTGGCCTGGAACAGCCCCACCAGGCGGCCCCGCTTTGCGGCCGGAGCGATCTCGGCGATATACATGGGGCCGACCACCGAAGAAGCGCCGACGCCCAGGCCGCCGATGAAGCGGAAGACGACCAGCCAGATGTAACTGGGCGCAAACGCGCAACCGAGAGCCGATACCAGGTAGAACACGGCCAGGCAGTGCAGAGCCGCGCGGCGACCGTAGCGATCGGCAGGGCGGCTGGCCAGAATCGCGCCGAAGACGGTTCCCCAAAGGGCGATGGAGACTGTGAACCCGAGCATCCCCGGCGAGAGCCCGTAAACCTGGCTGAGCGCCCGAGTGGTTCCGGAAATCACGGCCGTATCGAATCCGAACAGCAATCCGCCGAGCGCCGCTACCAGGGCGCTGCGGATCAAAAGGAAATTAGATCTTGGTGACGCCTGGCTAACGGGCGAGGAAACCACGTATGCACCTCACCCCAGCGATGATAACGAACTGCACTGCTACGTGGGGCGGGGTGCTTGCCAGGACGCTCACTCGAATCAGCGGCTCGCGGCGTGCGTGACCGGCGCGCTTGGCCAGATCCGCAAACCGCCAGCAGCAAGGCACAAACAGCCGGCTTCATCACCACAGTTCGAAGCGGTGCAGACGGATCGCCAATCTCGCGTCCGGAATGCGGCTGCGGATGGTATCGTCAATCATGCTTCGGGAGCGCCAACCGAGCGCGCGGCGCCGACTTTTTCCGGGTGGGGCAGCGGCCCTGGAAAACCTGCCGCCCAGGGGCCGGGACGAAGCGCGGCGCGCGGCCGAGCTGATCCTGGCCGCCCATAACGGGTATCTCGAGACGTTCAACGCCATTACCGCCATGGCGCAGGAGACCTTCGAAACGCGGGCCTGGGCGCAAGGGGCAATCCACGCCGAGCAGCGCGTGCGGCTGTACCGTGACGCGGTGGACGATGCCTGGCGTAAGGTGAAGCGGCAATTCGAGGAGCGCGCGTCGGACCGCGGCTTCTGGCTGGCGGCGCGGCACCTGTTTCTGGAGTGCGCCTTCGACCGTTACGACGTGGACCTGGCGCTCACCTTCTTTTACTCGACCATGCGGCTGGCCTTCGACGCCCAGGAGATCCCCGTGGAGTACGACGACGACGGGCTGACCGAAGGCTGGCACGCGTCACAGCCCGATCCCATCTGGCGCCGGTACAGCGCGCGCCCAGAGCGGCTGCGGGGATCGATCGAAGAGCTGCTGGCGAGCCGGGGCTTGGGGGCGCCGTTCGAAGACGCGTCGCGGGATGCCGCGCGTGTCGCCGCCCGGCTCCTGCGCGACTGGGGATCGGACAGCGGGCCGCCGCGCGAGCTGCGGATGCTGGAGCCGACGCTCTTCCGCGACCGCGAGGCGTACCTGGCCGGGAAGCTGTGCGGCGTGAAGCGCGAGCTGCCCGTGGTGCTGGCGCTGCGGCACGGGGATCGCGGAATCGCCGTGGATGCCGTGCTCAGCGGCCGCGAGGACATGCGCAACATCCTGTTCGTCTCGACGCGCTCCACTTTTCATGCGCGCACGGATGCCTACCGCGAGACGCTGGCTTTCCTCGATACGCTGGCGCCCGAGCGCGGCCATCCGGCTATGTGCGCGGTGCTGGGCTTCACGCATCCGGCGCGCGTGGCGCTGAACCAGCGGCTGCGGCGCCATCTGCGGGAATCCGGCGAGAGGTTCAGCCCGGCGCCGGGGCGAGCCGGCACGGCCATGGTGGTCTTCTCACCGCCCTCGTTTCCGTACGTATTCAAGGTAGTTCGCGACTTCTCCGGCAAGGACGGATGGACCGGCCGGGCGCGCATCATGGATCTGTACCGCTGGGTGCACGAGATGAATCGCGGGCGCCTGATGCTGGACGCGTGGCTCTACCGCAACCTGCATTTCCCGCGCGAGTCGTTCGACGAAAGCGTGCTCGAAGAGCTGCTCCGCACGGCGCCCTTCAGCGTCCGGATGGATGGCGAAACGGTGGTGCTGCGGCATGTGTATGCGCAGCGGCGCGTCGAGCCGCTCAACACGTTCTTCGACCGGACCGCCGCTCGCGACGAGCGCGAGCGCGTGGCAGACGCGCTGGGAGCGTTCATCAAGGACTTGGCGTGGATGGGCTTTTTCGTGGGCGATCATTACGGCCTGACCTTCAACACCGGGCTGACCCACGCGCGCAACGTGACGCTCTTCGATTTCGACGACCTGGCGCCGCTTTCTCATTACCATTTCCGCGAGACGCCGCACCAGAACGAGCAGGACGAGCTGTTGTGGAACAGCGAGGTGGATGGCGCCTGGTTCGCGGTGGAAGAAAACGATGTCCTGGTGGACGAGTGGGAGCGGTTCCTGGGCATCCCGCCCGACTTGAGCGAGTGGTTTCGCGCGCGCCACGGCGATCTCTTTACGCTGGAATATTGGACGGAATTGCAGCGCCGCGTCATGAGGGGCGAGCTGCACTACGTGCTGCCGTATCCCGCCGAGCGGCGGCTCGACGCCGTCGCGGGTTGAATCCGCGGTCGAGCCTCGGTTCGGGACTGAGCCGCGACCGTAGGGGACCGCGGTCGCAGGCGTGGTCCGTATAGGGCCACTGGTCCGTTTTGTCCCACCTCTATTCCGTCACTTAGTAGCGGCCCGGTATCATAGTCTCGCCGGAAGAGATTGAACAGGTACAGAAATGGCCGCTCCAAACGTTATCAGACTAACAAGCAGGTGGGAAAGAAAGGCTCCGTGCGAAAACAAACATTTACTGAAGTGGGTCGAGAAGATCGCCGAGCTGACTAAGCCGGACGCTATCCACTGGGTGGACGGTTCGGCCGAAGAGTATCGCCGGCTATGCGAAGAGATGGTGGCGAACTCGACACTGATTAAGCTGAACGAGAAGCTGTGGCCGGGATGTTACTACGCACGCTCCGATCCGGGAGATGTGGCGCGGCTGGAGGAGCGCACCTTCATCTGCTCGTCGTCGAAGGACGGAGCGGGTCCCACGAACAATTGGGAAAATCCGCACACCATGCGGCGCAGGCTGAAGTCGCTGTTCGCGGGGTGCATGCGCGGGCGCACGATGTATGTGCTCCCGTTCAGCATGGGACCGGTGGGCTCTCCGATGTCGCAGATCGGCGTGCAACTGACCGATTCGCCGTACGTGGTGGTGAACATGCGCGCCATGGCCCGCATCGGCCTCGCGGTTTTCAGGGAAATCGATAAAGACGAACAACGCGTGGTGCCGTGCATACACAGCGTGGGCGCCCCGCTGCAGAACGGGCAGAAGGACGCCCCGTGGCCGTGCAACAAGGAAAAGTACATCGTGCATTTCCCTGAGAGCCGGGAGATCTGGTCGTACGGCTCCGGGTACGGCGGGAACGCGCTGCTGGGGAAGAAATGCTTCGCGCTGCGGATCGCCTCCAACATCGCTCGCGACGAAGGGTGGCTGGCCGAACACATGCTGATCGTGGGCGTCGAGAACCCCGCGGGCGAGAAGACGTACGTGGCGGCGGCATTTCCGAGCGCGTGCGGCAAGACGAATTTCGCCATGATGATCCCGCCCAAAGGATTCGAAGGCTGGAAGGTCTGGACGGTGGGCGACGACATCGCGTGGATCCGGCCGGACGCGAAGGGACGCCTGCGCGCCATCAATCCCGAAGCGGGCTTCTTCGGCGTGGCGCCGGGGACTTCGGTGAAGACCAACCCAAATGCCATGGCGACGCTTTCCAAGAATACGATCTTCACCAACGTGGCGCTGACTCCCGAGGGCGGCGTCTGGTGGGAAGGCATGACCGACGAGCCGCCCGCCGAGTGCCTGGACTGGCGGGGCAACCCGTGGACGCCGGAGATCGCGCGCAAGACCGGAGCCAAGGCGGCGCATCCCAACGCGCGCTTTACGGCGCCTGCCGCGCAGTGCCCCACCATCGACCCCGCGTGGGAAGACCCCGAGGGCGTACCGATCAGCGCGATTGTTTTCGGCGGACGGCGCGCCACGACCATGCCGCTGGTTTTCGAATCGTTCAACTGGACCTCGGGCGTGTACGCCGGCGCGACCATGGGATCGGAGATGACCGCGGC
Source organism: uncultured Solibacteraceae bacterium (assembly GCA_964427655.1). GTDB lineage: Bacteria > Acidobacteriota > Terriglobia > Bryobacterales > Bryobacteraceae > CAVQNQ01. The sequence goes on along the minus strand of CAYRWE010000057.1, from coordinate 1,471 downwards.
GGCGGCGGGGGAAGTGGGCAAGGTGAGGCGGGACCCCATGGCGATGCTGCCGTTTTGCGGCTATCACATGGGCGATTATTTCCGGCACTGGCTGAACATGCAGCATTCCCTGAGCGAGCTGCCGAGGGTGTTCCACGTGAACTGGTTCCGCAAAGACGAGAGCGGCGAGTTCATGTGGCCCGGCTTCGGGCAGAATATGCGCGTGCTCACCTGGATTGTGGACCGGGTGCACGGGCGCGCGAAGGCCAAGGAAACGCCCATCGGCTGGTTGCCGCAGTACGAACATATCGACTGGAACGGGCTGGCCTTCCCGCGGAAGAAGTTCGAAGCTTTGCAGAGCATCGACCCGGCAGCCTGGCGCGCGGAGGTCATCGGGCACGAAGAGCTGTTCATCGATCTGCACAATCATCTGCCCCCGGAGATGGTGTACGAGCGGCAGTTACTGATTTGCAGATTGCATTAGAGGGCGGGAACTCCCTTACGGTCGCGGCTCGGGAAAACATACCGAGCCGCGACGGTAACGGAGCGGTTCAATCTCCTTCGCCTTGTCCGGCGGCGGAGCGGCTGGTCAGCACGCGATCGAGTGCCGCGACGGGCGGCGCGAATAAGCGCGGCTCTCCGGTTCCGTGCTCCCGCAGCAGATGATAGGTCAAGAGCAGTTGCGTTAGCGCCAGCGGGTCGCTGTGGCGGGTCTCGCCGCGGTCCTGATACGCGCCGAACTGGTTCGATGGGATCGGGTCCACGCCCGGCAGGTGCCTCCAGATCGTCTCCTCGAGATAAGCGCTCTGCTCGGGCGTGACGCTGCCATCGATCTCCAGAATGTCCACGGGGCGGCCCGAATCGCGGCCCAGGATCAGCCGGATTCCGGTGTTCTCCTTGCCGGTGCACAGGTAGGTCATGTCGGGATGCGGGATGGTCGGGCGCAGGGTAAGCCGCACGTTCAGATGGCCGTTGGTTTCCTCGGCCGATTTGCCTTCGGGCGGGTAGAACTGCACCACGATATCGGCGTGCCGCCGCTGGGGGCGGATGTAATCGCGCGAATCGGGCTCGCGCTTTTCGAGCTCTGAGAGCACCTGCCCGGCCGTGTAGCCGCGCTTGGTGGTGTCGCGCTTAATCTTCCACACGCGGCGCAAATCCTCCGGCGGTTCGAGAAACACCTTGACGTCATAGAACTGCCGCATGACCACCGTATGCAGACCGAGCAGCCCCTCCACGATCACGAACTCTCTCGGCTGCACGTATTCGGGTCGGATCAGCGTGCCCGTCGAGTGCTCATACACGGGCTTGAGAATAGGCTGGCCGTAGTGCAGGCGCTCCAACTGCAGCTCGAGGATATCGAGATAGTTGCACTCCGGATGGATCGCCGTGATGCCGCGCGCGGCGCGTTCGTGGCGGTCGAACTTATGGTAGTCGTCTGTGCAAACGTGGGTCACGTGCCCAGCGCGCAGCAGGTTTGTGAGGCCCTGAGTCA
>CAYRWE010000056.1:0-22676 GCA_964427655.1 uncultured Solibacteraceae bacterium | reverse complement strand
GCGCGCACGCGCAGTGTTGGATAATCGTTGATCTGCTTGCCGCAGACCACTAGCCCGGTCAGAGATCTCGTGTTGTTGCTGTCTCGCCAGCGCCTGCGCTTCCGGCCATCAAGCGTAAATGCCCGGCGCTTCGTGCCCCATCTTCTGCACGTACTCCACGTACGAGCCGGGATATAGCAGAGGGTTGCGGTCGGTACCGCTTTCCCCTCCCAACTCCAGCACGCGCGATCCGAGGGCGCGCAAGAACGTGCGGTCGTGAGATACGAATACCATGGTGCCTTCGAACTGCCCCAGCGCTTCGGCCAGCATCTCCTTGGTTGCGAGATCCAGGTGGTTGGTCGGTTCGTCGAGCACCAGGAAATTGGGCGGGTCGTAGAGCATCCGCGCGATCGCCAGTCGCGATTTCTCGCCGCCTGAAAGCGCGCGGATCTTCTTGTCGACGTCATCGCCTGAGAACTGGAACGCGCCGGCCAGCGTGCGCAGCGATCCATAGCCGTCTTGCGGAAAGTCCTTCTGGAGTTGCTCGAAAATGGTCAGGTCCGGATCCAGCACGTCCAGCGATTGCTGCGCGAAATAGCCCATGGTGAGACTCGCTCCCAGCCGTACGCTCCCCGCATCGGGTGTGGCTGCGCCGGCGATCATCTTGAGCAGGGTGCTCTTGCCCGCTCCGTTCCGCCCCATCACCGCCCATCGCTCACCCCGCCGCACCGTCAGGTTGAATCCCGCGTAGACTATGCGCGACCCGTAGGCCTTGTAGAGATCTTCGATCACCACGACCTGGTCTCCCGACCGCGGCGGGACGCGAAATTCGAACTTGACGATTTGGCGCTTCTTCGGAAGCTCGATCTTTTCGATCTTATCCAATGCCTTAATGCGGCTCTGAACCTGCGCCGCTTTGGCCGCGTGCGTCTTGAACCTCTCGATGAAGCGCCGTTCCTTCGCAAACATGGCCTGCTGCCGGGCGAACGCCGCCTGCTGGTTCGACTCCCGTATGGCCCGCTCGCGCTCGTAGAAATCATAGTTGCCCGAGTACGCTATGATCTCGCCCGAATCGATTTCGGCGATCTTCGACACGACGCGGTTCATGAACTCGCGGTCATGCGACGTCATCAGCAGTGCGCCGGAATACGATTTGAGGAACTGCTCAAGCCAGATGATCGACTCGATATCGAGGTGGTTGGTCGGCTCATCCATCAGAAGCACATCCGGCCGCCCGAGCAGGACACGTGCCAGGGCCACGCGCATCTTCCAGCCACCCGACAAGTTCCCCACGTCACCATCGATTTGGTCTTCCTGGAAGCCCAGGCCGTGCAGCACCTCGCGAGCCTGCGCTTCCAAGGCGTAGCCGCCCAGGTGCTCGTACTCCTCCTGCACGTGACCGAAACGTTCCAGGATCCGGTCCATCTGGCCGGCTTGTTCCGGATCCTCCAGCCCCCTGTGCAGGCTCTCCAACTCGTGATGTAAGTCGCCCACCCGCCCACTGCCAGCGATGGCCTCGTCCAGCGTGGACCGCCCCTGCATCTCTTCCACGTCCTGTCGGAAATAGCCGATGGTCAAGCGCTTAGGAACTGAGACCTCGCCCTCGTCGGGATCTTCCTCGCCTACCACCATACGGAATAGAGTGGTCTTGCCCGAACCGTTGGGACCGACCAGCCCTACCTTCTCGCCCGCGTTCAACTGGAAACACGCGTCGACAAAGATCAACTGTCTGCCGTACTGCTTGTTTATGTTGGAGAACGAAATCATCGAAACTCCAAACTATCAGATCGTCTGAAAGGATATGAACCTGAAGTGGCCGCACGTCCCGCGGCCCCGACCGTAGTGCGCACGGTGCAACACCCGGGCTTCCGCGGCCGGGCCGCGGTTCGCGCCGGCCGAAGAGCGCCTTCATTGCACAACGTGCCCTTATCGGAGAGAGTTTGTGAAGCCAACCCCAACACCGCGCTGGTCCATAACTAAAGAGAACATTGCTGTGAGGACAAAGGCGGTCCATGCTGTCTTCATCTTCGAAAGAGAGTAAGCTCCGGGAGGAGAAAAATGACAATCACATACTCAAATGGCAAGGCCCTTGAAGCCGTGCTCTTGTCGCAAACTGATAACGAAATCCGGGTAGCCATCCAGGGCGCGGATGACGTGACTGAATTCTGCAAAATCAACGGGACTTGGGTCTCCGAGGATTTCCAACCGGTCCAGATTCAGTTTGCACACCAGAAGAGAGACCACAGACCGACAATCTTACCGGCCGATTGTTGCTGCTCTCGTGAACTGGCCGCAAGGCTGATACATCTGCTATTCACCGGTAGCAACGACGAGGAATATATGCCGCACGTCCCGCTGCGGCCCGCGGACCGGGCGATCAACGCGCACGGCATAGTGCGCGTCAGTTTCCGCGGCCGGCCGCCGTCCGGCGCGCGCGGCCGCGGCGGCCGATCACGAGCGATGAACCGCCCGGGCCGATCGAACCGCGGCGGGCCTCCGGCGGCAACGGAGACCGTCCCGACCGCTTCCGCCCGACCGATCTTCGGTGGCACCAGCTTGAGATTTTGCTGATTCAGCCGGCCTGTCGATAATAGTAGTTCAGCAGGCCGGCCAACCGTTCGCGGCGCCGCAGCCGTCCACAATTCTCAGCGTGGGATTCGTCCGGTATGATCAACCTGTTGCCAAGACCCTGGTGGTTGCGTTCGCCATGATAACGCCCCCTCGCGAGCGCAAGGTCCTGCCATTTGTGGCTGCGGGTATGCTGAGCAAAGATTGCTTCGCCCGCTCTGCCTCAGCAGCAACTTGGGCCGCATGGGCGGGTCGAGCCTCCGCTAGGTCGAGGCCTTTGGCTATTCGACGTTGTTCCGTCCGAAGTCGGGCTTCCTCCAGTCCGATCGCCGCCTGGTTCGCCGCGATGTTAAGGACAAGCCGCTCGGTCTTGCTTGGAAAGCCTGGGCGGCGGTCGCCTGCGACGAACTCATCCGCCGCCTCTCCCCTGATGGTCGCTATCGGCCAGCGACCCGCAACGCTCGCCCGTTCCTTGCGCGGGACCTGGACGGCATCGTAACGAAACGGTCGGACGGGCTTTACACGCCGAAAGCCACCAATCCCATCATCGAAAGCCGAGGTCGCCTGGTGCCACGAGAACCGAGGGGGGAGCGGCGATATCATCCATGCCGCTGGCGTGCATAGTGAGATCTACAAGGGCGATCGTCGAGATCTCTCACGGGATTTACTACGCGAGCGCCAGATTCACGTTTTCAATAGCCTCATCAATCTCTGCCGTGTTCTTGTAGCCAACCGTCACGGAATCGATGCCCGCATTCTGGAAGGCGAACCTCATCGCCGCCTGGCGATCTTCACGTCGAATGAACGCACCCTCTCCTACGAGTTTCATGCTGATCAGGCCCATCTGTTCCTCGCGGGCCTGCTTCACATGTGTGACGACTTCATTGACATTTCCCAGCCCCCTGGTGGCGTAGTCCTCCGCGTCCATTGCCACGCCCTTATGATTCATTCGGATCATGGCGACCTTGAGCCACTTGTTTCCCGGGACCTGGCGCAACGCCGGAAGCCCATGCACTGACGCACCGTGTGCCACAACGGCGTGCTTCGACTCGGCTTCCAGAAGCCCATCTTGCCACCGCACGGTGTCCGTGGGCCACGATGCAACGTGTTGCCAGTGCAGCAACAACACGTCGAAGTAGTCAGTATTCACGAGTTTGCGCAGCTCGTCGATCTTGTCCCGCGGATTGACGCCTTCTCGCGTCGTGACCTTCGACATAAGTCGATAACTATGGCGCGGGAGACCCTTCAACGCCAAGCCGAGCATATTTTGGGAAGCTCCGTACGACTCGGCGGTCTCGAAAAAGCGAATACCGTGATCGTAGGCGTAGCGCACCAGCCTGGTGAACTGTTCCTGTCCCAAATCCTGCTGTACGCGCCCGCTGATGCTTCCAGTGCCAAAGGCAAGCCTCGTCACCTTGACGTTGGATTTGCCGAGTGTCACCCAATCGGTCGCTGTTGGACGCGCCGCTCTCGCCGGCAAACCTCCGGCGCCAGCGAGTACGGCGGTAATCCCAGTCCTCAGGAAATCGCGTCTGGAATGGTGATCCATTCTTCCCTCCCTTAATGGGTTAAATCTTATCACTGTCCAGTCACCGGATGCCACCCCAGCTCTCGGCTCCGGCGCCTCCAGCGTTACCGCACGCCCCGTTCCGAAACACGGAACTCCGGGCGCGAGGCGCGAGGACCGTCTTCGGACTAGTTCTTGCCAAGTTTCTGCTTCAGATACTCCTCATACTCCTTCTTCAACTCCGGATCCCAGGGAGTGGGGTAGAGGTCGGAGGCCTTATACTTGCCCGTCATAAACTTCGCCTTGGTCCACTCGTCGTGAACATGCGTCACTTCGGCCGTCGTCACAATTTCCTGCACCAGCGCCGGTGGTATAAAATACACACCCTCGCGGTCGCCCAGCACTACATCGCCCGGCATAACCGTGGCACCCCCGATGCGGATCGGAATGTTGATGCCGCTGAGCATCACGTTGTTGATCGCGGCGGGATGAGGCGCCCGGAAGTAAGTCCCCATCGGGATCTCGAGGATGATCCCGTCCAAATCGCGTACAGCGCCATCGATCACGAGGCCGGCGTGGGTCGCTGCGTAAATTGCCGTAGCCATGTTATCGCCGATGGGACCTCCTGCGTCGACGCTTCCGAACAAGTCGACTACCAGGACGTCGCCCATCTGCAGAACGTCGACCATCCTCCGGTATCCGGTGCCGTGGCCGAGCGCACCCTCCCCGGCGGTATGAGGCAACTGCACTCCTTTATTCTGCCCCTCGATAAAATGAAACACATCCGGCCTCGCCGGCGTATTGCGCCGTCACCGCGCGCCCGACCAATCTTCGGTCCGGGTGGGCGATCTGCCACTTAGCCTCGTATTGGTGAGTATAGCCATGCTGCTCCATCACGGCCCAGACCTCTTCGAGCGAGCAGCCGCGCAATTTCTCCAGTAGTTTGTCGGGGACATTCGGCCGGCCGTCCTGGAACCGTTCGTAAGGGTTGTCCGCCGTGCTGGCGACCATCTGTTCAAGCGTGAACGGGATTAATTGCGCGCTCAGAGATGCCGTGAATGCCAGAGCCAGAGGTGCAGCGATATGGAGTTTCATATTCGTCAAGTACTCCTTTGGAAACGCTATATGCAGGTCCGCGCAGGGTGGAAACGCGCTTCGGGCGATGTGCTCCCACCCGGACATGTTTATCAGCTTAGCTTAAGAAACAGGTTCGCCGTCAGCAAGCTCGACCCTACTGCACATCCACGCTGACCGCGTTGGCCTGATGCTGATCGACCTTGAGCACGATGTCGCTAAGGCCGCTGCCGCGCAGGGTGAGCGGAAGCTCGATGTTGATCTGGTCGAGGCCGGCGAATCCGACTTGAGGGCCCGCGTAAAGGGCTTGTACGCTCACGCCGTTGATGGTCACCAGAACGTTATCGAGCGCAGTGCGATGCCGGATTCCAGTGGCGTAAAGCGTTAGGTAAACAGGGGTATCGATCCCCACGTCGATGGGTAAGGCTTTGCAAGGCGAGCTACTGCAATCGAACAGCGCGACAGGGAATTGCTGCTGGGGGTTGCCGGCATTAACGCTAACGGCCGTGGCGGCGGCCAGACCCGAGCCATTACCGCTCATGCTGAACAGGGCGGGCGCAACTTGTCCCACCGCGCCGATGGCCGTCAGCGGTGTTCCGCTTCCTCCGGCGATCGTAAAAGTGGCTACGCCCGTGGCCAGGCCCGACGGCATCAGGAAGTTGATCTGGCCCGGAGAGACGTACAGCAGCGGCGCGGCCGCCGAGTTTCCCACCGAATCCTGTACGGTGACCGTGATGCCAGCAAGCTCAAGCGGCAGCGGCTGAGCAGCGGCTTGTATCGTGGCGGGCGCCAGGTTGGCGCCGAATATGGACGCGAGCGAGTCGGGCGCCGTCACTGCGACGGGCGCGGCCGCCGATTGGACCACGATCGATTCCTGAAGACCGTAGTAGCGTGCCATCCAGTAGGGCAATATGTAATCGATCCCCGCGGATTCGATGATCCCGGCGCCGCCCCCCGCTAACTGGAATGGACTGCGCTGCCACAGGAAGTCCGTGGGCGGGCGCAGCCAGACGGGCACCGGCTGGCAAGCCTGGCTGCCGCAGACAGGAACGGCGCCACTGAGATCCACGGCGAAATCCCGGCGCAGTCTCAGCAGCCATCCATCGAGAAGCGCGAGCGTCTGGCTGTCGCGCGCGGCATTGGGGCCGTTCAAGCCCAGATCGATGATGTTGAAGAAGGCATTCTGGTCCGCCGCGGTGTAATCGCGCAACTCGCTGTAGGCAGTCTGGTAAATCGACTTCGCGGAGCTGGATTCCAGCCGGATCAGATTGTACAGATTGATGTAATCCAGGTTGAATTTGAAGTAAGAATCGTCGCTGGCAGTATCGACGGCGATGGGAACCGGCACAGTCGCGGCGAAGAGCAGGCGCTGGGCTTCGTAACCGATGCTCGAAAAATGGCCTGAATTGACGTGGCGGCCAATAGCTAGAAAGGTCTCGATCTGGTCGGGACGGAGCAGGAATGAAGTGCTGCTTGTCCCGTTCGGCATCACCACGGACCAGTTGTTGCCATCGAGAAAATCCACCAGGCGCGTGACCAGGTCGCTGATGGAACTCTGGATGCTGGCATCGGATACCATGTCGTAGGCCACGGCCAAGCCAAAGAGCGCGCCCGAGTATTCGTCGCGGGATGTGTTGCCTATCCAGATCCAGCCGGCCGAGCTGTTGGTGTAAACTCCATTGGCGGCCTCTTCGCTGGCGATTCCGGCCGCGTAGGGCGAATCGACAGGGACAAGACAGCGGGCTAGAAGGTTTGTGCCCGTGACATCGGCCAACGATTTGACACCGGCAATCGCCTGCTGGACGTTGTTCAGGGCGTCCGGCGCCTGCGTCACTTTGTAGCGGAAAGCCTCGGCCGCCAGGTAGTGCCCAGTCCAGAGCGCCGAATCGCCGCAGCGCGTATAGCCGGCGATCTGGTCGCTGTCGGTAAGTGTGAAGATCGGGTCAAGAATCGTGCCGAACGGCAGGTGGCGGGCCTGAATATTGGCCAAGATCGCTAAAGCGTCGGCCTCGGCAGCGCGGCCGGGCGCGATGGCCAAAAAGAGCGCGCTACAAACGGAGAGCAGGCAGGAGGACTTCCCGGGCATGACATTTTCCCGTGGTAACTTGGACGTGCGCGCACGCGATTTGGACACGAAATTTACATTGCGTTCGGAGAGAGAGCGGCGGCCCCAAACTTGGCCATCTGACAACGCGGGTGCGGGCCGCGTTTTCATGAACCTAGCGATATCACGGCTTGACGCTCGGAATGACTCGTAATCCTGCGACGAAGCGTTCCGGGGCCGCTGCGGGGGAGTTGGTCTTCGCAGACGCATGGCCCAGAGCGGCGGCATAGGCCCGCGGTTATTGGCCGATCGCTTTTCGCAACTCCGTCGTAGCGCCTTCGATAGCTACGCCCGTGTTCTCCAGGACTTTACCCACCTTAGCCAATTCCTCGTCCGCCAGCTTCCATTCCTTCTGCTCGATGCTCTCGCGGACGGCAGGCAGCGTCTTGACCCCGTAGCCAGTGTAAAGTCCGGGCGCGTAGATCTGATGGCGGAACCAGGGCCGGTCGGGCAGGCCGTCGTTCAGCGTGAGCGCCCGCTCGATGGTCACCAGGCGCGCATTCACCTCGCGCAAGGAAGCGCGCGCCAGGGCGGCGCCTCCGTTGGTTGCGGCTTTGGCAAGCTCCTGGTCGTACCCCGCGGCCGAGCGCTCCAGGGCGGCCAGTCCGTTTTCGAGCGGGGCGAAATCCAGGAAGGGCGGGACCGTCTCGCTGTGCGGCGCCATCAGCGGAAACCGAGGATCGTCGATGGCCGCGAAGAGCCCCTCGTCGATTTCGCGGTTCCGCTCAATGATCTTCTCACGCTCGTCGCGCGCCAGCTTCTCCACCTCGTGCACGTAGCGGCCAAGGGTAGCGGTCAAGTCGTCGAAATCGAGCGGCAGGAGTTCCGCGTCCGCCAGGCGCATCGCGGCCGTGCCAGCGGTCTGGGCGAGCGCGCGGCCATAGCGGAAATCGGTGTCGGAGAAATGCGTGTACCAGTAGAAATCGTCGTAGATCGAGTGGTAGATGCCTTCCCGGTCTTCGCCGCCGAAGCCCAGGTTGAGCGACGCCACGCCGAGGTGGTCCAAAAACGCGGTGTAATCGGAGCCGGAGCCCAGCGCGCCAATGCGCAGGTCTGCTTCGACACGCGGATTCTCGCGCTCGCCGGCGTCCGGTGCCGCCGATGGTCCTCCGCCGCGCCCGCCGGAGATCGCGTCGTTCATTCCGGCGATGCGGTAAAAGCGCAAACGGTTCCAGACCGGGATGCCGGCCTCGGGGTCCTCCACGTCCTTCGCCACCGAGTTGATGAACTTCTCCAGCGTGTGCGAACCTTCCACCCGCAGTTCCCCGCGCGTGTTGGTATCGGAGTTGATGTAGACGGCGCCGCGCGTGGCCAACTCCGCGGCGTGCGCTTCGGCCCACTCGGTCGAACCCAGCAGCCCCGGCTCTTCACCGTCCCAGAAGCACAGCAGGATGGTGCGCTTCGGCTTCCAGCCCTCGCGCAGCAGAGTCCCCAGGCCGCGCGCTTCTTCGAGCACCGCGGACGTGCCGGAGAGCGGATCTTCGGCCCCGTTGACCCAGGCATCGTGGTGGTTGCCGCGGAGGATCCATTCGTCGGGGTACGTCGAACCGGGAATGCGCGCGATCACGTCGTCGAGCGTCTTGAGGTCCCAATTGGACTTCACCACCAGGTGCACCTTGGCCGGTCCGGGACCCACACGGTAGGTGATGGGCAGGCCGCCGCGCCAGGCGGCCGGGACGGTTCGGCCGCCGATTGCCGCCAGCAGCGGCTGCGCATCGCCGTAGGAAATCGGCAGCACGGGAATCTTGGTGAGCGTGGCGGCCTGGCTGATCGGCAGCCGTTTGGCGTCCTTGGTTGCGCCCACTCCCGGTGTGAGCGGATCTCCGGGATAAACCGGCATGTCCATCACGCTGCCGCGCTGCACACCGTCGCGGGGCCGCATGGGGCCGGCCGGAAAGACTTGGCCCTCCGAGTAGCCGTCGTCGCGCGCGTCGGAGTAGATCAGGCAGCCGATGGCGCCATGCTCGGCAGCCACCTTGGGCTTGATGCCGCGCCAGGATCCGCCGTAGCGCGCGATGACGATCGCGCCCTTGACCGAGACGCTCAGGCGCTCAAGTTCGTCGTAGTCGGCCGGGATGCCGTAGTTCACGTACACCAGCGGCCCGGTGACGTCGCCATCGGCCGAGTAGGCATTATAAGAAGGGAGCTGCTCGCTCTGCTGCGATGAAGTGGGGTCGCCCGGGACGGGCGGCTCCTGCAGCTTGGCGGTGAACCGATGCGGTTCCACGAGCTCCACGACGCGCTCCTTGGGAGTAGGAAACAGCACCTCGAAGTTCTCGATCGAAGCGTCGAGGCCGAATTCCTTCAGCTTCGAGAGGATCCACTCGGCGTTGTCTTTGTCATAAGGCGATCCGACGTGGTGCGGGTGGGCCGACATCCGCTGCATGTAGGCGCGCAGGTTGGAGGGATCGGGGATCGCGCGGAACTTCGTCTCCCACTCGCGTTCGCTGCGGGCGGCATCGGCCGAGTAGCCGCCCAGCGAAGGCGCCTCGGCGGAGAAGCTCAGAACGTTCGAGAGGAAGAAGCAGAAAGGATAGACCAGTCTCAGTTTCATGGGTGAAAGCCATTCTATCGCGAGGGGGCAGACGAGGCGCAATTGAGCGGTTCAGACGCGCCTTTGAACCGAATCCGGCGATCGGCGCCGCGGTGAATCAGTAGCGGTTCCGCCAGTCCTGGGGACCGGGTACTGACGAACGTCCACCAAAAATCGGGAGGTCGAACTTGGTTGTCGGTTCGAAATAGCCGCTGATGGTGGCCTGTCCGGACATATCCCGGCCGGTCAGGTGCTTCCGGACGACCTCTTCATTCATTTCGACACCCAGACCCGGCGCGTCCGGAACGCTCATGTAACCCGCCTCGACCACCGGACGACCAGGGCCTTTTACCAGATCCGACCAGAACTCGCATTCGACCGCGTGGAATTCCAGGACGAGGAAGTTCATCATGACGGCAGCGGCATGAATCGCGGCCACCTGAGCCACCGGACTGTTGCACAAGTGGAGCGTCATGGGGATCTGGCACATATCGGCATATTCGGCGATTCTGCGCAACTCCAGCAGGCCGCCGCAGCCGGTGACGTCGGGATGGATCAGGTCTACGGCGCGATTGTCGAGCAGAGGACGAAATCCCTCTTTGAGTCCGAAGGCGTACTCGCCCGTATTCAGCGGCGTGGTGGTGGCCTGCTTGATGGTTTTCAGCCCCTGCCAGTCGGTGCAGGGCACCATATCTTCCGCCCAGGCAAGCTGATATTTCTCGAAGGAACGCGCGTAGCGGATGGCGTCGTTTACGGTGATGTTGCCAAAGTGGTCGGCGGCCAACGGCTGATCCCAGCCGATGGCATCCCGGACACCGGCGATGATTTCGCCGAGATATCCGAGGCCCTTCTCCGTGGCGGCCCCGTCGCGGTGCACGGCGCCAGGCTTGCCGGCGACGAGGCTGGTGTAGAGATCCATCTTAAAGAACGTGTAGCCGGCTTCTTTGCGCTCCAGCATGTGGGCCCCATAGACTTTGGGATCTTCGGAGCCCAAGGTGTCGCAATAGATGCGGACGCGATCCCGCAGCTTGTTCCCGAGCAGGCGCCAAACGGGCACCCCATAGACTTTGCCCGCAATATCATGCAGGGCGATATCGATTGCGCTATAGCCGGCCGACGCTTCCTGGTTGGCGAAACGGCGCACGGACTGCAGGATAGGCTCCATTTGCAGAGGGTTGCGGCCGATCAGCAGCGACTTATACATCAGGACCTGTTCGGCGCTGCTCAGCACAAAGGCTTCGCCCAGCCCCGAAACCCCCTGGTTGGTATCGATACGGACGATCGGATAAATGAAGCGTTCGTTGCCGGCGATGGTACAGGCACGGATATCGGTGATCTTCAGCGTGCTGGGGGCGGAGTTTTTGTTGACTCCGAAGTCCGCACTTTGCGCTGCCGAGGCCACCCGGCTGAAATGCAAACCGGAGCCGAGCAGGGCTCCGTTTACGGCTCGGCCGAGCAGCCTCCGCCGGCTGATTTCGTTTTGATTGCGTGAAGTCATGGTAGACGTCCATTTAAGTTTACTGGTCTCAATCCTTCAGAATCAGATCCGGCTTGATTTCGACGCCCAAGCCCGGTTTCTGCGGCAGCGCGAGGTAACCCTCGCGGTCGAGAAGCGGCGGTTCCTCGAAAATCGCGAAGCGGTCGCGATAATCGCAAACCGGCGGGTCGTGGAGCAGTTCGATCCAGGGAGCGTGCGGCCAGGATGCGATCAGGTGCAGATGCGCAATGACCCCCAGCGCGCTTCCACCGTGATGCGGCACAATTTTGCGGCCGAATGCATCCGCCAGAACGCCGATCTTGCACAAATCCGATATCCCGCTGTTGGCCACTTCGGGCTGGAGAATATCATAGACGCCCTGCTGAAGCATCCACAGATATTCGTGGATGCCATGGTTGTTTTCGCCGCCGGCGAGCGGGATGGCCACCAGGCGATTCAGCTCCGCCAGTTGGTCGAAATGGTAGCGCGGCAACGGCTCTTCAAGCCAGTAGCAGTTGAGACGCTCCAGTTCGCGGGCGGTCTCCAGAGCGCGGCGGAAATCCCACAGCGGCCCCGGCTGCCAATCACCCCCGGACTGTGCCTGGTTGGCATCGACCATGATCTCCTCGCGATCGCCGATCACCTTCCGCACGGCTTCCACGACGGCGATATCCTCCTTCAAGGTTTCGTGATGGAGGCGGAGCTTGACGGCCTTCCAACCTTCTGAGACGAGGTGCCCGGCCAGCTCAGCCCGCTCGCCGGAATTGGAAAGCTGGACCATGCTGGCATAGGCTGGGACTTTGTCCTTGGCGGCTCGGAAGAGTTTATACAGCGGCTGCCCACAAGCCTTGCCAATCAGATCCCATAAGGCGATGTCTACGCCCGGGCCGCCCGCGGCCGGAAAGTCGATGTCGAACGGATCCTTTCCGGTAAGCTGGTTCTTGGCCTCGGCAAGACGCAAGGCGTTGCCAGCCGGCCCAATGCCCGTTAAGCCTTGATCGGTGACCACTTCGACCAGCAAGTCGCCACCTTGGCGAAAGGCCATGCGGCTTCCCGGCGCCCAGGCGGGTTCGAGCGATCCCAGTTCTTTGATGGTGCGCAATCGGAGCGTGCGGATATCCGTTATCTTCAATCGAATATTGCGCGGCCGCGCGGCCTGCGCCGCCAGCGCGGCCGGGGCGCCCAGCGAAATGCCGGATGACATCACGAATCCCCTGCGAGTCATGTCTGCTTGCATCCTTTCGGAATCATTAAACCACTTGGCCAGACCTTAAGGAAGGCCGCGAGGCGGGCGCGAACCCGCTCGACTTGGTTTTTGCGCGCCATTTTGGGTGGTTCCAAAGTCCAGCTCCGGGACCGCTCCCCCAGGAGGGTTGCTAAACTGTACCTCCGCTTCCCCGACAATCGAAACGGTCTTCGAGCGATAGCCCGTCGCGAACCGGCACGGGGCAGGGAAAGGCAGGGCGAGGAAAGAAGGAATGCAGGTACCCATCAAGCGAACCATCGAGCGCATCCCGGGCGGAATGATGGTGGTGCCGCTCGCCGCTGGAGCCGTCATGGCGACCGTGGCTCCCCATACCGCATCGTTTTTCGGGTCGTTCACCGGCGCTCTGTTCACCGGGGCGCTTCCGATTCTGGCGATGTTCTATGTGTGCCTGGGGGCCACGATTCGGGTCGAGTCTCTGCCGCAGGTGTTGCGCCGGGGAGGCGTGCTGCTCACGACCAAGCTGATGCTGGGCGTGGTGGCGGGCCTGGTGCTGGGACGCCTGCTGGGCGAGCGGCCCATCGCGAGCGGCTGGTTTGCCGGCCTCTCGACGCTGGCGGTCGTGGCAGCGGTCAACAATACCAACGGCGGCCTCTACATGGCGCTCATGCAGCAGTTCGGGAGCCCCGAGGAGGCCGGCGCGTACTCGCTGATGTCCTTCGAATCCGGGCCGTTTCTGACTATGGTGACGCTGGGAATCGTGGGGCTTTCGGCGTTCCCCTGGCCGGCTCTGGTGGGCGGAATTCTGCCGCTCGCCGTGGGAGTGGTGCTGGGAAATCTGGATCACGACCTGCGCGAGTTCCTGGGACGCTCCGCCTCCACCCTGGTTCCGTTCTTCGCCTTCGCCCTCGGCGCCACACTGGACCTGCACCGCGTGTGGCAAGCCGGCCTGCTGGGAGTGGCGCTGGCCCTGGGAGTGATGGTGATCTCAGGTGCGGCACTGATCGTCGCCGACCGGTTGGCTGGCGGGAACGGCACGGCGGGGATTGCCGCGGCTTCCACAGCGGGAAACGGAGCGGCGGTGCCGGCCATCGTGGCGGCGGCCAATCCGGCTTACGCCGCGGCCGCGGGACCGGCGACGCTGCTGGTAGCGGCCAGCGTCATCGTAAGTGCGCTGGCGGTGCCGTTCGCCACCGTCTGGTGGGCCGGGCGTGTGCGCGGGAAGGGCGGGGAAGCGGCGAGCGCGGCGGCCGGAACCACAGGAGCTGGGGCCCAGCCGCGGGAACCTCAGAACATTACGTAGATCGATTCGGGAACTTCTTCTTCCAGCTCTTCCGTGGGCGCGTACTTGCGGCCCAAGGCTGCCAGGCGCTCCAGTAGATCGCGCAGCTCGGGGTCGGCGGACGCCCCAGTCCAGCAGGAGAGAAGCGCATCGGCGAGCGCATGGGACTCGGGATTCTTCTCGAGAAGTGGCGCCGGTATCTCGAAGATGGCCGGGATTTCGAGGGGCACGTCGGCCGGCTCCCAGGCCGATCCCGTGTGGGGGAACGTGAGATCTACTTTCACCCGGCGCTCTCCGCGGAGGCGTTCGGCGAGCGGCATTACGTGCTCGCGGAAGAGCCTGGCGAGCTTATCGGAGAACTCGTCGGCCGGCTCGGGGCTGCGATGCTCCTCGATGTCATCGCTTTCGAGGGCTGCGCCTTTCCGCTCGGGCCAGGGCGGCTGCTCTTCCTTGAGCAGCAGGAAGCGCCCGAGGCTCAAAACGTTCATCTCCGTGCGCATGAAGCAGCGGTAGGCGTCCGACGGCGTGCAGACTATCGGTTCGCCGCGCACGTTGAAACTGGTGTTGACAATGACTGCGCAGCCGGTCTTTTGCTCGAAGCGGCGAATCAGGTCGTAGTAGGGAGGGTTGTCGCGTCGGCGCACGGTCTGGATACGCGCGGAATAATCCACGTGAGTCACCGCCGGGATGTCGCTGCGAAGCTGCCGGACGATGGGCAGCATATCGTCCGTGCCGGCGCTTCCTTCAGAGCCGACGCCGGGCGGGTCCGGCGGGATGCGACGGCTTTCGCGCACGGGCGCGACCAACAGCATGTACGGGCTTTCGCGATCCAGCTCGAAATAATCCGAGACGCGCTCGGCCAGCACCGCGGGAGCGAACGGCCGAAACGACTCGCGATGTTTGATCTTGAGATTCAGATCCGTCTGCATGGCGGGATTGCGCGCGTCGCCTAGGATGGAACGAGAACCCAGCGCCCGAGGACCATATTCCATGCGCCCCGAAAAATGTCCCACTACTTTTCCGCTTTCGAGCGCGCCGCTCAGATATTCCAGGCGCTCGTCCTCGGACATCTCGTGAAACGGGTAGCCCTGCGTCTCCAGGTAGGAGCGGATTTCGTCATCCGTGAATTCGGGACCCAGCAGGCTGCCGGCCTGGGCGGGCCGGCCATCCTGGGACCGCGCACGGTCCTTCCCGTAATAGGTGTGATAGAGGTCGAGAGCCGCTCCTAGAGCGCACCCGGCATCGCCCGCGGCCGGTTGAATCCAGAGCTCCTGGAATGGGCCTTCCCGCAGCACGCGGCCGTTGGCCACACAGTTCAGCGTTACGCCTCCGGCCAGGCACAGATTCGTCCCACCAACCAACTCGTGCGCGTGACGGCTCATGCGCAGAAGCGCCTCTTCGGTGACCCACTGCACCGATCTCGCCAAATCCATCTCGCGGCGCGTGATGCGCGAATCGGGCTGGCGCGCCGGCCCGCCGAAAAGGTCCGCGAAACGGGCGTTGGTCATCTCCGGCTCTTCGAGGAAGCCGAAGTAGTCCATGTTCAATTCCATGGACCCATCCGGTTTCAGGTCGATCAAATTCGAAAGGATCCGATCGGCATATTTCGGCTCGCCGTAAGGAGCCAGGCCCATCATCTTATACTCGCCGGAGTTCACCTTGAACCCGGTGAACTGGGTGAAGGCCGAATAGAGCAGCCCCAGCGAATTGGGGAAGCGCATTTCTTGCAGCAGCCGGATCTGGTTGCCTTCGCCGACGCCGATGGATGCGGTAGCCCATTCGCCCACGCCGTCCACGGTCAGGATGGCGGCGCGCTCGAACGGCGAGGGATAAAAGGCGCTCGCGGCATGCGAGCGGTGGTGCATCTCTTGGAAAACCGGCACTTCGCAGCGCAGGTAATCGCGGATCAGCCGTCCCATATGCAGCTTGTAACGAACCCAACTGGGCATGGCGCGCTGCCACGCACCGGCCGCGCGCGCCCCGATCGCGAACTGGGAATGCAGAACCCGCTCAAAGGTCAGGGAGGCGTTGTCGTAATACACCACGGCGGTCAAATCGGCGGGGTCCAGGCCGCCTTCTTCGAGCACGTAGTTGAGGGCGTGGGTGGGAAAACGGCGGTCGTTCTTGAGGCGCGAGAAGCGCTCCTCTTCGGCGGCGGCGACGATCTCTCCATCCCGCACCAGCGCCGCGGCCGAATTGTGAAAGAAGCAGGACAGCCCCACGATGCAGGTCGATTCGCCGCGCCCCCGCGGCTTGTGGCGCACCGGCAGTGGGCGCGGCACGCTCTCGCCGGGCCCCGCCGGCAGGAGATTCCGCGCGCGGATCTTCTCCGCCATGATTCCCGCCACCTTCTCATTCGCAAACGGAGTGAAGTGCGATCCCACGCGAAAGCCCAGCTTGAGACGCACTTCTCTGGGCAGCGAGACCAGCGGGTTGCTGACATCGGCCACGTGTATGCCGCGCGCGGGGTCTTCGAGGGTCTCGAAAAACTCCTGATAAATGGGCGCGACACCGTGGATGAAATACTCATGGGTCGGTATCGGGACGATCAGGATCGGCAGCGGCTTCACCTCCGCGGCAAACTGGCGAAGGATGGCGGACATGAGCTGCCAGCCTGGGGTATCCGGGCGGTCGAAATCGGCGTAGGGCTGTATGCGGCTCAGGCGGATGAGGCTGCTGCGCATAGGCTCCAGCTTGCCGCTCAGGGTGCGGCGGATGGCATCGCCCATTTTCGATTCGCTATACCACCGCACCGTGGTCCTGCGCCAGCGCGCGCCGCCGACTTCAGCGGTTATCCTGCCAACTTCCGGCCGCTCCCGAGGCACCGGAACGTGGTGCAGCGTCAACTCCCCGTTTACCAGCTCGAAGTAGGGCTTCGGCACGAGCACGCGCCGGCCCGTGACGCGGTCGAGCGACTCGCCGTGGCTCAATTGAATGCGCCGCATCGAATCGATCTGCACGCACACCACGATCAGGTCGGCTTCGATCCCCCTGGCGAACTCGCGCCAGATGAGCAGATGCTGATCGGTGCCGGAGCCGGAGACGCCGAAGTTGTAAACCTCGCAATCCAACATGCGCGCCAGGTAGTCGCTGTAACGCTCGGAGTTGGCCGTGTCGTCTCCGGCGGTAAAGGAGTCCCCGAACATCAGAATCCTGGGCCGCCCGGTGCGCTGGGGCTCGAACTCGGTATCGGAACGGAATCCGAGCGAGTTGGTCACCACGAAATACCCGCCGGTCTCGTTCGGGACGCGTGCACGGAGGTTGGGAACGTACAGGTACCCGACCCGCTCGTGATACCGAATCAGCATCCGGTGCGTCGATTGACTTAAGAGGAACACGGGCTCATCCTCGCCAGGGTTCTGTAGTTAACTTTCGGCTAATGCTGGCTTCCCGGCTACAGCGTATTTTACATCCAATTATCGTAAATACTTCCGTATACCTTGGTAAAACGGCGGCCGGCCTATTTGTTATTCACTGGCGCTATCGCCCACTCGCCCGGCCGTTGACACGCGAGCCGATTTCGGCGGTAATGAGAAAGTCCAAGCGGGCAAGCTAAAGCATGCCCCACCGGGGGTTCTCGATTGACAGACTACACCTACTCCCAGATCGCCAAGATGATCGATCATTCCCTGTTGAGCCCGGCGCTCACGGACGCGGAGCTGGAAGCCGGCTGCCGCCTGGCGCGCGAATATGACGTCGCCTCGGCCTGCATCAAGCCCTATTTCCTGAAACGCTGCGCGGAGCTGCTGGCCGGCAGTACGGTGGCCGCCAGCACCGTGATCGGGTTCCCGCACGGAGGCCATACCACCGCCATCAAGCTGGCCGAGGCCGAACAGG
This sequence comes from uncultured Solibacteraceae bacterium, assembly GCA_964427655.1. Classification (GTDB taxonomy): domain Bacteria; phylum Acidobacteriota; class Terriglobia; order Bryobacterales; family Bryobacteraceae; genus CAVQNQ01. The sequence continues at coordinate 5,111 of CAYRWE010000056.1, read as the reverse complement.
CACTGCGCGACGGCGGTACAGAGCTGGATGTGGTGGTCAATATCGGCCGCGTGCTCAGCGAGGATTGGGATTATGTCCGCCGGGAGATCCAGACGGTGGTGGAGGCGGCTCACCCGGCTGGCGCCCTCGTGAAGGTGATCTTCGAGAACTGCTATCTGGCGGACTGGCATAAGGTCCGTCTATGCGAGATCTGCGCGGAGACCGGCGCGGATTTCGCCAAGACCTCCACGGGGTACGCCAGCGGAGGAGCCACGCTGGACGATCTCAAACTGATGCGCGCGCACTTGCCGGCGCGGGTCCAGGTGAAGGCGGCCGGCGGCGTGCGCACGCTGGACGCGCTGTTCGAAGTGCGCGCCATCGGAGTTGCCAGGGTAGGCGCCACGCAAACCGCCAAAATGCTGGACGAATGCAAGCACCGGCTGGCGCTGGCGCACGCCGCGGAGTAGGGAATGCCGGACCTGACCGCCATACACGAGGTTCTGTGGACCGCCGTTCAACGCGGCGCCGCCGAGGTTCTGGCGGTCAAGCGCGGCGGAAACCTGAGTGCGCGGTTCAAATACGGGAGGGAATTGGTGACCACGGCCGACGAGCGCTCGGATGCGGCCATCCTGGCGCTTTTCGAGGCGCGCTTTCCGGCCATCGACCCGGGCATTTCGTTTCATCTCGAAGAATCGGGGAAATCGGCCGCTATCACGAACAAGCAGGCGGGCGCCGATCCGCTCGATGGAACCGCGCATTTCGCGTGCGGCGGAAATCTGTATGGCGTTCAGGCCCATTATGTGGAAGACGGCGTGCCGTTGGTCGGAGTCATCTTCCAGCCGGAAGTCTATCTGCCTCTGGACGAAACCGAGAGCTGCGTGGGGCGGATTGCATCGGCCATTCGAGGCCAGGGCGCCTTCGTCCAGCGGACGGAGTTCACGCGCGCGGCATTTACGCTATCGGAGCGCCGCCCGCTGATTCGAAAGCCGCACCCGCGCACGGAGATGTATGTGGCCTCGGTCCCGTTCAGCACCAAGATGACGGAGCGGGAGCGCGAGCTGACCCGAAAGGTGCATGAAAGCGGGATTATCGCGGTAACTACGGGCGCCGGGTGCGCCGCCGGCAACGTCATGATGACGATATTCGGCGGCCAGCATGTCTACGCCAATTTCGGCGCCGGCGAAGACCTCGATCTGATTCCGCCTCAAGTAATCGCACAGGAGGCGGGCATGACGGTTTGGGGCCTCGACCGCCAGCCGCCGGTCTGGAAGGCGCGGAAGCAACCCGTTGTTTTCGCTCCCGATCCGGAAATCGCCGAGAAGTTCCTGCGCGCCGCGGGACTCTAATCGGGCGGTCGGCTTGCGGGCAAGGCTGACGCTTTGGGACCATTTAAGCGGATGGCCTTTTATCGCGCTGTGCTCCCCGTCGCCGTGCTGGCCGCGGCTCTGGGAAATCTGACCGCGCAGACGGCGCCTCGGGAGACGCCTCCCAAGCCGCCGCTGGGGCTGCCGGCCGTGATCTGGCCGGCCGGCAGTCCGTATTCGGCCGCGCGCGTGGAACTGGGACGCTACCTCTTTTTCGATCCCCGTCTGTCCGTGAACAGCCGAGTTTCCTGCGCGACCTGCCATCCGCCCGAGCACGCCTTTGCGGGCGGCGATCCGGCTCCCCGCGGCGTGACCGGCGAACCGCTGCGCCGGCGCGCCCCCACGCTGATCAACCGGGCTTATGGGCAGAGCCAGTTCCTGGATGGGCGCGCGGCCACGCTCGAAGCGCAGGTCCCCGGCCCCATCACCGATCCCAACGAGATGAGCACGACGCCTGAAGCCGCCGCCGCGGCGATCGCCAAAATCGCGGGCTACGGATCGCTGTTCGAGCGGGCTTTCGGCGATCCGCGCGTCACCTTCGAGCGCGTGGCGCAGGCCATCGCCACCTTCGAGCGGACGATTCTTTCCGGCAACTCGCCCTACGACCGGTACCTGAACGGGGACAAGCGCGCGCTATCCGCGGAGGCCAGGCGTGGCCTACAGATCTTCGAGCGCACCGGCGAATGTTCCGAGTGCCACAACGGTTTCAACTTCACCAACGAGAAGTTCACTAGCCTGGGGATCGGTCCCGACAAGATACCGCCGGATCTCGGTCTAGGCGCCATCACCGGAAAGCGCCGCGACGACGGCAAATTCAGAGTGCCCAGTCTGCGCGAAGTCACGCATACCGGCCCTTATATGCACGACCGGCGCTTCAAGACGCTCGATGAAGTGCTGGAATTCTACCGCAAGGGCGGGCAGCCGGGGCCGCATCTCGATTCGCGGATTACCCCCTTCTTCCTCGACGCGCCAGCCAAGGCGGATTTGACCGCTTTCCTCGAATCGCTCGACGGCGAGGGCTGGCAGCAGATCAAGGCGCCCGATAAGCTGCCCTGAGCGGCCGCCGCGCGCGATCCTATTTTTGGCCGAACTTCAACCGCCGGCCGATAATCATCTTCACCAGCAAGTGGTCGGTGCTGCTGGTCACGCCGATTCCGGTGGCGAGGTTGAATTCCCAGTTGGGTCCCAGGTTCAGGTCGAGCGCCGGCATGATGGCCTGCTGCTGATCGCGAAAGGCGTCGAAACCCGTGATGGCGCCGACCGAGCCGTAATACTCGAAGCCCAGGGTGACTCGCTTGGTTACGTCGTAGCTCACCTTGGCGGCCGGCGAGAAGCCCACCCCCTCGTGCACGTCGAACCCATGGAAGGAGCGCTCCAGCGCGGGATTCACGGCCAGGTACCAGCGGCCCAGTTGTTTGTCCGCGATGGGCCGGATCTCCCAGGTCCAGGTATCCGGCGAGTAAGAACGGCGCTGGTAGCCGGCTTCTGTCGAGAGGCTCACGTTCACCGGCCAATGCCACGCTTCCGGAACGCGCACGCGCGGGCGAATATGGTCGCCCACCCATTGATACCCCTCGCTCGCGCGGTAGCTCGTGAAGACGTAGAAGCCGATTTCAAACCACGATGTGAAGCCTTGCGTGATCTCGACGGTCTCATGCAAGGCGTGCTCGTCGGGGCGGACCCCATCCACCGGCGTCTTCGATCCCTCGATGGTGAAGTTCGAGTGGAGCTCCACCATGGTGCGCTCGGGCGGCACCATCTCGGAGCCATACACCTGGACTTCATAGTTGCCCTGGGCGCGGACCGGCGCGGAGGACAGCAGAAGCACGAGGAAAGCCAAGGCGAAATGCAATCGCGGGATCGACCGGTGCATGAAGCCATAGTTTACGCCATTCGCGCGCGGCGCCGAGCGCCTGGGCAATATAATAGGTTTTGTGTTGAGGGGACTTCTCTTGCGGCTGCTTCCGATGGCGATAAGCCTGCTTCTGCTCGCTTATATCGTCGATCACCTTTCGGTGGTCTACCGGATTCCCAACGGGCGGCCGCAATTCGGCTCCGTCCAGGTGCGGAAGTTCCTCACGATCAAACTGAAAAATCGCAAAACGGAATTTGTGTTCCAGCCGTCGGAGGCCCAGCCCTGCGTGAATTCGCTGTTTCCGCAGCTCGGCCTGGGACCCTGCTGGTACAAGAAGCGCCATCCCACCCAAGAGACGGATTATTGAGCCGGAGTGCCGTTTTTGCCCGTGTCCCCGCCTGAGCGCAGAGCAGCCCGGAGCGCGTACAGCGCTCAATTCTGGTAACCGTGGTTGCTCAATTCATCAGGCAGGACCTATCCCGCTGTGCCCAGCAAATGTCAGCAACGCGCGTTTTGCGGACATGTGACGGATCGGTGTTACCAACTCAGTCCACAGACACCGCATCGGCTACGAGCGTTAGGGCTGCGCTCGCGCAATCGACGTCGTGCTGCACCGTAGGCGCTCCGCTCACCCCGATCGCCCCAACGACTTCTCCGTTTACCTTAATGGGAAACCCGCCACCCCACGCCGCCATACGCGCAAGCGTGGGGATGCCAGCCAAAAGTGACGGGTCGCCCTTGATAAAGTTGAAAAACTCCTGCGTTGAGATGCCGAACAGAGCTGTATAGGCCTTATTCTGCGCCATCTCGATGGTAGGGAGCGGGGCCCCATCCATCCGGCCAAAGGCCTTGAGATTGCCCCCGTCATCGAGAATCACCACGTTCTCGCTGACACCAAGTTCTCTGGCTTTCGCTACGGCTTTATCCACCATTTTCTGTGCTAGCTCAAAAGAGATGCTGTGTTTCTTCACCACATTAGCCATCAGAATCCTCCACTTGATATGTATTGGGTTGATATGTATTGCGCGCCGATAATGCCGACTTCGTGTGCATCGGTTCAGGCGTTGGTTCCGCCGTCCACAGTCAGACTCGCACCGGTGATGTAGGCCGCCTCTGGACCAGCGACGAACGCTACCAACGCGGCGACCTCGTCGACAGATCCGTAGCGGTCCAGGGCTGTGTTGGCTTTCTGGGGCGCGGCCCAATCGCCGGAGGCGGGATTCAAATCCGTGTTGATCGGACCCGGCTGGATGTTGTTGACTGTGATGCCCCGGCTGCCGACTTCTCTGGACAAGCTCTGCGCGAACATTTTCACGGCTGCCTTTGTGGCCGAATAGGGCACTAGGCCGGGCGTCATGCAACGCTCGCCCACACAAGAGCCGATCGTGATAATGCGGCCACCGTCCATCATTTGCTTCAGCGCGGCGTGAGTCGCGATGAAGGTGCCGCGAATGTTCAGGTCAATCAAGCGATCCAACTCCTCCAGCGTTGCTTCCTCGAATCTTTTGGGAATGGCCGTGCCGGCGTTGTTCACCAGGATGTCGAGCCGACCTAACGTCGCGACGGTCTTTTCGACCGCGGCTCCGACGGCACCCGCGTTAGTGGCGTCCGCCTGTATCGCGATCGCCTTTCGGCCAGCGCGTTCAATCTCCTTGACAACCGACGTGGCGGCGTCGGCACCTTTCGTGTAGGTGATGGCCACGTTCGCTCCGTCCGCTGCCAGACGCTTAGCGATCGCGGCGCCGATGCCGCGGGAGCCGCCCGTAACGAGTGCGATCTTACCTTCGAGTTTGTGCGACATTGTTTCTCCTCATCGAGTTGGGTATCGAGTTTCGCATTCCTTTAACGGACCCTTGGTCCTAGTGGTCTGCGGCGAACAGATTAACCATTATCCAGCACGGTGCGGGCGCGCT
>CAYRWE010000055.1:0-23189 GCA_964427655.1 uncultured Solibacteraceae bacterium | reverse complement strand
CGTACTCGCGCTCGCGGTAGCGCAGCATGGATTCGGGAAAGCCCCAGTTGCCGCCGCGGGCGGTGAAGCGCTTGCCGTTGATCCAGATGCGCAATGCGCCGCCATCTTCGCTGTAAGTGAATTGGCGGATGCCGGCCTGAAAGGTCTTGGTGTCGGAGAGCTTTTTGTCCGCGGTTACAAATGAAAGCTCGACGGGGTATAGATTCGGCTCGCCGTATCCAGCCGGCCACCAGAGTTTGGGATTGGCGAGCCGCAGGGCTGGCGTGGTGGAGGGATCGAGCTTCACCACTTTCTCGGCCGATGCTTCGAGCGCCACCGGGATCTCGAAGGCCACGCCGCCCAAGCGGCCTCGCAGCGTTCCGGTCACGCGCCGCGAATCATGGTTGCGCAGGGTGGCCAAGATGGTTACGTCCGCGCGCGTCACATCGGGCAAGGGCAGCTTGCTGGTGACGAACGGATTCTCGATGGTGACCGGCCCGGAATTGCTGAGCCGGATGGCGCTCCAGATGCCCGTATCGCGGCCGCGGATGGTGGGGATCCAGTCCCAGCCCACCGAGGCATGATAGGTGGGGTTGTCGGCGCCCAGCGCGCCGCCGTTTTTGTCGGTGCTTTCGTAGGTCTTCTCGTGCACGCTTCCGGGCGTGGCATTCTTCTCGATGCGCACGGCCAGAGCGTTCGGGCCGCCTGAAATCAGCTTGGCAGTCACGTCGAGGCGGCCGCGCATGAAGCCGCCCTCGATGCGGCCGAGCTTCTCGCCGTTGAGGTAGACCTCGGCTTTCCAGTTGATGCCGTTGAAATCCAGCCACACGCGGCGGCCGGCCTCGATCGGCGGCGCGGTGAATTCGTCGCGATACCAGAAATCCGCCCAGAAGAAGGAGTCCGAAATCATCATCTGGTTATCGCCGTAATTGGGGTCGGGCAGCGCGCCCGCGTTCCAGTAACTGGAGAGAATGGTGGCGGGCACGGTGGCCACCAGCCAGTCGCGATCCGGGAAGCCGGGCTTGGAGATGGCCTCGCCGGTAGCCGCGACGCGCGGATCGCGCTCCAGGCGCCAGGCGCCGCCGGAGAGATCGAGACTGCCATCGGCCCGCGCGGCCGGCATGGGCTTTTCGTGGGCCACCGGGCCGCCGCGGCCATAGACTTCCAGCTCGCTGAGGATATAGCCTTCGGGCGAAGCGGGCTTAGTCATCAGGACGCGCACGTAGCGGGCGCTTGCCGGCTGTGCCAGTTTGATGTCATCGTTCGGCGCGGCGCCGGCCGCGAGAGTCTGAAGGGTGCGCCAGGAGACGGCATCGTCGGAGATTTGGATCTCGCCTTCGGCCGCGCGGCGGATCCAGTAGAGGGCTACGCGGTCGAAGGTGCACGGGGCGCCCAGATCGACGTATACCCACTCCTCGCCGGTTCCCGCGCTCATCCAGGCGCTGGTGAAATGGTAGGGACCGCCGGCCTCCACGCGCCGGCCCTGGTCGAAGAGCGCCACCTCCTCGATGCGCCAGGACCTGGCGCCGGGCGACGAGAATTCCACGCGGAAAATGCGGTTGCGCGAGGGCGCGGTGAAGGCGACAGACGGCTTGATTCTCCCGCCGGCCGCCGGGGCCTCCGAGATACGGCCGAGATCCTTCCAGGTGCTTCCATCGTCCGAGCCGGAAACCACGAACGTGTACGGCCTCGCGCCCGCCGCCGATTGGAATTGCGCCTCGATCTCCACCCGATCCACCTCGAGAGGGCCATCGCCACCCGCCAGCTCGAGTTGCACCCAGCCGCTAGGGCCGGCGAGATCGACCGCGGTCATAGGGTTGTGATCGACCAGGTATTCGCGCTCGTTTTTCTTGACAACGCCGGCCTGGCTGGTGGAAACAACCAGCCAGCGCGGCAGGTTGGTGTCCTTGATTCCATCGGTGACCAGTTGGGCCGTGAGGTTGTAATCGTAGCTGCTGGAGTGGTACGCGGGGCGATCGAAGGCCAGATTGCGATAGGCCGCGGTCTCCGGCGCCAGTACGGGCGCGAAATCGGCCCGCGGATCTCCGGGATAGACGCCCACGCCGCGCGTGTACGATTGGGCAGGAAGAATGCAGGGCAGGACGGTCATTAAAAGGGCGATCGATCGCATGGCGGCTCCCAGGCCGCATTCTAACAAGCGCGGCGAGCCGCCGTATATGTTATGCGGGCCTCAGGCTTTTACCGCCCAATGCAGGCCAATTCCGCCGAGCAAGTAATTTCGCGCATCCACGCGGCGATATCCGGTGCGGTTCAGCAGCGAGGAGAATGCCGGGATGGAAACGAAGCTCCGGAGGGAATCGGGAATGTAAGTATAGACTCGCGGCCGGCCGTGCAGTACCAGCCCCCAGAAGGCACCCTGCGCGTACAAGTACGTCAGGTAAAGACGGCGGAAGGGCGGCTCAGGCAGAAAAAAATCCAGACTAACCAGCAACCCTCCGGGACGGGTGACGCGCGCGATTTCCGCGACGGCCTTTTCCAGGTTCGGAAAATTGCGCAGCCCATAGCCGACGAAGACGGCGTCGAAGGAAGCGGCGGCGAAGGGCAGTTGGCCGGCATCGCCGCAAACCGTATCTTCGAGACCGCGCGTGCGGGCCAGGCGCAGCATACGCTGTGTGAGGTCCACGGAGACCGTGCGGGCACTGGGATAGCGGTTGCGAACAAGCAAGGAGAAATCGCCCGTGCCGCATGCCAGATCGAGCACGCGGGCGTTGGCGGGCAGGGATGCCTTTTCCAATCCGGCGCGTTTCCAACGCCGGTCCATGCCGTAGGAGAAGACGCGCGTGATGAAGTCGTAGCGGGGAGCGATGGTATGAAACATCGCCCGCATCAGGGAGAGACTTTGCCTTTCACGCGGAGGTTGCGGGGATTTCATCTCGCAGGCGCATTGTAACATGGCCCGCGAAATCGCTTGAAGGAGCGGACGCCCGCCAAGGCGTCCGCTCCACTGGAATTACCGGCGGGAGCTCTTGGCTACGAGGCGCGGCTGCTCGGCGGCGGCCCCGGCCGCATAACTGCCCTGCGGCGGAGCGAGTGACGTATCCACCATCTGCACCATGGCATAAGTCGGCATATCTTCGGCTTCCTTGTAGAACATGAGGCGCCGGTTGGCCGGATCGAAATCCACGCGAATGAGGTCGCCGCCGCGCACCTGTTCGGTGGCGATCAGGTTGGAGAGCGCATGCACCAGCAGGCGGTCGATGGCGCGCTTCAGATGGCGCGCGCCGTATTTCAGATCGGTGCCCTCCACCAGCAGGAACTCACGCGCCGAATCCGTCAGCGAGAAGACGAAGGGAGCGCCGTTGGCCGAGCTGAAGATGCGCTGCTGCACAATATTGAGCTCGAGCGTCAGGATTTTGCGCAGCTCGGCATCGCCCAGCGGCTTGAAGACCACGGTCTTATCGATGCGGTTCACGAACTCGGGCGTGAACTTGCGCCGCGCGGCTTCTACGCCCACGCGCGTGATCTTGTCGCCGAGCTTATCATCCACGATCCCGCTGGCGTGGCTCCGCTCCGCCTCGCCGGCGGCAAAGCCCAGGTTGGGCCGCAGGATGGAATTCATCTCGCCGGCGCCCAGGTTACTGGTCATGAAGATCAGCGCGCGCGAGAAATCCACGCGCCGGTTGTCGCCCAGCGTCAGGGTAGCCTTATCGAGAATGCCCAGCAGCAGGTTCCACAGCGCGTCGCTGGCCTTCTCGATCTCGTCGAAGAGCACGAAGCTCAGCTTGATCTTCTCGCTGTGATACTGGTTGAGCACTTCCTGGCTCAGGAGGGGATGAGTCTCACGATGACCCAGGTATCCGGGAGGGGAGCCGATCAGCTTGGCGATCTCATGGCTGTGCTGGAACTCCGCACAGTCGATCTTGATAACCGCCCGGCCGTCGCCCACGAGGCTCTCCGCGGTCGCTTCCACCATGCGGGTTTTGCCGGAGCCGGTCGGTCCCAAGAAGAGGAAATTGCCGATCGGACGTCCGGGGCTGGACATACCCGCGAGGTGGGTCTGATAGATGTTGATAATTTGTTGGATCGCTTCATCCTGCCCCACGATCCGCTTACGCAGGTCGGTTTCGAGTTTCTCGGCTTCCGAGCCGGTTTGAGTTGGATCCAACTGCTTATTTAAGCGCCCCATGCTAGCTTTTCCCCTCTCAGTTCCCCATCCCATCAGGGTCATACACTCTCGGCTCTTGCAAGCGGCCTGCCAACGTGGGTTTGTGCGCGGTCTTACTTCTTGGGACGCGCGGGGCGCATTTCTATACGGCTGACCATAGTGCGCGCAGGCATACGGAGGACCATCGCGACGGCCTCGGCTACATCTTCGGGCGCGATCATCCAGGCGGTGTCGCCGCCGCGGTCGGAAGGGCCGCCGCCGAATCCGGTGTCCACGCTCCCGGGCATGATGGAGCTGACGCGCACGTTATCGTAGCGATGGTCCAGCATGAGAGCTTCAGTGAAGCCGTTCAATCCGAACTTGGCGGCGTTGTAGCCCGCGCCGGTACTGAAAGCGTTCTTTGCCGCCAGGCTGGAGATGTTGACGATGAAGCCGCCGCCGCGCGCGCGGAAACGGGCCAAGGCCTCGCGCGAGCAATAAAACGGGCCGTTCAGATTGAGATCGATATTGCGGCGCCACTCCTCGATGGACATCTCGCCCACCTTCCGGAAAACCCCTGCGCCGGCATTGTTGACAAGCACATCCAGGCCGCCGAATTCGCGATCCACGGCTTGGAAGAAGTCGCTCACCTGCGCGGGGTCGGTGACGTCCGCGGGATAGCCGAAGACTTTGCCGAGCGGGTTGAGGGCGGCGACCGCATCCTCCACCGATTCGTGCGTCCGGCCGCACAGGGCCACCGCCATACCGTCGGCCAGCAGACGTTCAACGATAGCCCGGCCGATGCCGCGCGTACCCCCCGTGACGACAGCGATTTTGCCGAAGAGTGGTTCCATGTCCCAATTCTATTCCGCTCTTTCCGCGCCGCCCCCGGCAAAACGGGGCATAAACGGTGGACGTTTCGGCAGCCTGTTAAAATAGCGACAGCAATGGCCTCCAGTGCGCCTACCCCCCTTCGCCAGACCTTGGAACAGCGCCTCTCGCAGCTCTCGCTCGAGATGGAAAGCCTGTTCGGCGAGGCCCGAGAGCGCGCGCGGCGCGAGCTGGCGGAGCAATTGAACCAGGCCGCGCGCCGCATCGGGCAGGCGGCCGGCGCGCGTGAAATCGGCGCCACACTGCTCGATGCGACGGCAGATTTTGCGGGCGGCTGCGTCCTGTTCCGCGTCGAAGAAGGCCTGGCCAAAGGCGAAGCGGCTCGCGGAATTCCCGGTCCGGCGGCGGAGAGCTTCGTGAACTTGGAAATCGCTTTGGCATCCGCGGCGGCGCTGGCGGGGGCCGTGGAAAGCCGCGATACGGTGGTCGCCGAGGCCGCTCCCAACGAAGTCTCGCAAGCGATGGTGGAGTTGGCTGGTCACGGGGCGGGCGATCGCGCGTCCATCTTCCCGCTGCTGGTTCGGGGACGCGTGGCCGCGCTGCTCTACGCCTGGGGAAGCGTGCAGGTGGCGGCCGTGGAGCTGCTGGCACAGGTAGCGGCGGGGGCATGGAGCGCGCTGGCAGCGGCGGCGCCGCCCGGCCTGGTCGAGATTGCCGCTGCCGCCGCGGCGACACCCGCGCCCGCACCAGTCCCGGCGCCCGGCTCGACTTGGGACAGCCTGACGCCCGCCGAGCAGCAGCTTCATTTGCGCGCCCAGCGCTTCGCGCGCGTGCAGGTGGCCGATATCCGCCTGAGGGAGCCGGAGGCGGTGCGGACCGGCCGCGCCGGGAAGAATCTATACCAGACTCTCGAAAAGCAGATCGAGGCCGCCCGAGCGAGGTTTCGCCAGGCTTTCTTCGAGGGCTGCCCCAGCATGGTGGATTATCTGCACCTGGAACTGATCCGAACCCTGGCTAATGACGATGCGGAATTGCTTGGCAAAGACTACCCTGGTCCTATGGTGTAGCCTCCTAGCCGTTCTGGGGGCCGCGCCGCCAGCCCGCAAGACCGCTTCGAAAGCCGCTCCGAAAACCACTTCCAAGGCTGGTGTCAACGTCTTGGTGCCGCCGGCTTCGCTGGTGCGGGTCTACCGGGAAGCGCCCACGCCGGCACACCGCGGCGCTCTGGAAGCCTACGCCCGCACACACGCCCACGAGAGCTCGGGAGCCCTGGCGTTCCTGGGGCTGGGTGTGGCGGCTTACGAGCAGCGGGATTACGCGGGCTCGATCGCCGCGCTCGGCGAGGCGCGGGAGCGGCTGCCCAAACTGGCCGATTACACGGGCTACTACCTGGCGGCCGCACGCGTGGAGCTGAACGACGTCGAGGGCCTGGCGAATGACTTGGCGCCGGCGCGCTCGGCCGGCGAGCCGTCTCCGCTGGCGGCCAAATCCTGGCTGCTCGAATCCCACGTGCTGAAGACCACGGCGCCGCTTGAAGGCGTGCGCATTCTGCGCGAGCACTACGCCGCGCTGCCGCAGCCGGAAGGCGATCTGCGGCTGGCCGATTGCTACCAGGCCGCCAACGATCTGCCGCGAGCCGCCGACTTCTACCAGCGCATCTACTACCAGTACCTGACCGGCGACGCGGCTACCCTGGCCGCCGCCGCGGTGGTCACCTTGCGGGATGCCATGGGAGCGGCCTATCCGCCGCCTCTTCCGCAGCAAGTGCTGCACCGCGCGGACCGGCTGCTGGAGATTCGCGATTACGAGAAGGCGCGCTCCGAGTACGCGGAGCTGGCGGCCGGGCCTACGACCCTGGAGGCCGAGCAGGCGCGCGTGCGTATGGGCGCGGCCGACTATCTCAGGGGCAAGGCCGGGCTGGCCGCGCCGTACCTGCGGAATCTGGAATTGAAGGCGCCCGAGGCGGATGCCGAACGCTGGTACTACCTGGAGGAGTGCGCCCGGCAGATGGGCGACGACCCATCCATCATAGCCGCCGTGACGCATCTGAGCGAGCGATATCCGAAATCGCCCTGGCGGCTGCGCGCGCTGGTCTCGGCCGCCAACCGCTACCTGCTGGTGAACCGCGCGGATGCTTATATCCCGCTGTTCCGGGCCGCCTGCCGCGATTTTCCCGACGATCCGGGCGCGGGCACCTATGACTGGAAAGTGGCGTTTCGGGCATACCTGGATAGCGAGAGCGGGGCCTCGGAAATGTTGCGCGAGCATCTGCGCCTGTTTCCCGGGCACGCCACCGCCGGAGCGGCGGTTTACTTTCTGGCGCGCGGGGCCGAGCAGGCGGGCGATTTCGCGGCCGCGCGGACATTTTACGCGCGGCTTTCCGGCAGCCTGCCGAACACCTATTACGCTCTGCTGGCGCGCGCGCGAATGCTGCGACCGGAGATCGCCGGGGCGGGCTTTTCCGAAAAGGAGGAGCACTTCCTGGAGGCCTTAGCCTGGCCTACGATTCAACCGTTGCCCGCGACCGCCACGCCCTCGACGACGGCGCGCATCGAACGGTCCCGCCTGCTGCGCGCGGCCGGGCTGGCCGATTTCGCCGATTCCGAGCTGCGCTTCGGTGTGCGCAATGGCGGACAGGCGGCGCTGCTGGGCATGGAGATGGCGGGGGCCGCGGAGGCGCCTCACACGGCCATGCGCATCATGAAGTCGCTCGCGCCCGAGTATCTCGATCTGCCGCTGGAGAGCGCGTCGCGAACCTTCTGGGAGCTGCTGTTTCCCCTGCCGTACTTCGCCGATCTGACGCTCAGCGCGCGGGAGCGCCACCTGGACCCCTACCTGCTAGCCGGGCTGATCCGGCAGGAATCGGAATTCAATCCGGAGGCAATTTCGCAAGCCAATGCCTATGGGCTGACGCAGGTACGGCCGGCCACCGGGCGCCTGTTCGCGCGCCAATCCGGCGTGCCGCGATTCACCAGCCAAGCGCTGTTTCAGCCGGGGCTGAATTTGAAGATCGGCAGCTCGATTCTGCGCTCCATGCTGGACAAGAACGGCGGCAATGTGGAGCAGACGCTGGCCGCCTATAATGCCGGCCCCAACCGGGTGGTCGAATGGCTGGGCTGGCACAACTATAGGGAGCCGGCCGAGTTTGTGGAGTCCATTCCTTTTACGGAGACACGCAACTACGTGCAGACCGTGTTGCGCAATGCGGATATGTACAGGCGGCTGTACAACCGGTAGCTGGACCGCCCGGCTGCGCCGCCCGCGCGCAAGATTTTGTGCGATGAATTTGTCTGGGCAAGCTAAAGCATGCCCCACCCGGATGTTACTCTTGTATACGGATTTTACGGGAAAGAGGACGCTATGGCAGACAAGGCAGAGAAGCCGGAGAAGGCCCCGAAGGCACCCAAAGCTGAGAAGGCCGAGAAGGTAGAAAAGGCCGAAAAGCCGGAGAAAAAAGAAAAGAAGAAGAAGGCCGCCGAGGGCGGCGAGGCGAGCGAGGGAGAGGCGCCCGAGAAGGCCGCCAAGAAGAAAGCTCCCGCTCCGGAAGCCGCGGCGGCCGCGCCTAAGCCGCAGACGAAGTCCACGAAGGTTCCGAAGCTGGCCAAGAAGGACAAACACCGGCTGCCGCGCCGCCAGAAGAAGGCCCAGAAGAAATTGGCCGAGGCCGCGCAGCGCGTGCAGGGTGGCAAACGGGGCTAGAGTCCCATGCAACCGACGAAACCAGACTCCCCGAGGAGGAACTTTTTGCGGCGGATGGCCGGCGCTGCCGGCCTATCCGCGGTGGCCGGCCAGGCTGCCGTTGCGCAACCGGCCGCGACGAATTCCGGCGGACCCGCGGCACTTCCCACCTATGCCCGCGCTTTGAATTACCGCTCGCTCAAACAATCCAGCTACGACCGCACCGGCGGCAACTCGGATCGCTGGCCCATCGCTCCCGGCGGCACACAGGAGGTTTTCCGGGCCGACGGTCCCGGCGCCATTACCCACATCTGGTTCACCATCGCAGCCCGCAGCGGAAATCACCTGAAGGAGATCGTGCTGCGTGGCTGGTGGGACGGCAATACCAAGCCGAGCATCGAAGTTCCCGTGGGCGATTTCTTCGGGCTGAATCTGGGGCAGTATTTCGTCTACCAGTCGGCGTTTCTGAACTGCTCGTCGGTCAAGGCGCTCAACTGCTACTTCACGATGCCTTACCGGCAGTCGGCGCGGCTGACGGTGACGAATGAGAGCAGCGAACCGGTGGGATCCTTCTATTCGAATATCGATTACCAGGTTCTTCCGGCGCTTCCGGCGGACGCCATGTATTTCCACGCCCAGTACCGGCAGAAGACGCCCAACACCGCCGTGCACCTTCCCGACGAAAAAAACCTTCTGGGCGCGGATAACTACGTCTACGTGGAGACGCGCGGCCGGGGCCATCTGATGGGCGTCACGCTGGGCGTGGTGCAGAACGCCGAGAACTGGATGGGCGAAGGCGACGATATGATTTTCGTCGACGACGAATCCAAGCCCGTCATCACCGGAACCGGCATTGAGGACTACTTCAACGGCGCATGGGATTTCGGTGGGCGCGACGGCGCCACACCGTTCGCGCATCTCTACAACGGCGCGCCGTTCATCGCCAATGCCGAGCACACCGGAGGGCGCTACTGCCTGTACCGCTGGCACGCCGATAACCCGGTGACGTTCACGCGCTACTTGCGCCACACCATGGAGCACGGGCACGCCGACGACCGCGCGGATAACTTCTACTCAGTGGCTTACTGGTATCAGTCGGCGCCCTATACGGATTTTCCGGCGCTGCCGCCCGCGGCCGAGCGCATTCCGGGAGTCTTCGGGCACTGAGCGGTTCGCGACGCCGGGCGTCGCCAGCGGGCGCCGCGGCGAGGCGAACCGCGCAATCTCTTATAACGACTGCTATACCGCCTGCCGGATGAGCCGCAGGCCGGTGCCTTCGGGATCGTTGCGCACGGTGCTGGGGCTGCCGAATTGCATGGTGGCGCGGGTTTTCGCGTCGTAGGCGGGCCAGGGCGGAAGGCCGCCGTGTCCGGGTTTGCCGGCGCGCGCGAAGTTGGCCCAAGCCTCGCCCATCTTGGAAGACAACGCCAGCGCCTCCGGGCCGCCGCCCGAATAGTGCGGGCAGAGGGTGGCGTTGTCGAATACGAACGTGATCTCGCTGCTGTGGAAAGTGCCGATATGGCCGCCGAGCATGGGGGTGCGCCAGGCGTACATGTACATAAATGCCGGAGCGGCGCCCTGGGCGGCTTTGCGCTCGGCCTGCGTGACGGCGTTCTGACGCTGCGTGGCGGCCGAGATGGCCCCCCATATTACGAAGGGCGACTCCTTGGGATACTCCTTGCGGTAGGCGGCCACGATATCGGCCCCCTTCTGGTTGTATCGCTCGGTCACGCGTTTCGTCAGCTCAGCCTCGGTGAGGGTCTCGCGTTCCGGATTATCGGTGCCGTTCACCATCTCGTTCAAACAGGTGCCAATGAGCATGGGAACGCCGGCCGAAACCGCCGGGGCGGCGGGATCGAAGGGGTGCGCCGGGATCACCTTCCCATCGAGGATGGGGCTCCAGCCACCCAAGCCGCCGGGAGCGGGACCGCTGGGGGCGCCGGGGCCGCGCAATCGCCGCTGGGCCGCCGGTTGCACGGCTTGAAGGGCGCTGGCCGGCAGCTCATGAATCTTGTCCAACTGCGATTTCGAGATGCCCAGCTCATCGAGTACGGCCGACGCCATACGGCCGGCATTTTCCGCCGATCCGGAGCGCAGGTTCGATCCGCTCTGAACCACGGCGCGATGGAAGAGGCCCTTGGCGGCGGGCATAGCCATTAGCGTGCTCACCTTGCCGCCGCCGCCGGATTGCCCGTAGATGAGGACGTTGGCGGGGTCGCCGCCGAAGCTGGCGATGTTGTCGCGGACCCATTCGAGCACCGCGACGATATCAAGCATGCCCACGTTGCCCGAGGAGGCGTAGCGCTCGCCGCCGATTTCAGCGAGGTTGAGGTATCCGAAGAGGTTCAGGCGGTGGTTATGAGTCACCACGACAACGTCGTGGAAGCGGGCCATATTTTCGCCGTCGTAACAAAGCAGGTCGTTGCCGCTGCCGCCGGTATAGCCGCCGCCGTGCATGTAGACCATGACGGGCCGCTTGCGGGCGGTGGCGCCGGTGGACGGCGTCCAGACGTTCAGGCGGAGGCAATCTTCGCCCCTGATCCAGCCGTTGGTGCGGTAGAGCAGGAAGGCGTCTTCGTCGGTGCTGCGCGCGCCCGAGTCGTTCTCGACGACGCCGGGGCCGGGTTCCGGGCAGGAATGCCCGTAACTCAAGCAGTTGCGCACGCCGGGCCAGGGTTCCGGTTTCACGGGCGGCAGAAAGCGGTTAGCGCCGGTGGTCGATGCGCCATAGGGGATGCCACGGAAAACGGCGACTCCGCGGCTGGTGAAGCCGCGAACTTTGCCGGCGGTGGTCTCGACCACCGGATTCGCCGGTGCGGCGGCGCGAGGAGCCGGTTGGGCCCGCTCGGCGGCCTGGCCGATAAAGGGCGTGAGACCCGCCATCCCGAGGGCGGCCTGAAGGGCCGTGCGGCGGTCCACAGTGCGGGAACGATTCATATTCAGCACCTCTTTCACCGGTCGCAGAACCCGCCTGACGGACGGTTGCGAAGTATGAGGCGCCCACCCTTGGAGTGGTCCACTACTCCGCCCTGGGGCCGATCGGAGATCATGGTAGCGCGTTGCGGCAGGGTGCAGGCGAATCAGGGGACTTACGTCGGCTTTCCGGACGCGATTCTTCGCCGCTCCACATACGCGGCGACAGCAAACAAGCCGGTTAGGGTGACCGCAACTATGGCGGCATCTTCCCAAGGGGTGAAGTGGGCATCCGGCCCTTGTCCGATGCCCAGGAAGACGAAGCAGAAGATCAGATGCGCGGAAAAGACCTCGAGTGAAGCCCTGCCCAGGACCGCCAGCCTTCCGCCCAGCCGGTTGTCCGCCAGCGGCGAGCCGAAGCGCAGCAGCAGAACCCCGATGGCGGCGGCATCGATCAGCCGCAGAATGCCCAGCCGCCATTTGTCTACCAAGATGTCGAACAGCGCCGGTCCGGTGAGCGCGTCGAAGCCCGTGTGGCGACAGACGAACAGGCTGGCCGCGATGACGCCGCAGAGCGCCAGGATCCACCGGGGCCAGTGCGAGGGAAACCGCGCCTCGCCCAGGGCCAGCCCGCCGACCCACAGGAATTGCCACCCGAAAACATCGAATGCGCCCATTTCATTCAGGGGAACCGGGAAACCCCAGTGCACCAAGCCGGCATAGACCCACCCGCGCAGGTTGCATTGCGCCAGGAACCACACGCACGCGCTGGCCAAAAGAACGGGGGTCCAGCCGCGCTTTTCGGCCACCCACAGAATTACAGGGGTCAGCAGCATGAAGAGAATATAGATGGGCAGAATGTCGAGCAATGGAGGATTGTAGGCCAGCAGCGGCGCGGCAACCAGGGCGGTTTTGGGCTTCGCGAGGAAAAAATCCAGAAGATATTGCAATGGCACGCGATGCAGGTAAACCGCGGCCGTCCCGCACAGCCCGAAGGCCACGCCCAGAAGCACCAGGTGGTAACTATATATCCGCGCGGCGCGCCCGAAGAGCTGATTTCGAGCCACGGCCGGCCCGTATTTCAGTTTGGCGCGGCGTTGAATCTGGCCCGTGAGGATGGCGGCCAGGAGAATGAAACCCTCGGCTGCCGAAACGTACCCCACCATCTGGTTGGAATAGGCGCTCACGCGCGTAGGCAGGTGAGTCAGGGTCATCCAGACAAGCAGGAACCCACGCAGGCTGTCGAGCTGCGGGATTCGTCTCGTCCGGCGCGGCTTCGGCGCGACCTCTGGCTCGAGCGCTACACATTCCACATATTTGTGATTCGCAAGCCGCTAGCCAACATTGCAGCAAATGCCGGGCGGGATGGAGCGGGCGACTGGAGGACGTGGCGATCATTACAATTCTGAGAGTCGTTGGTAAGCCCATATTGGCGTGGGATGTGCTCGCCGCGATGCCATGAAAATTACGCTTCCCCGCTTTCTGACAACTGCTCTGCTGGGCGCGGTTCTAAGCGCGCCGGTGACATTGGCGCCGACCGCGCTTCGGGCGGACGACCGCGTCTATCACGATAAAGACAAGAACGACGATCACCATTGGGACAACCATGAAGACCGTGCTTATCGCATGTGGGTCAAGGAGAATCACCGCAAGTACAGAGATTTTGCGAAGCTGAAACCTGAAGATCAGCAACAGTATTGGGCGTGGCGCCACGAGCATTCGGATGCCGTGCTCAAGATCGATATTCACTAGGCGCGCTAGCGCGCGATTAGCGAACTTGCCAAAGTTGCCAGCGCCAGAGCCGGCGGCATGACGATGACGCCGGCTTTGAGAAATTGCCAAGCACCCATCCGGATTCCTTCCCGGCGCAGGGCGATCAACCACAGGACGGTGGCCAGAGACCCCGTCACGGAGAGGTTCGGCCCCAAGTCCACGCCGATCAGAACGGCGTCGTGGATTCCAGGAGCGAGGCGTGCGGCCTGTAGGGCACTTGCGGCGAGCAGCCCGCAAGGTAAATTGTTCATCACGTTTGAAAGCGCGGCGACGCCGAAGGAAGCGGCCAACTCCCCGCCGAGGGGCGGCATGGCCGCGCAATTCTGAAGCAGGCGCGAAATGGCCGGTAAGGCGCCCGCGCGATTGAGCGCCTCCACCAGGATGAATAGGCCCGCCACCAGCGGCAGCACGCTCCAGGAGACGCCGGCCGCGACCGGGCGAAGCGCCGCGGCGCGCAGGCGCGTGGTGACGGCTACGGCGGCCACGGCCTCCAGGCACCCGGGCAGGCCGGGATCCCACCCCAGTCCGGAGACCGCGATCAGCGCGGCACCCGACCCCACGATGCCTTTCGGGCGGCTCGCAGCGCGGCTTGGGCCGGCACGAGGCCGCAGGTGACCAGCAGCCCAGCCCCCATGCAGGCCCACACCGCTTCCGGTCACCCTGTGGGGCCGAACAGGACACCGGCGATGGTGCCGAGCGCGATGGACCATACCAGAACCGCGTCGGTGGAGCTCATAGCCTGCATGGCGGTGGCTCCGGCGGTGCCGTGTCAACGTCTGACGATGGGCAGGACGCCAGCTACCATCAGCAGGACACGAATCAACTTCGCGGCGCTCATGGGATGAACCGGCACATGCAGCCAGCCGAAGCGGTCCAGCGCGACAGACGCGCTCGACGCGGAAGTGGCCGTCAGTCCGACGAATGTACCCGCACCGACGCGATGCACCAGGGTCAAGCCGGCATAGACCTGGCGAACAGTTGTGCGTTCATGGCGGCCCCGCAGGTCTGGAGCGCGCCGCCCAGAATAATAAAGGGATAGACCCACGCCGCCTCCATAGCTTTCTCATCGAGGCATTTCGACGCCGGGGCGAATCCGGCCCCCTCGGCAGTACAGAAGGTTGGCGGCCTACCGGCCGGCGCGGCGCCGGTCAGACCGCGCTCCGGTGCCGTATGAAGTGTGCGACCAGCCACACCACGGCGAGAACCAGCAGCAGGTGGACGCCGCCGCCCACTACGTGAAAAGCAGCCCAGGCGATCAGCCAGGCCGCTAAGAAGATCACAAAAAGAAACAGGAAAATGAAGTCGGCGATGAGACGCATGTTCCCCTCCGATCCGAAGATCCGGCTCGGTGTGAAACCAGCACTCTGTTTGCCAGAGCCACGGGATCGGCCCTCATCGGCGCGGCGGCGGAACAACGCCTGTAGCGAGATCTTCCGCCGCTCGGTTGTCCAGGCCCGCGCGTCTCTATAGCCCGGCGTCAATACTGGGGGCGCCGTCCGGCTCACCGGGTGTCCGCGAATCGGGGGACAAAGGCGCCGATTGGCCGATTCGCTGTAAGGCCGGTCCGGTCTATTCGCAACTTCGCCGCCTGAATTTACAGAATGTCCAGCCAAGCGAAATGGTGGCCGGTAAGATTTAGTAAGCCTGGTACTTGTGTTGAAAACCGCGCGCAGCGAAGGACTTTTGGTACCGTTGCGAACGGCTTGGAAGTTCCAGTCCACGCAATAGTACAGAGCAGTCCCTCAGGGCGTATCCTTTTTGCTCTTTCACCGAATCAATAGACGGCGTGGGGGCACGCCAAACGAGTCTGGGAAAATGCGCCGGCAGTTTAATTTTTAAGCCGGATTCCCGTAATTTGGCGCGGCGGCGGCGCTATCCGCAGCTCGGTTCCCCGGCCGCTAGATAATTGATTTCAAAGGTTCCCGAATAGTTTCACTATGTGATGATGAACACGCAGATTTCCACATATGGTTTGACTACCACGTTGAAACTGGGGATGATTGATAGCACAAGCCGTCTTAACCGGCGCCGAGTCAACCATGCGTCACGTTGTTAGCGCCGAATAATAGGTTATTTAGGGAAATACGATAGCGGTTGTAACTGAAATGCCGGAGGTCTGTCCGAAGAGCTGACTTGAACGGTCATCTCGCGACGCTCTCGTAACGCGACGCCGCGTTGGGAGCGCCGGATATCGCGCAGGCAGAGGGGATACGAATAATGGCTGTAACTCAGATGCCGGAGGTTCGCCCAAAATGGTATGCCTTGCATGTTCGCTCGCGTCACGAGAAGAGCGTTCACACTCAACTGGAGGCTAAGCGCCAGGACGTTTTCCTGCCGCTGTACCAGGTGAACCATAAGTGGGCCGACCGATGGAAGGCCGTGTCCCTGCCGGTGTTTCCGGGTTATGTGTTTTGCCGTTTCGACCCGGCGCTCCGCTACTCGGTGCTGGCTACATCGGGAGTGATCGACGTGGTCAGATTTGGCGCGGAGCCCGCCGCCATCGAGGATCCGGAAATCGAGGCGGTTCAGTTGATCGCGCGTTCGGAAGCGCCCGCGGAGCCTTATCCGGACATTCTCAAGGGCCAGAAAATGATGATCTCGGGAGGGCCTCTGAATGGGCTGATCGGGACGCTGGCCGAAATCCGCAATCGGTTGCGACTGGTAGTGTGCGTGCAGATCTTGTGCCGCTCCGTCATGGTGGAAGTAAGCCGCGACTGGCTGGTGCCACTGGATAAGCCCATACCAGCGCTGGCCGGGCGGACCTATAAGTCCGGAATGTTCAGATAGGCGAAGAGTAACGAAATAATATGCCGCAACTCGCGGGAAAACAATCCGGCAGTAAGTTGGCGATGGCTCTTCTGTGTTTGTGGCTGTTGCCGGCCGCCTTCGGGCAAGAGAAGTTGCCCCAAGAGAAGTCATCGGACGAGTCGGCGTCCGTCCAGCCGGCCGCGGCGACTCTGGTGGGATATGCTCTCCAGGCCGACGACGAAATCGTGGTGCACAGCGTCCAGGTCAAAGAGATCACGGATAAGACATATCGCCTCGACCGGAACGGCGAAGTCAACTTCCCGCTGGTGGGCGTTTTGCAACTGAGCGGGCGCGGCGTGCGCGAAGCCGAAGAAACGCTCACGACGGCGCTGACGCGGTATTACCGCGAACCGGATATCGCCATTAGCGTCACCTCCCTGCACGTGGAAACCATTTCCGTTCTGGGCGCGGTGGGGACTCCGGGAGTGCATCAACTCAAGGGGCCGACGACGCTGCTCGAAGCGCTCTCCTCGGCGGGCGGGGTGCGCGGCGATGCGGGGCCGGTGGCGGTCCTGACACGGCAAAAGGTGTGGGGCGCGATTCCGCATCCCGACGCGCACCAGATCGCCGGCGGCGACGACGTGGTGGAGATCGATCTGAAGAGCCTGACGGAAAGCCGTAAAGCGGCCGACAATGTGCTAGTCAAGCCGCATGACGTGATTTCGGTACCGCCGGCGGAACTGGTGTACGTGGTCGGCAATGTCAAAAAGGCCGGGGGATTTCCCTTAGGCGGCAAGCCCTCTTTGTCGGTGTTGCAGGCGCTGGCACTGGCCGAGGGTCTGGACCCCCGCGCGGCCGCGTCGAGAGCGCGAATTCTGCGGCCCGCGCAGGCGACTACGGCGCAGATTCCCGTGAATGTGCAAAAGATACTGGAGGGCAAGGCGGAGGACATCGTGCTTAGGCCCAACGACATCCTGTTCATTCCCAGCAATGCCATGAAATCGGTCACCATGCGAACCATCGAGGCGGCCATTCAGATCGGCACGGGAATCGCGATCTTCCACCCGTAGGCTGCTACGCAATCAGCGAGGAATATTCATGCCCTATTTGCCTTCCCCCTCGGATTTCGGCCCGCAACGCGTGGCGCCCGTGTACCGCGGGCCCAAACCCATGACCCCGGGCGAGTGGTCCGTGGCGGCTCCGGAACAGCCCAGCCAGCTCCTCGAGTACCTGAAGTTCATCAAGGCCAACTTGCTTTGGATAGCCATTCTGGCGGTGGTCGGCGCCGGATTGGGCTGGGTAACCGCGGCGCTGCGTCCGGCGATATATCAGGCGCGAACCGTGCTGGACATTCGAAGCTTGAACGAGAACTTCCTCAGTTCGCGAGAAGGGTCGCCCATCGGCACCACCAATGCCGGTGTGCTTCCGGAATCGTATATTCAGACGGAAATCAAGATTCTGGCGAGCGACTCTCTGCGCGGCCGGGCCTTGAAACGGCTGGGAGGTTTCCCGGAGGTCCCCAAGATTCCGTTGACGGATTCCGGCTCGTTTTGGCAATCCCTTTTTGGGCACTTCAAAGGCGACCCCATTTCGTTCAAGGCGCTGGCCGTGGACGCGGCGGGCAGGGTGAAGGTGCGGGCCGTTGGCAACACGCGCATGGTGGAAGTGCTGTGCGATGCCCGGGACGGGCAATTGGCCGCCAGCATGTGCAACAACCTGGCCGGGGCCTATATCGACTACAACCTGGAATCGCGGGAAAAGAGCACAAAAGAGACCAGCACATGGCTGGGAAGCCAACTCGACGACGTGCGGAGGCGGCTCGAAAAAGCGGAAAACGAACTGAAAGAATCGTCCAAGGAGACGGCCTTCATATTCGATTCCGACACCTCCGGCAATGCCGTGGAGGACAAGCTTCGGGCAGTGCAAACGGAACTGTCCCGAGCGCAGGCCGAACGCATCACGAGGGAATCGGATTACGAAGTGGCCTCCTCGCGGCCGGTGGATGCCTTGCCCGCGGCGCTGGATGCCGGGCCGATCAGGGAGTACCGCTTGCGGCTGGCGGATCTGCGGCGGCAACTGGCCGAGGCCAGCGCCACCATGACTCCGGAGCACTACAAGGTGAAGGATCTAACCTTGCAGGTCTCCGACATGGAGCGGGCCCTGAATAAGGAGCGCGACGATCTAGTAAACCGCCTCAAGGCGGACTACGAGGTCGCCGAGCACCGCGAATCGATTCTAGCGGCGGAATACGCCAAGCAATCGGCGGAGGTTTCGCAGCACGGCGACAAAGCGGTGCAGGTCAACATGCTCAAGCGCGAAGTCGATTCCGACCGCAAGATGTACGAGACGCTACTTCAGAAGGTAGATGAAGTGGGCCTGGAAGCGGCTTTGCGTACCAGCACCATCAGCGTGCTCGACCCGGCCATTGCCCCGCTGCTGCCGTACGCGCCGAGCGTGCATCTCAGCATGGCGGTGGGTTTGTTCGGCGGCTCGCTGGCGGGGCTCTTCCTCTCTTTCCTGCGCGTCCGTTCGGACCGCACGCTGCACGGCCCGGGAGACGCTTCGACGTGCTTGCAGTTGAGGGAACTGGGCGTGATTCCCTCGGTCAGGACCCGGCGCATGCACATGCTTCTGGGCCGGGTGCGCCCGGCCTTGGCCAAGTCTCGTCCGCCCTCCTTGAACATCGAGGGGGCGGGGGAGGGGCCGGATGCCCCAGCGACGCCCCCTCAGATCAACTCGGTGGCGCTGACGACCTGGCTGCGCAATCCCGAGCTGGCGGAGGCGTTCTTCGGCACCATGAGTTCGCTGCGTTTCGCGACGGAGCGAGGCACCCAGGCAAGTACGATCGTGCTGACGAGCCCCGAGCCGGGCGAAGGCAAGACCACCGTGGCCTCGAACCTGGCGATCGCGCTGGCGCAAATCGGACGGCGGGTCATTCTCGTGGATGGCGACCTGCGGCGGCCCCGTCTGGCGCAGATTTTCGACCGGCCGTGCTCGACCGGGCTGTCGGACCTGCTGGATGCCGATATACCGGTCGAAGAGCTTGTGCTCTCCCACTTCATTGCCGATACGCCGATCCCGAACCTGAGTCTGCTGGCCACCAGGCCGGCGCGCGAGGGCATCTCCACGATGCTCCATTCTTCGCGCATGCGAGTGCTGCTGGACCGGCTACGGCAGGATTACGATCACGTCATTATCGACAGTCCGCCGATGCTTCACATTGCCGATGCCCGTGTGCTGGGCTGGCTGGCCGACGGCGTGCTGTTGGTGCTGCGCGCCCGCCGCACCACCAAGGAAGCCGCGGTGGCCGCGTACGACTGCCTGCTGCAGGACGGCATTCACGTCCTGGGCACGGTACTGAACGACTGGAATCCCCGCGCCAGCGATAAATATGGGGCCTACAAGACCACCTATTGACGCCCCGCGAACCGGCCGCAATGAAAGCGAACATGCTCTGGCACATTCTGGATACGGGCAGCATCTGGCTGAAGGAATTCGCGTGCGCGATGGGCACGCTGGCTCCCACGGCGAACTGGTGCCCGGAGATCCGCAACTTCGGCCACTGGGAAAAGTGGGAAAGAAGCGATGTTATCGCCAATCCCCCGCTCGAAATGACGCGTTTCCCGCTGCAGCGGGGCTATGCTCGCTTTCCGATAGCGCAACTGTTTCCGTTCGAGAAGGCACTGGCCGGCCGTTTACAGCGCTCGGCGGCGAGGCGCGAGCCGACGGCTCTGATCTGCACGGCGCCGTTCTATGCTCCGGTCGCGGAACTGTGGCAAGGCCCGGTGATCTACTACTTAACCGACCTGACCAAGAAATACGCGGGGATGAACGCAAAGCAGATCGTCGGGTTGGATCGCAGAATGTGCCGGGTGGCGTGCGCGGTATGTCCTAACTCGACGCGCATCGCGGAATATCTCAGCACGGAGGCGGCGTGCGATCCCGGCAAGCTGACCGTGATTCCGAACGCTACGCGGGCCCAGAACATCCTGGACCATCCGCCGACAGAGCCAGCGGAGGCTCCGGCTGAGATGGCCGGCCTGCCGCGGCCGATCGTCGGAGTAATCGGAAATCTGGCTGGCAATATGGATTGGCTGCTGATCCGGGACGCCATCGATAAGAGCGAGGGAATCAGTTGGGCATTTGTGGGACCCACGGATATGGGGATTCCGGACCGGGAGCAAGCCGGCGCGCGGAGCGATTTACTCAGCCGCGGCGGGCGCGTACGGTTCCTGGGACCGAAACCTTACGGCGAGCTGTGCCGCTACGCCCGTTCCTTCGATGCCGCGTTCATGCCCTACCGCAAGCACGAGCCGACTTACTCGGGCAGCGCGACGCGTTTCTACGAGCATCTGGCCGCGTGCCGGCCGATTCTATCGAGCCGCGGATTTCACGAGCTGCTGAGCAAAGAGCCGCTGCTGAAGTTAGTGAACGATGGCGAGGATGTCGCTCGCGAGTTGCAGCTTCTCAAGAGCACGGGCTTCCGCGACGGTGTTGAAGAGCTGCGATGGCGCGCGAGCCAGGATGGCACCTGGCTGGTGCGGGCCCGCACGCTGATGGCGGCCGCAACGCGCGCGATCGAGGGCCAGGCGTCCGAATATCCGGGATCGGGAGCGCAGGGGAAAAATCGCCCGGCGTGCATCGGTGTAGCGCAATGAAGGTAGTTACGGTCCATCGCGGCGCGCGGGACAGCTACCAGGTAGCGCGCGCTCTTCAGGAAGCCGGCCTTCTGGAACGGCTGGTGACGGATATCTACTGGCCGGCCGACCGGGGCTGGGCGAGGGGCATCGAAAGCCGTCTGCCGAGCCGTGTATCCGCGGCTTTGAGCTGCCGGCACGCGGCCGGCGTTCCGGCCAATGCCGTGACGTCCTGCGGGCTAAGCGGAGTGAGTTCGCTCGTGGCCAGCAAAGCGAGCTGGATGCCGAACCGGTGGGTGCGCGAGGCGGTGCGCTGGTGCGACCGCAGTTTGGGGCGGCGGGCCGGCCGCATCGCGACCCGCGAGGGCGCCGCACTTTTGAGTTACAGCTACTACGCGCACAGCGCCTTCTCGAATTACGAAGGCGACGGGCCGAGGATCCTGTTCCAGTTGCACCCGCACGCGGCCAGCGTCCGCTCGATTCTCCGTCGCGAACGCGAGCTGCATCCGGATTGCGCGTCTTCCCTCGATAAGGAATGGGAGCTGGCGCTTCCCGACGCGGATCTGCGGCGCCTCACCGAGGAATCCGCCATGGCGCAGCATTGGATCGTCGCCTCGAGTTACACCAAGCGAACGTTGACCGATGCAGGCATACCGGCGGAACGCATCGCGGTCATCCCTTACGGCACCGATTTGAACCGCTTCTCGCCCTCACGGGAAGAGCGCGGCTCGCGCGGCCCGCTGCGGCTGCTTTTCGTCGGCACGCTGGGTCAGCGCAAGGGAATCAAGTACCTGGTGCAGGCCGTCGAAATGTTGCCGGCCGGCAGTGTGGAGCTGACCGTGTGCGGGCGCCCAGTGGACGACCTGGCGCTTTTCCGCGAGAGCCGGGCGAACATCCGCCTGTATCCTTCGATCGGCGCGCAAGGCCTGCTGGATGCCTACCGGTCGGCGGATGTGTTCGTGTTTCCATCCCTGGCGGAAGGGTTCGCGCACGTTCTGCTGGAAGCGATGGCCAGCGGACTTCCGATTGTCAGCACCGCGCGCACGGCGGCGCCGGACCTCATCCGGCAGGGCCGGGAAGGCTACATCGTTCCGGCCGGAAGCGCCCCCGAGCTGGCGGCGGCCATTGAGAATTTTCTGCGACGGCCAGAGAGCGCCCGCACGATGGGCGAAGCGGCGCGGCGCCGCGCGGAAACCTTCACCTGGCAGAACTTTCGCCGGGGAGTGGCGGAATTTGTCGGCGGCGTTCTCGATCGCGAGGGTGCCGCGAGTCCCAAACCATGTTTGTCGCACTAATATGGGCGGTGGTCATCGTGCTCGGCGTGGCGATCTGGTACGCCTACGCGGGGAGCGGGGACGTTTTCCATCCGTTGATGTTCGCCGGCCCGATGATGGTCTTCATCTATGCGTGGATGCCGTACAAGCTGGATGCGATAAACGGCCTGGCCGGATTCTTCCAGCGCGATCAACTGGAGTACATCCAGAAGATCAACTTGTCGGGAGTGATCTGCTTCGTTCTGGGATGCCTGAGCGTCGGCGCCCGGCGCCCCGCCCAGCGGTCTCCCGAGCCGAACGTCTCGCCGGCGATTCTGGTGGTCTGCGCCACCATTATGGGCTCGATCGCGACGGCCTGCTGGGTGGTGTCGGTGATTCATGGCACGGGCGGCGATCTGACCGGTTACCGGGGAGGCTGGGACGACAGCGGCTACATTCGGGACGCCGCGATGCTGGCCTACCCGGCGTTTCTGCTGATTCTCGCGGCCAGCGTGCAGCAGGGATTCCGTTTTATATACGTCGGTCTGATGGCGCTCTTTCTGGCGCCGCCGATCATCGAAGCGGTATTCACGGCCCGGCGCGGCCCCACGTTCATGATTGCGGCGGCGCTGGCACTGGGCTGGTTCATGCACCGGCGCACGCGGCCCGCGCTGCTGGCGATGGCGGGGGCGGGCGCGCTGCTGGGGCTGCTGATGCTGTTTCTGGTTTCGAACCGCCAGAACATCTATTTCGGCTCCGATCACGAGATGACGACCGATATCACCGACATCGTCGAGCGGCCCGACGCAGGCAACGAGTATATCTACGGCGCCGGGACGATTCTGAGCGCGGAACAAAGAGATGCATTCTATTGGGGCCGCCGCTATCTGGCGGAGGTGTTCATTCGGCCGATTCCCAGCGCCGTGTGGCCGACCAAGTACGAGGACGTCGGCCTGCCGGAGTTGATGCGCAATGCGGGAACCGGCGAGGGATTCAGCGAGACCGTTGGCTGGGAAGGCGCGGAGGGATCGGCGCCCGGACTGGTCGCGGACCTGTGGGTGGAATTTCACTGGCTGAACATGCCGGCTCTGTTTCTGATCGGCATGGCATACGCGCTGGCATGGCGCAAAGCCGAACTGAAGCGGGGACCCTGGACGGCGCAATACATCATTATGGTGGCCCTCTCCGTTTATCTAGTGATGCAAACCATGGAAGCGGTCGTCTACAGGCTGCTGATTCTCTCGATTCCCTTGCACCTGGTCTGGCGCATCG
>CAYRWE010000054.1:0-23374 GCA_964427655.1 uncultured Solibacteraceae bacterium | reverse complement strand
GTGTGGTCCTGCCACATCTTCCAGCGCCAGCTTCCCCCGGTGGCGAAGACCGCGGTTCGCCCGCGGCCGTAGTTCTCCGTCACCAGCAGCGGGAAGGGATGCCGGCCCGCGGGGGTGGATTCGAGCAGCACGGTGGCTCCCGGTTTGGGATCGCCCACCTCCTGCCAACTGGCCATCATGGGCATTTTCTTCCAGCGCTCCAGGTTGCGGGCCGGGTCGTCATCCAGACGGCAGAGGACGCTCTGGGCTCCCGCGGCAGTCAGTTGCTGGCCGGTGAAATCGCGATGAAAGGTGTTCCTGGAATCGGGCAGCTTGACGGGGATCAAATCCGCCAGTTGCGAGTTGGCGTAGCCGCCGTCGGAAAGCGAGGCCCGGCCGCCCAGGAAGAGCACGCCGCCGCCGCGCCGGTCCACGAAATCGTGAATCAACTGCTGCTGGGTTGACGTGAAGTAGTTGGCCGCCGAGGTGCCGATGATCAGCCCCTGAAACTGGAACAGGTCCTCGGGCTTGGCGGGGAAACCGTCTTCGAGCGCCTTGGGCCCCATGTCGTCCGGAAACTGGCGCGAGATCTTGTTTTCGGTGGTGCGCAGCATGGCGGCCATCTCGATGTTGGGATAGTCGTCCAGCGCGCGGCGTATGAATTTGTACTCCCAGCGCGGCTCGCCCTCGAAATAGAAGATGCGCGGCTTGCGGGAATCCACATTGACGAGGCGGCTCACGCGGTTATTCTGCGTGTTCTCCTCGCCGGGGAGCGGCTCGACCGCCAGCTCCAGAGTGCGCGGCCCGGCATCGCCGCAATTGAAAACTAGCGACTCGGTCTGAAGCTGCCCATCAGGCTTGATGGCCACCTCGCGAGAGGCCAGCACCTTCGATCCATCGCGCACGCTGAGGCGCGCCTTGCTGCCGGAATAGCCGTAGCTTTCGAGCGTCACCAACGCCGTAAGCCGGGATTGCGGCAGCGCCCGCGGAGGCACCAGGGCGTCGGTGATTTCGATGTCCCGCGCGGGGTGCTCGCGGCCGAACCCGATGGTGTGCACCGGGATGCGCTGGCGCCGTATGGCCGCCACGGTTTCGCGATCGATGCCGCCGGCGTTATCCGCACCATCGCTCATCAGGACGATGGCGCCCAGGGGCAGGGAGGAGGACTCCGCCAGCACTCGCTCCAATGTGTCCCCGATGCGCGAGGCGGGCGCCGAAGCGCTGAGCTGCCCGGTATTCCCGATGCGCGCCGGCTCCTTGCCGAACTTATACAGCCGCACCTGGAAGCGTTCCGAGAGCGATTGTAGAAGCCCCTGGTCGAGAACCGCGCGCGCGGCGGCCACGCGAGTTCCCGAGGCATCCGCGATAGACATGGAACGCGAGTCATCCACCAGAACCGCGACCACGTTCTGCTGCGGCCGCAGCGTGGCCACGCTCAGCGCCGGGTGCCATAGCAGGAACAGCAGCAGCGCCACCATGGCGGTTTCCAGCAGCCAGACTGCCATGGGACGCAGCCCGCTCAGCATGCCGTGATTGCGCCGCACGTGCCAGAACAGCAGGCCCGCGGCCGCAAGAATAGCCGCCGCCAGCAGCCACGGCGACCACGGCGTCAGCAGTACGAAATGGCCTTTGTGAAAAACGCCGGCCGGATACTTGAACAGGATTTCAAACATGCGGTTCCCATCAAGGAAACATCGCGATTAGGTTATAGACGTGACTGGCGCTCGATAAGATACAGACAGTCCCACTCCCGTGGGCGGTTCGAATATGCGGGCGCATTTCGCGAAGCCCTCGTATGTCGATCAGCATAGCATGGGCGGCCGGAAGCCTCGCCGCTTGCGTGACTTGCTATACTTTTATGACTTTTATACTCCCGCGCAAGCGGCGCTCTCATAGGAGGAACGATGACACGCACGCTTACTTCTCTGATGGGCTGCGGCCTGCTCCTGGCTTATGGAATGGCCGCGCAGAATCTCAAGGTCCTGGTCCTCTCTCGCACGGGTCACGAGGCCTTCCTGCGTATGCAGGCGGCTGTGCCGAATATCACATTGATCGAGGGCGACTCCACCAAAGTCGCCACTCAACTGGCGGACGCGGATGCCGCGATCGGCCGGTTCGACGTGAAGCTGCTGAGCCAGGCGCCTAAGCTGAAGTGGGTCCAATGGGAGAGCGCCGGGGTCGAGGAGTTCACCTTCCTGCCGGGATTCGCCCAGACTAAGTTCGTCCTGACCAACGTCAAGATCTTGCAGGGTCCCGAAATCGGCGATCACGCGCTGGGCTTGCTGTTGGGGCTGACCAGGGGAATCGCTTTCGCGGCTCGCGGCGGCAGCCAGGATTGGAACCAGAAGGCCTTCAGTCCCATCGAACTGCGCGGCAAGACCGCTGTGATTGTGGGCGTGGGCGGCATTGGGACGCAGATTGCGCTGCGCCTGAATGCCTCCGGCATGACCGTGATCGGCGTCGATCCCAAGGAAATTCCCTTCAACACGTACATCTCGCGGACGGTTACTCCGGACCGCCTGGATTCCGTGCTGCCCTTGGCCGACGTGGTCTTCATCTCCGCGCCGCTCACTCCGAAAAGCCGCAAGATGATGGGACCCAGGCAGTTCGAGCTGATGAAGCCGCACTCGTATTTCATCGCCGTGTCGCGTGGCGGCCTCTACGACACCGATGCCCTGGTGAGGGCCCTCGACAGCAAGAAACTGGCGGGTGCGGGCCTGGACGTCACCGACCCCGAGCCGCTTCCCAGGGACCATCCGCTCTGGAAATTCCCCAATGTCCTGATCACGCCGCACATCGCGGGACGGTCCGACGGAGAAAATGCTCGTTACGAAGCGCTGTACATCGAGAACCTCAAGCGCTTCGCCGCCGGCGAGCCGCTGGTGAACGTGGTGGATAAAGCGAAAGGCTACTGAAGCGCGGGTGTCCCGGCGGCTGCCACCAGCTTCGCCAGATACTCCGCCACCCCCGGCTCGCCTTCGCGCGGCGCCCAGGGGGCGAAATCTTTGTCGGTGGCCTGCGAGTACGGCCCCGGCTTCACCTCGTAACAGACCGCGTGCGGGCTGAGTACGGCCAGCGAGTGCCACACTCCGGGAGCCACGTCGATGCCCACGACGCTCCGGCCGAGTTTGTACACGGCCGCGACGCTGCCGGAATCCTCGAAGGTGAAGAAGGCTGCCTCGCCCTCCAGAATCAGGAAGGCCTCGGCTTTGGGTGGATCCAGGTGACGATGCGGAGCGATGTACGTGCCCCGCATCATCACGTTCAGAAAGCGGTGCGGATTCTCTTCCATGCCGCCGTGAAAATTATGGTTCGTGCGCAGCCGCGGCGACCGGCGCGCGCGTTCGATCAGCGCCGGAAACAGAGCCGGGTCGATGAACTGGATGCGGGCATCGCTCATCTCACCATCATGGATAGGATGCCGCCTTACCGCAACCGCTCCCTGACGGTCGCGGCTCTGATCAGAGCCGCGACCGTCAGGGAGCGGTTGCCCACAATCGCAACCTATACCGCAGGTCGTGGGCTAGGCTTTCGCCGCGCTCGCGCTGCCTTCCATGACTTCGAGGAAGCGCGCCAGCCACGCCGGGTGCGCCGTCCAGGCTGGTCCGCTTACCAGGTTGCCGTCCACGTACGCTTCGGTCCATCCGAGCGATACGTATTTTCCTCCGGCGAGCTCGATCTCCGGGCTGCACGCGGGGTATGCCGAAAGCGACCGCCCCTTGAGTACGCCCGCCGCGGCCAACAATTGCGCCGCGTGGCACACCGCCGCCACCGGTTTCGCCGCCTCGAAGAAATGCCGCACCATGGCGAGGACCTTGGCATCCAGCCGCAGGTACTCCGGCGCGCGCCCGCCCGGCAGCAGCAGGGCATCGTACTCTTCCGCCTTGATCTTGTCGAAATCGGCGTTGAGGGCGAAATTATGGCCGCGCTTTTCGCTATAGGTCTGATCGCCTTCGAAATCGTGGATGGCGGTGCGCACGGACTGCCCGGACGTCTTATTCGGACAGACCGCGTCTACCGTGTGGCCCACCATCTGGAGCGCCTGAAACGGCACCATGACTTCGTAATCCTCAACGTAGTCGCCCACTATCATGAGAACTTTGCGTGCTTTCATCGTGTAGTTCCTTTCTTACTCAGTCTCTCATTAGCCGCTGCGCGCCAGCCGCGGCGGTCGGGTTCAACCAGCATTGAGGGCCAGGCGCGCGGCTTTCTTTTGCGGCTCTTCGGCGCCGCTCGCCAGAATAGCTTTGTAAATCCGCTCCGCGCCCCGGCGGTCTCCGCTCGCCCGTAATGTCTCCGCCAGCCTGGCACGTGCGATATGCGCGGTGCCGCGCTCCGCTGGAGAGGCGGCGCGCGTGGCCTTCTCGAGGATCGCGTCGTGCGAAGCTTCCGCCACGTCGGCCAGCGCCTCGAGAACCGCCAGGCGCACCTCCGGCTGCGGATCTTCCGCCGCCTTGCGTAGCGCCGCGGCGACCCGCGCACCCTTTCTCTTGGCCAGGCTGTTCACCACGCCGGCGCGAAAGCTTCCGCCGACCGAATCGAGGGCTTCGATCAAAGCGTCCGAGGCCTTCTCCGAGGGGTTGGCTTCCAGGGAGCAGCGCGCCATATCGCGCGCATCCAGGTCCTCCAGCGCTTTCGCCAGAAACGGAACCGCGGCCTCGACGGGCATATAGCCCAGCAGCCGCGCCAGGCTGACCCGCACGCGCGGCGGATGCACGTAATTTACGGTCTGGCTGGCCACCGCGGAGAGGAACGCGTTACCGGCAACCGAGTTCCGGGCGTTGAGTTTGGTCACCGCCGTCAGCGCGCCGCCGAGCGCTTCGGCCAGAGTAACCTGCATTTCAGTCTGGCCCGCGCCTGAGTGCAGCACCTGCTCGAGCAGGCTTTGATAGGCGAAAAAGGCCACCACCTGCTCCTTGTCGCCCATCTGATCGATCCACTGCGGGACTTCCGGGTTTATCGCTGGCATCGTATTCCTCTTGCGGGCATGCTAGAGCCGCCACGGCGCGCGGAACGGCTTGTCCCTCATGACGTTGGCTACGGGATCCCCGGCGAATTCTTCTCTCTCCGGATTCCATTCGAGCGGCCGGCCCAGCCGCATGGAGATGTTTCCCAAGTGGCATATGCAAGCGGAGCGATGCCCGGCCTCGATATCCGCCGCGCAGCGGCCCCTGGTCTTGATGCAATCGAGCCAATTGTTATGGTGCTCGTCGGTTCCGGGAATCTCCTCGTTCCGGTTCTTCTCGTCGTATATTTTGGTGTTCACCGCCGACGGCTCGGTCAGGACCTCGGGGCTGGAAGCTTCCAGTAGCAGCCGGCTCACGAAGATCCATCCATCGCTGCCTTCGAATCGCACGCCGTTGCCGCGCTCGTTTTCGCATACTAGCTCGACACCGTTGGCGTATTGGTAGTGGACATCCAGGTAATTGGCGTAATCGTAGGGCCCGGCCTTATTGAACCCGCCCTTGCCGTCGATCTTCACCGGGCCGCTTTCGTCCATGCCCAGCGCCCATTGCGCGATGTCGTTGTGGTGCGCGCCCCAGTCCGTGATGCGGCCGCCGGAATGGTCGAGGTTGTAGCGGAACTCGAAATGGCAGCGGTTGGGCGAGTAATCGTGGAAAGGCGCCGGTCCCAGCCACATGTCGAAATCCAGCCCATCCGGTGGCGTCTCGACTGGTTCCCAGGTGCCCGGATGGATGAAGGCACCCGAGGTCGTGCCGGGATTTCCAAGATGCGTGGTGATGCGCTTGAGCCGGCCGATCCGGTTGTTTCGTACCAGCTCCACCGCGTGACGGAAACGCCAGTCGGAGCGCTGCTGGCTGCCCACCTGAAAGACCGTCCCGTACTGCCGTGCCACGCTGACCATCCGCCGGCCTTCGGCGATGAACAAGGTCATGGGCTTCTCGCAGTAAACGTCCTTGCCGGCTTCCATCGCCTGGATGGCCATGATCGAGTGCCAGTGATCCGGCGTGGCGATCACCACGGCATCGATATCCTTGCGCTCGAGCACCCGGCGGAAATCGCCGAAGATCAGCGGCTTCTTCTTGTAAGCGCGGGCGGCGATTTGGCCGGCGAAATCCGCGTGGCCTCGATCGACATCGCAGATGGCCACCACCTCCGCACGCGGGTTGGCCGAAAGGAAACGCAGGTGATGATCCCGGCCGCGCACGCCGGCGCCGATCAGCCCGATGGTCACCCGGTCGCTCGCCGCGGCCCGCCGTGTGGGAGCCTGTTCCGTGCCGGCCTGTTCCGCGTGGGCAGCCACTTCGGCGGAAGTGACTAGAACGCCGCCCGCCGAACCCGTCAGAAAAGCTCTTCGACCGATTGCGCTGTTCATGGATCTCCCCGCGATTATCGGCCACCGAGACCTCGCGGTCAAGCGTCCCTCCGCCCCGGTTCTACTGCCCTGCCGCGAAATCGGACTCGCGAGATTCGGACCTGAGCCGCCGGGGGTCGGAAGCTATAATATGCTTGTGCCCAAGGCCAAAGACCTGGAAGCTCGGTTGCAAAGGACCGAGGATCAGCTCCGCCTCTTTCAGAAGATCAGCCGGTTCATGGTTCGCGAGATGAGCCTGCCGGAAGTGCTCCGGGGAGTCGTCGCCCTGGTGGAGGAATTCACCCAATGCGACGCCTGCCTGGTGTACCTCCTGGATGGCGGCGATCTGGTGCTGTGCGCCTCCAACCGGCCGCATCCTTCCACCATCGGCAAGCTTCGCATGCGCACCGACGAGGGCCTCACCGGATGGGTGGCGCGCGAGCGCCGTCTGCTGGCCATCCCGCGCGAGGCGTATAAGGACGCACGCTTCAAGAAGTTCGGCGAGCTCGAGGAAGACACCTTCGAGGCCTTCCTCTCGGCGCCCGTGATCGCCCGCAACCGTGTGGTGGGCGTCATCAACGTCCAGCACCGTTCGCCGCACCAGCATACCGGCCCGGAGATGGAAGTGCTCACCACAGTCGGCGAGCAGATCGGATGCGTGCTGGTGCTGGCGCGCATGGCGCCGGGAGCGGTGGAATCGGCCAATCACGTGGAACTGGTGCTTTCCTCCGGACCCGTGCCGATGAAACAATAGGAAACCAAAGTGACTTCCCGTTTCCGGCTGTTCTGCGCACTGGTGGCGGTCGGGGCGGCTGTGTCGCCGCTCTACGCCCAGCGCTGGCAGGTGCAGTATTTCTACGATAAGAGCGATTCCTCGCTCGAAATCCGGGACTTGCAGTTTGCCTCCTCGGCGCGCGGCGTGGCGGTAGGTGAGATCGTCGATGCCGATAAGAACCGCCGCAAGCCCTTTGCCCTGGTTACCGCCGATGGAGGCGTCCATTGGGAGCTCGTTGCGCTGCGCGAGACGCCGGTCTCGCTCTTCTTCCTCAACGAGAACCTGGGCTGGCTGGCCACCTCCAAGGGGATCTGGGTGACCAACGAAGCCGGCCGGAGCTGGCGCAAGCTGGCGAAATCCCCTGAAGGCGTCCTGCATGTCTGTTTTCTCGACGCCCAGAACGGTTTTGCCGTGGGAATCCGCAAGCTGGCCATGGCCACGCACGATGGCGGCGAGCACTGGGTGCCCGTACCGGAAGCCACCCAGCCGCCCGGCGATATCCGCTACTCGGCTTATTCGTGGATCACATTCGCCACGCCGCTGAAGGGCATCGCCACGGGGTGGAACATGCCGCCCGATCCCGGCGCCCCCCAGCATCCCGATTGGATGGACCCGGAAGCCACCGTCAGCCATCGCGAGCGGCCGCACCTGGCCCTCTCGATCCAGACCAGCGATGGCGGCAAGACCTGGCAGGCCTCCTCCAGTTCCGCGTTCGGGACCATCAGCCGCGTGCGCTTCGCACGGCCCGGCGTGGGCGTGGGGCTGGTGCAGTATTCCGAGGCATTCGAGTTCCCCAGCGAGGTGTTTCGCATCGGCGCGGACGGGCACAGCGAAACCATCTACCGCGACAAGAAGTTCTCCGTCACGGATATCTGGGTGGCGCCCGACGGCATGGCCTATCTTGCGGGAAGCCTGCACGCCAGCCGGATTCGCGATATCCTGCCGGGAAAGATCCAGGTTTTCAAGGGCCAGGCGCGCACCGCCAAGTTCGGGGATACGGACGCCTGGACGCCCATCGAAGTGGATTACCGGGCCGTGGCCAAGTCCGCCCTGCTGGCGGAGAGCGGCGGGCAAATGTGGATGGCCACCGACGCGGGGATGATTCTGAAGCTGATGCCCTGAGGCGCCCCGGAAGGGCTACGCGAGTCGCGGCGCTACAATAAGTGCATGCCCGAAACACTCCGCATTGCCGGCCGCGAATTCCGCTCGCGGCTCATCGTAGGAACGGGGAAGTACCGCACTTTTCAAGAGATGCAGCGGTGCCACCAAGCCACCGGGGCGGACATGGTGACGGTGGCGGTGCGCCGCGTGAATCTCACCGACCGCGGCAAGGAATCCCTTCTCGATTACATCGATCGTTCCAAGATCTTCATTCTCCCCAATACCGCCGGCTGCTACTCGGCCGATGAGGCGGTCCGCACCGCCATGCTGGCCCGCGAAGTGGGCCTCTCGAACTGGGTCAAGCTCGAAGTCATCGGCGACGAAAAGACGCTGTTCCCCGATAATGCCGGCCTGCTCGAAGCCACACGCACCCTGGTAAAAGAAGGCTTCATCGTGCTGCCCTACACCAACGACGACGTGGTGAACGCCCGCAAGCTGATCGATGCCGGCGCTGCTGCGGTGATGCCTCTGGCCGCCCCCATCGGTTCCGGCCTGGGCGTACAGAACCCCACTAACCTGCGGATTATGCGTGAGATGATCACGGAAGTTCCGATGATCGTGGATGCCGGTGTGGGCACCGCCTCGGATGCCGCCGTGGCTATGGAACTGGGCGCCGATGGCGTACTCTTGAACTCCGCCATTGCCGTTGCCGACGACGCCGAAAAGATGGCGCTCGCCATGAAGCTGGCGGTCGAGGCCGGCCGCCTGGCCTTCGAAGCCGGACGTATGCCGCGCAAACTCTACGCCAGCGCCAGCAGCCCCTTGGCCGGTGTGGTCGGCCGCTAGCGCGCCCGCGACGATCCGCGAGTCTTACGAGTATTACGAAGCAATCGGGATGCTCGAATATTTCTGCGAGTGCATTCACCCGAAGCCCTGATTATCGTAAGAGGGAAGTCCTGGTCCTTCGCAATCATGTTTCACCAAGGGTCCATTGTGAAACAGGCCGATCACTGTTTATGGAGACGGATGTAGTTCTCCCAGTAGGCGCGATCCGAGAGATCCCGGAACCCAGAGTCGGAGAAGCCGTTGGCGGATTCCCAGGTATTTGGGTCGATGCGTCGGAGGAACCACAGCCCGGTCTGCGTCGTAAATCTAGGGTAACGGGGAGGCGGCCACCACTGGCAATGGTTCTCCCACTTACACGCGCACCGAAGAGTGATTTCGGTGGGCAAGTGATCTCCGTAAAGGACTTCGCGAACGCTGATGACGCCGCTGAGATGCCAACCATCGAACCACAGGAAGGTCGGGCTCGGGTTGAAGGTGCCCACGACTATGGCCTGCGCTTCGTGAGCAATCCAGTCTCTTTCGGTCGCCCGGAGACATACACACTCGCTCAACATAACCTCACAAACGATCAGGACGCCGACAATTCGGAGCGCACTCTTAGCGGTAAGCATGGTCCGAGGTATTCGACACCGCTATTGTAAACAGAGTTCCACCCATGCGTTCGGCCCCGTCGTTTCATAACTGGTAGGTTTTGCGACAACATCCAGCCCCAAAATCAGGCCCTCGCGTGTCGCAAAAATCCGTCGCGAAATGAGCCGATGAAACACGGCTATGCCGGAAGTTTACGTTGTTAGAGGCCGCGCTTCCCCGTGCGCCAGTTGCAGGATGGGCGATACCAGCACGGCGACCGTGTCCGCGATGCTTTCCGAAGGGCATCGATCGGCGGTTCCTGCCCATTCTTTGGCCGCGCCATAGATGGCCCAGCTTGCCGCCGCCGCCATCATCTCCGGGGCGATGGCGTTCTCCGGCGGATTCCGCTTCAACCCTTCGAGGAGCGTCCGCCGCACCACCGCCACGATAGCCGATTGCATGTGAGGCTCTATGGGCCGCGCCCCGCCGGGTCCCTGCAGGCGCGCCAGGTAGTCGCAAACCGCCAGAACGATGGCCTTCAGCGCCGATGTGCAGGTCCCATCAAACTGCACATCGCGTTCCGCCAGCAGTTCGTCGAAGCGGCTGCCCACCAGGCATTCGAGCAGGGCGAATTTATCGCTATAGTGGTCGTAGAAGGTAGCCCGGTTGAGCGTCGCGGCGTCCGCGATGTCCTGCACCGAAATCTCATCGAAATTCTTACCGGACAGCAAGTTATCCAGAGCTTGCTGGAGCATCTGGCGGGTCCGCCGGATGCGCGGATCGGCAATTTCGCTGGTCCTCCGGGGCATGGCTGCTAGCGTAACAAATTCGCAACAGGGTTGCAGAAACAAGTCCATAGGTTTTCGTGAATCGACATCCGTTGTTTAGTCATCAATTGTTGCAAAGGAGAAAGAATTAATGGGAACGCTTCTTCGAATCGATTCCAGTCCTCTGGGGAGCGAGGCGTCTTTTAGCCGTCAGCTCACCGACGAACACGTTCAGGGGTGGCGGGAGGCCAATCCCGGCGGCCAGATCGTCACGCGCGACCTCGCGACCAGCAAACTGCCGCTGATGAGCGCGGAGTGGATCGGCGCCGCCTACACGCCCGAAGCCAACCTCACCGCGCGCCAGAAAGAGGTGCTGGCGACGTCCGACCAGCTCATCGCGGAGCTCGAAGCCGCGGATGAATTTGCCATCGGGGTCCCCATGCACAACTTTTCTATCCCGGCGGTGCTGAAGCTGTGGATCGATCAGGTCGTGCGGATCGGCAAGACATTCACCTATGAAAACGGCGCGCCCGTCGGCCTGCTGCGCGGCAAGAAGGCCGTTTTCCTGGTGGCCTCCGGCGGCGCTTACGAGCCGGGTACTCCCATGGCCGCGATGAACTTCGTGGAGCCGTACCTGCGCACCATTTTCGGCTTCATAGGTGTGACGGATACGCGCTTCATCAGCGCCTTCGGAACCGCCCGCCTGATGTACGGAGTCGATCGCGCGACCATCGTGAAGCCGGTGCTGGCCTCCATCCGGGCGCAGTTCCAAACGGCGTAATTCCGCGCCGGTGGGGCATGCTTTAGCTTGCCCAGTGTATATTCAAGCCATGGTGCGATTTTTCGCCGCCCTGGCGCTAGTCTCCTGCGCCCTGGCGCAGACGCCGCCGTTCAGCATCGACCAGGTGCTCGGCGCCGCCTTCCCGTACGAGCTGACTGCCGCGCCCTCGGGCGGCAGGGTGGCATGGGTATCGAACGCGCGCGGCGTCCGCAATATCCTGGTAGCCGAGCCGCCGGATTACCGGGCCCGCAAAGTCACCGCCTACACGCAGGATGACGGCCAGGAATTGGGCCAATTGGCTTGGGCGCCGGACGCGTCGACCATCCTCTATGTGCGCGTAGATGGCGCCAACCGCGCGGGCGAATATCCCAATCCGGCGCTCGATCCGAATGGCGCCGAGCAGGACGTGTGGATCGTGGCGCTCGATGGCTCCGCGCCGCGTCGGATCGGCGAGGGCCATTCGCCGGCCGTCTCGCCCAAGGGCAACCGCGTAGCCTTCATCCGCCGTGGCCAACTCTGGCTTGCCCTGCTCGATGGCAAGACCGCGCCCACGCAGGCCTTCAAGGCGCGCGGCACCTGCGGCCGTGCGGTCTGGTCGCCGGATGGCGCGCGCATTGCCTTCGAGAGCGACCGCGGCGATCACGCTTTCATCGGAGTGTACGACGCGGCCGCCGGCGCGGTGCGCTATCTCGACCCCAGCACGGATTCCGACAAGCAGCCGGAGTGGTCGTCGGATAGCCGCAACGTAGCCTTCCTGCGCATTCCCGGTACGGGCCAGCGCGAGCCGCGTGGCCCGCGGCGCGGCGGCCCGCCCTGGTCCATTCGCGTGGCGGATGCCGAGACCGGCGCGGGAAAAGAGATCTGGCGCGCGCACGAAGGCCCCGGCAGCGTTTTCCGCGAGGTCGCCGCGCGCAACCAGTTGCTGTGGTCCGCCGATGGCCGGGTAGTCTTCCCCTGGGAAGGCGATGGCTGGACGCACCTCTATTCTGTCCCTGCCGCTGGCGGCGAGGCCATGCTGTTGACTCCCGGCGCCTTCGAAGTGGAAGACGTGGCGCTTCCGCGCGACGGGCGCGAGGTTGTCTACAGCTCGAACCAGCAGGAT
Source organism: uncultured Solibacteraceae bacterium (assembly GCA_964427655.1). Classification (GTDB taxonomy): domain Bacteria; phylum Acidobacteriota; class Terriglobia; order Bryobacterales; family Bryobacteraceae; genus CAVQNQ01. Next base: position 11,137 of record CAYRWE010000054.1, on the reverse strand, counting down.
ATCGACCGGCGGCACCTGTGGAAGGTCGCGGCCTCTGGCGGCCCGGTCAAGAGCGTGACGGCTGGAAATGGCATCGAGCTGTCGCCGGCGATCTTGAGCAACGGCGATATCGCGCTGCTGCAATCCGACGCGCGCCGCCCGCTCCATGCCACCGTTATCCGGGACCGGCCTGCCGAGATGGATCCCGATGCCGTCCCCGCCGATTTCCCGCTTGCTCACATGGTGACGCCGCAGCCGGTGACCTTTTCGAGCGCCGACGGCATGGCCATCCACGGCGAACTTTTCCTGCCGCCCAAGGGCGCGGGCACAAGCGACGCGCGCCATCCCGCGGTGGTCTTCTTCCACGGCGGATCGCAGCGCCAGATGCTGCTCGGCTGGCACCCCATGTACTACTATTCGAACGCTTACGGGCTGAACCAATACCTGGCTAATAGCGGCTACGTGGTGCTCGCGGTGAATTACCGCGGCGGCATCGGCAACGGCCTGGATTTTCGCGAGGCCCTCAATGCCGGCCCGGCGGGCGGAAGCGAATACAACGACGTCGAAGGTGCTGGCGTTTATCTCCGCGGCCGCCCGGATGTGGACCCGGCGCGCATCGCCGCGTGGGGCGGCTCCTATGGCGGCTATCTCACGGGGCTGGCGCTGGCGCGCGCTTCGGACCTCTACAGAGCTGGCGTCGATATTCACGGCGTGAACGATTGGGCCACGGAGCTGGGCATCCCCTCCACCGAGCCGGATTACCGCGTGGCCTACGAATCGTCGCCCATGGCTTCGGTGGCCACGTGGCGCTCGCCGGTGCTGCTGATCCACGGCGACGACGACCGCAGCGTGCAATTCAACCAGACCGTGGCGCTGGCGGCGGCGCTGCGGCACCAGAAGGTCGAGATCGAGGAGTTGATCTTCCCCGATGAGGTGCATGAGTTCCTGCTCTACAGCACTTGGCGGCGGGCGTACGAAGCCGCGGCCGATTTCCTGAGCCGGCACCTGCGCTAATCGCAGACAGGGCAAGCTAAAGCACGCCCCGCCGGTGGGGCATGCTTTAGCTTGTTCTGAACCCGCCCTTGTGCGCCAGGCTGTGGAATTCTTCCATAACCGATAGATTCTGCGTAGGTTTGGGAAGCCGCGACGGTCCTGACCGCATCTGTTAACTGGCAGGAGAAATGCTGGTTGGGCACCTGCCCCACACACTACATGCGCGCATACATCGAGCTGACAAAGCCGCGAATCACCTGGCTGATCCTCATGAGCACGGGGATCGGGTACTTCTTCGGGCTTCACGGCGGCGCCCATTGGCTCGAGTTTCTGCGCAATATTCATTACCTCGCGCTGTTTCACACCATCCTCGGCACCGGCTTAATCGCCTCCGGCACCGCGGCCCTGAACCAATGGTACGAGCGGGAAGCCGACCGGCACATGCGGCGCACCGCGCGGCGCCCTTTGCCCGAGGGCCGGCTCACTTCGGGACGCGCGCTGGCTTTCGGGGTGGCGCTTTCGGTGGTGGGTTTTGCCGAGCTGTGGCTGGGAGTGAACCTGCTCGCGGCGGCCATCGGCGCATTCACGCTGGGCAGCTACCTGTTCCTGTACACGCCGCTCAAGCAGCGTACCTGGTGGTCCACCACCATCGGCGCGGTGCCGGGTGCCATGCCGCCGGTGATCGGCTATGCCGCGGCGGCGGGAACCCTGCGCCCCGAGGCGTGGGTGCTGGCGGCCATCCTCTTCCTGTGGCAGTTTCCGCATTTCTATTCGATCGCCTGGATGTACAAAGACGACTACGCGCGCGCCGGTATCCGCATGCTGCCGGTGGTGGAGCCGGACGGGCGCTCCACGGCGCGCCAGATCGTGCTTTACGGGCTGGCTCTGATCCCCGTCAGCCTGGTGCCGGGTATACTGGGGATGTCGGGACGCATCTATCTGTTAGGGGCCTTGTTGCTGGGAATGTGGTTCCTCTACGCGGGCGTGCGTGTGGCGCTCGACCGTAGCGTGGTCCGCGCGCGAGGGGTGCTGATGGCCTCGGTATTGTACCTTCCGGCGATCTACGGGTTGATGCTCATCGACAGGCCGGGATTGTGATCCAAGTCGAAAATCTCACGCATACTTACGGCGGGCGGAAAGCGCTTGCGGGCGTAAGCTTTGAGGTGCGCAAGGGCGAGATCTTCGGGCTGCTGGGACCGAACGGCGGCGGCAAATCCACGCTCTTCCGCATTCTCTCCACCATGATGGTGCCCACCAGCGGGAGGGCCTCCATCGCCGGGCACGATGTGGTGAAGGAAGCCGCCGCGGTGCGCCGCCAGGTGGGCGTGGTGTTCCAGACGCAGAGTCTGGATAAAGCCTTGACGGTGGATGAGAATTTGCGCGCGCAAGGCCATTTGCACGGGTTGAGCGGCGCGCTGCTCACCGAGCGCATCGAGCGGGCCGTCGAGCGCCTGGGCCTGGCGGACCGCCGTAAAGATCTGGTGGAAACGCTCTCGGGCGGTCTGCGGCGGAGGGTCGAAATCGCCAAAGCCCTGCTGCACCGCCCTCTGGTGCTGCTCATGGACGAAGCCTCCACGGGCCTGGACCCGGCCGCGCGGCGGGATCTCTCACGGCACGTCGAGAATCTGCGGGATAACGAAGGCGTCACCATCTTGCTCACTTCCCACATCCTCGAAGAGGCTGATCGCTGCGATCGCCTGGTGCTGCTGCATCAGGGCGCGGTGGTGGCCGAGGGCAGTCCGGGCGAGTTGCGCGCGCGGATCGGCGGCGACGTGGTGGTGCTCGAGAGCGGCGAGGCCGAGTCGCTGGCCGGGCGCATCGCCGAGCGCTTCGGCTTGCCGGCCACGGCGATGGATGGGCGTGTGCGCGTCGAGATCTCGAACGGCCATCGCTTCATTGCCGAAGTGGTGGAGGCCTTTCCGGGCGCGGTGGAATCGGTGGGGCTGCACAAGCCCACGCTCGAAGACGTTTTCGTAAGGGAAACGGGGGCCATCCTTGAGTAGCTTCTTTTTGCCGGCCGCCACGCTATGGCAGCGTGAGCTGCTGCGCTTCTGGCGCCAGAAGAGCCGCGTGCTGGGGGTAGTGGCGTCGCCGCTGGTCTTCTGGCTGCTGATCGGCTACGGCTCGAACGACCTGGCGCGTTTCTATTCCGGCGCGCTGGTGCTCACGGTCATGTTCTCGGCGATCTTCTCCACCATCTCGATCATCGAAGACCGCCGCGAGGGCTTTCTTCTCTCGATGCTGGTTTCGCCCGCGCCGCGCACCAGCATGGTGCTGGGCAAGATCCTGGGATCCGCCACGCTGGCTTGGATCCAGGGGCTGATTTTCCTGGCTTTCGCGCCGCTGGCGGGCGTGTCCATCCGGCCGCTCGAGCTGGTGGTGGTGGCTGCCGCTATTCTGTTGATTTCCTTTACGCTCACCGGCCTCGGCTTCGTGATCGCCTGGCGCATGGAATCCACTTCCGGCTTTCACGCCATCATGAACCTGCTGCTGGTGCCCATGTGGATGGTCTCGGGGTCGCTCTTCCCCATGGCCACGGCGCACGGATGGGTGAAGGCCATCATGTGGATCAACCCGCTGACTTATTCCATCGCCCTGCTAAACCACACCCTGCATCTGCCCAACGCCGCTCCGGGCGCGCTGGCCAGCCTGGTGGTGACGGCGGCCTTCGGGCTGGTGCTGCTGGCGGCCTCCGGCCTGATGGCGTCGCAGAAAGCCACCCACAGCGCGGCATGAAACCGGCCCGGCAACCGCTCCCTTACGGTCGCGGCTCCGCTCGGGGCCGGAGAGGCGCTCACTCATGATGCTGCGTATCGCGGGACTCGCGGCGTTCCTGGCGCTCCTGCTGGCGGGTTGCGCGCGGCACGCGCCGCTGCCCATACTGGGCCAGGTGCCCGATTTCCAGCTCACCTCGCAATCCGGCCACGCGTTCGATAGCCGGTCGCTCGAGGGGCACGTCTGGGTGGCCGATTTCATCTATACCAATTGCCCCGGTCCATGCCCCATGATGAGCTCGCAAATGAGCCGTGTGCAGGCGCGCACCGCGCGCATCGGGGGCGTCGAGATGGTCTCGTTCACAGTCGATCCGGCTCACGATACGCCTGCCGTGCTGGCGGCCTATGCCCGCCATTTCAAGGCCGATCCGGCGCGCTGGCACTTTCTCACCGGACCGCAATCCGCTTTGAACGGTCTTGGGCTGGACGGCTTCCACCTCAACGCCGTGGATGGCAGCCTGGAACACAGCACGCGTTTTGCGCTGGTGGACCGGCACCGCCGCATCCGCGGCTACTATCTCACTTCGGAAGACGATTTCCTGGCGCATCTGCTCCGGGATATCGACCGGATCGCGCGGGAGAACTCATAATGCCGATTTTGCCCACGGTCAATGCCGCGCTCAACGCTACCGCCGCCGTGCTGCTGGTGTGGGGCTACTGGCTGATTCGCCGGAAGCGCATTGCTACCCACCGGCGCGTGATGACCGCCGCGTTCGTGGTCTCGTGCCTGTTTCTGGTCTGCTACCTGGTCTACCACGCGCAAGTGGGGTCGGTGCGCTTTCCGCACACCGGCGCGCTGCGGACGGTCTATCTGAGCATCCTGGGCACGCACACCGTGCTGGCCGCCGTGGTGCCGGTGCTGGCCATTATTACGCTGCGCCGCGGTTTGGCCCAGCGCTACGACCTTCACCGTCGCATCGCCCGCTGGACTTTGCCCATCTGGCTTTACGTCAGCATCACGGGCGTGGTGGTTTATGTGATGCTCTACCACCTCTGAAGCGCTATGCTGGCATGAAGCGGAGTCTCCGATGAGCCGAAAAGTTTTGATTATCACGGGCGATGGCGGCGATAGCTACGAGGCGTTGTATGCCAGCCAGCGTTTTGCCGAGGCGCATTGGGAACCGGTGGTGGCGGCGCCTTCGCGGCGGCGCATCCACACCGTGTCCTTCGACCAGGAGCCGGGATGGGAAACCTACATCGAACGGCCGGGCTTCTGCCTGGATGCCGATGTGGCCATTACGGCGGTGGCGGCCAAGGAGTTCGCGGCCCTGGTGATTCTGGGCGGCCGCGCTCCCGAGTATTTGCGCAACGATGCCAGCGTGCTCTCACTGGTTCGCGAATTCGCGACCCAGAAGAAATGCATTTGCGCCATTGGACATGGGATTCAGTTACTTACGGCGGCGGAACTGCTTAAGGGCCGCACCGTAACGTGCCATCCCCACGTGCGCGTGGAAGTGGATCGCGGCGGGGCGGTTTACAGCAGCAAGCCCGCTGTGCGGGATGGCAACCTGGTCACGGCTCAAGGCTGGAAAGCGCATCCGGAATTTTATCGCGAGGTTTTTGCGGCTCTGGAAGGTAAGACCGAATAAGGCTGCCTCACCGATTCACCACGATTACCGTCCAGAAAACGCCACCGGCCGCCTGGATCTCCTGCCACCCAGAAAGGCTGCGCCGCTCCAGGGCAGCCGCCACGACGTCCGTAAACGTTAGGCCGCCATGCATGTCCCCTACCACCGATCCCGGCGGAAGCGCGCGCGCCTCCTTCACGCCGTCCACCCTCCCGATGATGCGGCTGGTATCGATGCCTTGCACGCCCGCGGCCGGTTCGGGGTGAGCGCCACTGGAACCCAATATCTGCATGCCTCTATTGTGGTTTCGGCGACCCCGAAGATGTAAAGAGCTTAATCTTCCATCTGTGTGCGGAACTGTCCTCCGGTCTTCGGCTTGCTTGGCGTCACTGAACCGCGATTGTAAGCACGAACTGACCCTCCATGGAGCTTCCGATATCGTCCATCGTGACCGCGATGGGCACGGTGGTACCGGGCACCACCGACATGGGGATCTGGACGTTGATCTGCCACAGGCCGGGGAAACCGGACAGGCCTGAGTACTTGACGAATTGGCCGTCGGTCGGATCGCCCGGCAGGAGCGTCACCGAATCGGTGAACTGGGAGCCGATGATCACGCGCGGCAGCGCCGGCGTGGAGAGCGCTCCCGAAGGCACTGAGCCATCCGGGGGAGCGTTGGGGATGTAGCCCTGTCCCGTGGCCCAGATGACGATGATCGACCCGCGCGAGGCGGGGGCCGAAGTATCGTTCAGGGTCACGGAGCCATCTTTATCGATGTTCTGCACGATGGCACGGCGTTGGGTACCGCTGAAATCCCGCATGAAGATGCCCGGCGATGCCGAAGCCATGGACACGGTTCCGTCGCCCAGAATCTGCCCGGAGGGCTGCTGGATGACCAGCACGTCCGAGGTGCCGCTGGTCTTGTTGGGAGCCATGGGCATCAGGAAGTTGATCTGGTAAGGGCCGACGTAATACAAGGGTGCGGCCACGCCATCGACCAGAACCTGGATGTTGCCCAGCGTTGTGGGCCAGGGGATGACGCCGTTGACCGTCGAACCGGTTCCGAACTGCGTGGAGCTGCTGTCGGTGCAGGTACTGCTGTCGCCGGCGCAGATCGAGGCAATCGCGCCGGGGGCCAGGGCGCGGCCAGCCAGGAAGTTAGCGCCATTCACGACAACCAGCCCGGGATAGTAGGCCGCCACGCGGCTGCTGGTGTCCGCTACGTAGAGGTTCTTGTACTGGTCCTGGACCAGCGCCAGCGTGTAACCGGCGGCGTATACCCCGCCGGAACTCTGGACCGATGTGGCGCTTCTCAGGGTATCCAGATCCGCGTATTTCAGGCACGTGCCGTTGGTCGTATTGGCTACCCAGATCTCGCCTGTCGAGGGGTTCACGAAGATGCCGCGCGGCGCGGCCAGGCCCGTGATCGAGAAAACCGCGCTGGAACCGGAGGCGGAGGTGTAGGTGCTGTGCGGATCGCCGAAGATCTGGATGCGGCTGTTACCGGTGTCGGCGACATAAACGCGGCCGCTGCTGTCGGACGCCAGGTGGCGGGGGCTGGAAAGTGTGGTGGCATCGCTTCCGGTGGCGATGGCGGTGAAGTTCGGCTGCCCGAAAACTACCGCGGCGGCCAGACCGTTATCCCGGCCGGCGGAGAAGGTTCCATTGCCGGTGAACGGGAAATACAGCACCCGGTTGTAGGCGTTGTCGGAGACCATCAGGCCATTGACGCCGGAGAAAGCCAGGCCATAGGGAGTGTTGAGAGTGCGGTTGCTGGGATCGCTGATGGTGTCGGTAAAGCTCTGTTTGCCCAGCACCAGGTCCGCCGATTCCATGCCGGCGCCGGTCCAGGCAAAGGGCGCCGGGAAGCGCAGCACGCGGCCGTTCAAGCTGTCGGCCACGTAGAGATTGCCGGCCGAATCCACCAGCAGCCCGATGGGGCCGCACAGGCTGTAGGCATTAGGCGAGTTCATGTTGCCGCTGGCCGCGGGATTCTGCGGATTGTAATTGCACAGGGCCGTCGCCATGTCCGGCTGGCCGATGACCAGGTCGGCCTTAGCGCCAGCTTTGATGGTGCGCACGTCCTTGAAGCCCAGGATGCGGTGATTGAGGGGATCGGCCACATAAAGATGCGGCGTCGAGCCGGTACTGTCGACTGCCAGCCCGGCATCGGACTGGAAGTTGAACTCGCGGCCTTCGATCAGGTTGACGGAATTGGTGTTGGATCGATCCTGCCCCAGCCAGCGTGTGGCGGCGCCGAAACTGTCGCCGGATTGCTGGGGCATTACCAGCACGCGATTGTTCCACGTGTCGGCAATGAAGAGCTCGGTTCCGGAATAGACCGCCGCCAGGGGGGCCCAAAGGGTGGTGGCCGAAGCCGGCGGCGTTCCCTGCGTGCCTTGCCAGGCGTTGGCTGCCCGGGTCGTAAAATCCGGCTGTCCGATCAACCCCAGCCCTCCGGCCGCCGGTTCGAGCGCCAGGGGAGCGCCGCTCGAGGGCCAATTAGCTATGCCGGGAAAGATCAGAATGCGGTTGCTGCCGGTCTCGACCACTCCCAGGCTTCCGTCCTGAAGCACGAACAGCCCCGTGGGTCCGGCCATGCAGGCGCGGTTGCTCTGGTCGGCGGTAATGCTGGCAGTGTTCGTGGGAAACACGCCGTAGATATGGGAGGCCGAGGCCCCTGTCGAGATCGCGCTCGAGTCGAACACCAGCACGCGTCCGGTCAGCGTGGCGCACAACGTGGTGGCGTTGGAATCGGCATCCGCGACGTACAGGCGCCCGGTGGAATCGAAGACGATCCCGCGGGGAACGGCGAACTGGTAGGCCACTTGTAAACTGGTCAGAACGTAGGGATCCAGGGTGGTCGAATAGACGCTGGTGAGGCTCTGCTGGCCGAGCGCGATATAGGCGCTGGGTCCGTTGGATCCGGCGGCCAGATCGGAGGCGCGGAATCCGAGCACGCGGCGGTTCCCGGGGTCGGTCACGAACAGGTCGCCGGTCTGCGGATTAATGGCTAAACCTGCCGGCGTTCCGCTGAACGAGAAGCCTTTGGCGCCGATGGTGCTGGATCCAAGGGATGCGTTAACTCCATTGTTTCCGTTGCCGGTCTGGCCGATCACCATATCCGGGCTGGGGTTGGAGGATTGCGCGAAGGGCTTGGGAAAGCGCAGAACCCGGTTATTGCCGCTATCCGCCACGTACAGGTTGCCCTTGGAATCGACCGCCAGACCGGTGGGGCTGGTAAGCCCTGAATTGAACCCCGTTCCGGACGCGGGTCCGAGCGCATTGGTGTAGTAGAAATTGGGCTGGCCGGTCACCGGATCGGGCTGCTGGCCGATCACCAGGTCGGCCTTTTGGCCATCGGCGAAAGAGGTGGAGTTCCGCCACGCCAGCACGCGGTTATTGCCGCTATCGCTGACGTAGAGGATTGCGGGCGAGGTGCTGGTATCGAGCGCGATCCCGGCCGGATAGTAGAGCTCCCGCCCTTCCACCAGATTGGGGTTGGACGAGGCCAGGGGTTGAAGCTGTTCCGGGTTGGGATGCCCGACGATGCGCGAAGGAAAGGTATTCAGGGCTGCCTGGGGGAATGCCGTGGCAGCGCCCAGGAGAGCCAGGCTCACTGTAATCAGACACTTGTTTCGCATGAGGTTCTCGGGAGGGCGCGACGCGGAGGGCGCTCTTCCTGAGCATATCAAACGTACGATTCCTCGCAAACGCTGATTTAAGTAAGCCAGGACAGCGATACCGTACGGCAGGGTCTGGCCGGCTCACATTCGGGGACGGCTGGATTGGTTTTGCTAGACTTAGGGGTTGAGCCAACCGGTTTCTCGAAAGCCGCGGGTCTGCGCGGTGAGCTATCTGAATACGGTGCCGCTGGTCTGGGGTATGCTGCATGGCCCGCAGCGCGGCCTTTTCGACCTCGATTTCCGCATCCCGGCTGGCTGCGCCGACCAGTTGGCGTCTGGCGAGGCCGATATCGGGATCGTTCCCTCCTTCGAGCTGACGCGCCAGGATCTCGAGATCATTCCCGGAGCCGGTATCGCCTGCCGGGGAGCGGTGCGCAGTATCCTGCTGATTTCAAAGCGCCCGGCGCGGGAGATCCGCCGGCTGGCGGCCGATTCCAGCTCGCGCACCTCGGTGCAATTGGCGCGCGTGATCCTGGAGCGGCGCTACGGCGCGGAATTTGAATCGATAGCCCATCCGCCGGATCTCGAAGCCATGCTGCGGGCGGCCGATGCGGCCCTGGTGATTGGCGACCCGGCTTTGCGCATAGACCCCGCGCGTCTGCCTTATTTCGTCTACGACCTGGGCGCGGAGTGGGTGGAGATGACCGGGCTGCCGATGGTCTTCGCGGTGTGGGCGGGGCGGCGGGAGGTGGTGACGCCGGCGGTCGTCGAGGCGTTTCGGGGGTCCTGCGAATACGGACTGGCGCGCATCGAGGAGATTGTGGCGGCGGAGGCCCCCAGCCGGCCTTTCCCGCCGGAGATGGTGCGCGAGTATCTGACCCGGAACATCGTGCACGTGCTGGGGCCGCGCGAGTATGCGGGGCTGGATCTGTTCCTGAAATATGCGCGGGCGGCCAGCGTGGCCGGGCAGGTAACGTCGCCGGCGGGGTAGCGGCGGCGGCCGGCTCGCGGACGTTTGTCGGATGATCCGGCTGTATGCGATTTGACATCGGCCTGTCGTCCCGGTACGCTAATAGTTCGGTTTAGCAAAGAAGCGGAGACGTGTGTCAATGAGTACGGAGTTCCCTTCCAAGAACGGCATTGTTCGGACGTGGCATGTGATCGATGCGCAGGACGCGATCCTGGGCAAACTCGCCAGCAAGGCGGCCATGCTGCTTATGGGGAAGCATAAGCCTTCCTATACGCCGTTTCTGGATACCGGCGATCACGTGATTGTGATCAATGCCAGCAAGGCGCGGCTGACCGGCCGCAAAGAGACGAATAAGATGTACCGCCATTTCACCGGGTATCCGGGGGGACTGGTGGAGAAGAGCCTGAGCCGCGTGCGGAGGGAGAAACCTACCCGGATCGTCGAAGACGCTATCGCGGGAATGCTTCCCAAGACCAAGCTCGGCAAACAGATGTACCGGAAATTGAAGGTCTATGCGGGTGACCGTCATCCGCACGCGGCGCAGAAACCCGCCGCGCTGGCCGTAAAATAGTGGAAGGTGTAGCTTAGTGGCAGCGACGATAGTGCAATACTTGGGAACGGGCCGCCGCAAGAGATCGGTGGCTCGCGTGTTTTTACGGCCCGGCAAGGGCGAGATCAAGATCAACGACCGCGCGTTCGAGAATTACTTCCCCACGGAGGGATTGCGCGCCGTGGTGCGGCAGCCGCTGGCGGCTACCGAGACCATGGAGAAGTTCGATCTGCTGATCCTCGCCGACGGCGGCGGCGTCGCCGGCCAGGCGGGTGCGGCCCGTCTGGGTGTCGCGCGGGCTTTGGTGGAGTTCAATGCCGAACTGCGGTCGCGGCTCAAGAAGCTCGGCTTCCTGACGCGCGACCCGCGTGCGCACGAGCGCAAGAAGTACGGCCAGAAGGGTGCGCGCAAACGGTTCCAGTTCTCCAAACGTTAAATTCTTTGGCGGCCGTCCAGCCCTGCGGCGGCCGCGCGCTTATTGTTTTCGCCTTCCACTCCGTTCGCGGCGCAAATCTCGCTTTGGACCGTGCCGCGGAGCGGGATTGGAAGGCTGGCCATGGAGGGGCGGATCCCCCTCGCAATCCGACTAGGAGGTAGTTTGCCCGCTATATCGATGAAGGAGTTGCTCGAAGCCGGCGTTCACTTCGGGCACCAGACCAAGCGCTGGAATCCGAAGA
>CAYRWE010000053.1:0-23376 GCA_964427655.1 uncultured Solibacteraceae bacterium | reverse complement strand
CTCCATGTAGCGCTTGCGGATCCACGCGATCACCGCCAGCTCAACGATCACCACGCCGATCGCTACCGTCATGGCCGCGCGGAAATCCGGGATCAGGAAGGGCAGGGTATGGCCGATGCCGCCCAGCGAAGTCATCAGCCCGCAGATCAAGCCGCGCACCCAGGGATGGCCGCGGCCGGTGAGGCTGCCGTCATCGGAAAGCGCTTCCGCGAAACCCATGCTGATGCCCGCGCCGATGGAAGCCGCGAGGCCCACCAGGAAGGCGTCCCAGGGCTTGTGGGTGGCGGCCGCCGCGGCGAAAACCGGCGCCAGCGTGGAGACCGAGCCATCCATGAGGCCCGCCAAACCAGGCTGCACGATCTGGAGGACGAAGAGCCGCCGGTTGGCTTCATCCTCCTGCTCGCGGACGCCCATGTGGAGCTTGTCTTTTTCGAGCTCATCCGCGCGAGTTTCATGGGAGCGCTCTTCGGCCGCCAGGTCGTCGAGCAACTGGCGTATGCCGGCATCCTGGCTGCGCGCAGCGGCCTTCTCGTAGAAGCGGCGCATCTCCACTTCCATGGCGCCGGCCTGGTTGCGCACGGTATCGAGGCCCATGGGGCGGATCATCCAGACCGGACGGCGATTCACGAAGCCCTTGACGTCCTGCCGGCGGACCAGCGGGATATGCTCGCCGAAGCGCAGGCGGAAGAGCTCGATCAAACGGCGCCGGTGGGTTTGCTCTTCGACCCGCATGCCGTCGAAGATGGCGGCGGTAGCGGGGAAGTCCTGCCGCAGGCCTTCGGCGAAATCCGCGTAGACGCGTTCGTCCTCCTCTTCGGCGGCGATGGCGAGGGCGAGGATCTCGCGTTCGGACAGGCTGTCGAAAGTGCGCATTACAGTCCATTATGCACTCCGCCGCGGCGTGTTAGCATCGGACCAAATGGCTCTGGGCGAATTCACTAAACAGATTGCGCAGCAGGCGCTGCTCTCCGCGACGGCGCCCAAGGAGACGCCCGCGGCACCCGCCCAGAATGCGGAAAACGCAGGAGCGGTCATGCTGGCCCAGATCCAGGCCATGCAGAAAGCCCTTAAAGACGATGAAGAGCTGGTGCTGCACTTTTACGCCGGGACGGAGCGGATCCGCGTAATGGAGATCTTCCTGCCCTCGCCGGGGGTTGCGGTGCTGCGCGGGGTGGATGCGGAACGCGCCACGGCGCGCGTGGTGGCGGCGGTGGATACGCTGCAACTGGTGGTGCGTGTGGCCAAGGTGCCGCCGGGGGTGAAAGCGGCGCGGGTGGGGCTGATCACGCCGAAGCCGAAAGATTCCAGCGCGAAATGACGCGCGTCTCCCGCTCATAGCCCAGCGTCGATAGCGAAGCCGTATCGAGGGCGAAGAGCCGCCCGTCCGCCGGCGGCAGGCCCAGCCAGCAGGCCGTCAGGATGCGAAGGATGTGGGCGTGGGCGAAGAGCGCCACATCGCCCCCGGCGGCCACCGCGCGCTCGATAACGCCGCGTGCGCGGGCGGCCACCTGGTCGATGGATTCCCCATTCGGTATGGGCGAGCTCCACTGGGACCAGCCGGGAATCTCCTTCTGAATGTCGGTCGTGGTGCGGCCTTCGTAATCTCCGTAATCCCATTCCTGAAGCCGAGGTTCGATCTGCGCGACGGCGCCATAGCCCGCCAGCCGGCAAGTTTCGACCGCGCGCCGGAGCGGGCTGACGAGTACCAGGGCGAAGGGCCGTCCTTTCAGGAGGCGGCCGACGGCTTCGGCGTTGCGGCGTCCCTGTTCGGTGAGGGGCAGGTCGGTGCGCCCGGTATGAGCGCCCGAGCGGCTCCATTCGGTCTCCCCGTGGCGGATCAGCCAGAGTTCCCCAGGCACGGTAGAGAGGATAGCACGGGAAAGGGCTTGGGCACGCCGCCCGGGTATGCTACAAACGGAATGCATGGACCGGATCATACGCAAGTACACCAGCTTCGACGAAATGAAGGCTGACGAATATCGGTACTGGCAAAGCCGGCCCGCGCATGAGCGGATGGACGCGGTTGAGGAAATGATCCGGACTGCCTACGCCCTCAAAGGTTGGGAGATGGAGCCGAATGTACCAAGACTACAAAGACCTTTTGTCCGCCTTCCATGCCCATGGCGTTAGGTATCTCATTGTCGGGGGATATGCCGTTGCCCTTCACGCGCAGCCCCAGCCAGTGAAGGACCGGGCACTGCCGTGGTATAGTGTTACCGAGTAACACCTTGGAGCACTCGTGATGGGGAGCCTCTCCACAACCAGCCTGAAGCTCGATAGTGCCATGAAAGAGCGTGTCAATCGGCTCGCTTCGGTGCGTCGCCGCTCGGCGCACTGGCTCATGCGCGAAGCCATCGAGCAATATATGGACCGCGAGGAGAAGCGCGAGCAACTCCGGCAGGACGCGCTGGCTGCATGGGCCGACTATCAGACGACCGGCCTGCACGTCACGGCCAAGGATGCCGACGCATGGCTGGCCAAACTCGAGTCCGGCAAACGCGCTGTTATCCCTAAATGCCACATCTAAGGTGGTCTCCCGCCGCCCTGCTGGATGTCGCCCGCCTCCATCAGTTTCTTGTTCCCAAGAGTCCAGGGGCCGCACAGCGAGCCATCAAGACGATCCGGCGCGGTGTGAGAGCGCTCAGCAAGCGCCCGGAGATCGGCCGTCCTGTCGAAGAGTTGCCGCCCGAATTTCGCGAGTGGGTGATTGAATTCGGGCAGGGAGCCTACGTCGTTCTGTATCACTACGACGGGAAACAGGTGGTCATCCTGGCGGTTCGCCACGGACGCGAAGCCGGATATTGAGTCCGTAGAAATAAGAGACAGCGGGAGTGTCGCGATGTGCGCGAGCCTCTCATTTCGACTCTATCAACGACGGCAAGCCAGAGCCGCACAGTGGCGTTTGCCGGAGTGCAGTACTTAGGGCCAGACGAAGCGTCGTTGCTCGGCACGTCCTGCCGTTGTTGTTGCGAAAGGGGTCCCCTTATGCAACCGAGAGCCAGGCTCGATTATGTTTCAGCCGCGATACTCCTCGTGCGCGGGCAGCATGATTCGTTGCACCCAATCATCAATAGTTGAGTACGCACGGCAGCGAGGGAGTGGGGGTTCTTCGGCACGGTGGCTCTGGGTCAGATGCACTTGGAAAACGCGGCCGTCCTGCGCTCCGAAAACTGCGTCATCTACGGCCCCGGAGTGCCCGAGGGGGACGAGTTCTAAACCCTCTAACGGATGGCCAGGGCAAAGCTCGCGCTTCAACTCCGCAAGGAAAATGTCACCCTGGCCCGGAACAAACTCATACCAGGGTTCCAAAAAGTCAATCCGCGATTGGGCCACACCGCAGATTATAGTGTCTTGCTCTTTGTCTCACAATGGGTAAGTCTTGCGGCAAGCGCTACGTGCGCAGTCTTCCTCTAAGCCGCATCCTCGAACCGGACGACGATCCGCTTGCCGAGCATCGCCAGCGCGGCCTGGATCTTTCCGGACTTAGTGTTGTGCTTGGGGTCCAGCATTCGGCGGACAACGGTTTCGCTGACCCCAAGACGTTTGGCCAACTCCGTATTCCGCATACCGCTCTCGCGCATGGCCAGGTAAAGGGCGAACTTGGGTGCAAGGTACAACGGAACACTCACTGGATACTGGCCGCGTTTCAACCTGGAAGGCACCGGGATTGAATCCCGGCGTGTGATCCGTCCGGCGATAGCTTCGGCCAAACAATCGCCCGCCTGCTCGCGGGTGTCATCGAGATCGATTCCTCCAGTGAGCGCTTCGGGCAAATCGGGAAACCGGACGTGAAAGCCTTTGCCGTTCTTCTCGGCTAGAAAATTGGCGGGATAAGTTGCAGTAAACATTAGAGGTCCTCCTTCGAAATCCCGAGTTGCTTCACCATATCCGACAGCAAAATCCGACAGCAAACCGGGGCCAAGTTCCTTCTTGAGATCTTTCACGATCGTGAAACGATCACCAACGTAGAGGGTGCCGTGGCTGCCGGCGCCACGCTCCGGTACCCAGCGGAACGTCAGTTTCTTCCGCCTGGCGAAGGCCTTCATCTTGCGAAGAAACTCGCTCCCCTTCACATTTGCATTATCGAACATTTCTGTACGAACTGCAAATGAAGGAGACGAGTGCTGCCTTTGATCTCATTTCTAGAAGAGGCCGAGGGCCCAGGCGCAAATCACGCCGCACAAGAACATAAGCCCGCCGAGGATGCGAACCCGCCGGGAAAGGTGCCCTGATGGATACAGCAGCCCCTCGTGGTGCTAGGCTGGAGACGTGCGCAGGTTGTTTCTGTTCCTCTCGCGGCGAAAGTGGCTGCGCCGATGGATGGAAACCTCCCCTGCTACCCAGCGCCTGGCCAGGCGGTTTGTATCGGGAGATACACTCGAGGCGGCCCTCGAAGTCAGCCGTCGGTTGCGCGCTGAAGGCATCGCCGCCACCCTCGATCACCTGGGCGAAAGCGTCACGTCGCTGGCTGAAGCCGCCGAGGCGCGCGACGTCTACCTCCGCGTGCTCGAAGCGCAGCACGAGGCCGGCATCGAGGGCAATGTCTCGCTCAAGCTGACCCAGTTCGGCCTGGATTTCTCGGCCGATGAGTGCCGCGCCAACGTGGAGCGACTCGCGGCGCAGGCGGCTCGTCTGGGGAGCTTCGTGCGCGTGGACATGGAATCGAGCGAGTACACCCAGCGCACCCTCGATTTGGTGAGCGATCTCCACGGCCGTTACGGCTCGGTGGGCGTGGTCGCGCAGGCGTACCTCTTCCGAAGCCAGGCCGACGTTGAAAACCTCTGCGAGCGGAAGATTCGCGTGCGGCTCTGTAAGGGCGCGTATCTCGAACCGCCCGAGGTGGCGTTTTCACGCAAGGCGGACGTGGATCGCAGCTACGTCGAGCTGATGAAGACCCTGCTCGACCGCGGGACGTATCCGGCCATCGCCACGCACGATGAGAGAATGATCGCCGAAGCCAAGGCCCACGTGGCGGCGCGCAAGATTCCGCGGGAGGCCTTCGAATTTCAAATGCTCTATGGCATCCGCCGCGATCTGCAGCGCCGCCTGGTGGCGGAAGGCTATCGGCTGCGCCTGTACGTGCCCTTCGGTAGAGCCTGGTATCCATACTATATGCGGCGCCTCGCGGAACGTCCCGCCAATGTTTTGTTCATTTTGCGGAACCTGTGGCGGCCGTGAGATTCGCAACTTCCGCGCGGTCCGGGGAATCAGTAATATATGCGATATTGGGGCTACCTGGCCGGCAAACTGGGCGTGGCGGCCGCGATGTTCTATGGGATGCTGAGATGGCTGGGCTGGATGTGGCCCTCGAATCTGCACGCATCGTCGCTGGCGCTATTGGGCGACGGCAACCGCGTGCTGCTCTGCAATCTGGCTTACATGATCTGCTTTTTGATCGCCTGTGGGGTGATGTACCTGGTGATCTGGGACCAGCGCTACCGCTGCCGCGTGTGCCTGCGGCGCCTGCGCATGCCCATCCAGACCGGTTCGTGGGGCCGCATGTTGCAGTTCGGGCGGCCGCGGATCGAATATATTTGTTTGTACGGGCATGGAACGCTGAAAGAGGATGAATTGCAGATCTCCGGTCTCGCAAATGCCGAATGGACGCCGAATTCCGACGATTTCTGGGAAGAGCTGACCGCTGCCAGCAAAGAGTCGGGCGATCGGCCATGAAGGGCGTCTCGCGCTGGCGCATCGCGGCCGCGGTGTTCGTGCTGGCGGCCCTGGTGGGCTTCGCGGTCCTGATCGCGCCCATTTATCTGCATAATCTCCAACTCCAGGAATTCGTCACGGGAGTCGCCCAGCGGGATGCCAGCCAGCCGCCGCCGGACGATGTCCTGCGCTCCCAGGTGCTGGATAAAGCCCATGCGCTCGAGCTGCCCGTGACCGAAGACGAAGTGCACGTGCTGCATTCGAGTGAGGGGCTGCGCATCGAGGTGCGCTATTTCGTGAGGGTGGATCTGCCTGGATACACGGTGAACCTGCACTTTTACCCCGGCGCGGGCAGCCGCTGATAGGCAAATGAATCTTCCCGCTATCTTCCTCGGCCATGGCAATCCGATGAACGCGCTGGCGGAGAACGCGTATACCGTCGGGTGGCGGCGGATTGGAATCGAGACGCCGAAGCCGAAGGCGATTCTCTCCATTTCAGCGCACTGGTTCGTTCCCGGAACGGGTGTTACGGTCGCCACTTCGCCGCGGACGATCCATGATTTCGGCGGCTTTCCGCCGGAGTTGTATCAGGTTCAGTACCCGGCGCCGGGCGATCCGGAGCTGGCGCGGCGTGTGCAGAAATTACTGCAGCCCCTGCCGGTCGAGCTCGATACTTCGTGGGGGCTCGATCACGGCACGTGGTCGGTGCTGTGCCACGCCTATCCTCACGCCGATATCCCAGTGGTGCAGCTCAGCATCGATGAAGCCGAACCCGCGGCATTCCACTTTGAGGTGGGTCGGAAGCTCGCGCCGTTGCGCGACGAGGGTATTCTCATCGTGGGGAGCGGCAACCTGGTTCACAATCTGCACGCCTACGCCTGGGGACGCCACGCGGCCGAGCCGTACGATTGGGCCGTTCGCTTTGAGAAACGAGCCAGGGAACTGATGCTCGCGGAGGAGAACGGGCCCTTGATCGCTTACGAGCGTCTCGGGCGGGAAGCCATGCTCTCGATTCCGACACCTGACCACTATCTGCCGCTGCTTTATGTGCTCGGTACGCGGCAGCAGGGGGAACGGATCACGTTCCCGGTGGAAGGCGTCGATGGAGGGTCTATTTCCATGTTGAGCGTTCAGGTGGCACATTCCCCCAATCAGTCAAGCTGAACGCGGAGATGCGGTAATGCCCTGGCGCTGGCGACGCCGTTCGCGCGTGGCTAGTAAATGACCTTCAGCGAAAACTGGACCTGACGGGACGGGCCGGCGGTGCGGTTAATCATGCCGAAGCCGGGCCCCAGCACGATATTCGCCGGCAGCCCGAAATTCACGATGTTGAAGATGTTGAAGCACTCCGCCCGGAGCTGCATGACGATCCGTTCCGGGTTGCCAGCCGGCCCGATGGGGGTGTCTTTGACGAGCGAAACATCGAATTGATGAAACGCCGGCCCGCGAAACGTGTTGCGGCCCAGAGTGCCGAATCGCCCATGGTTGGGTCCCGTGCCGCCGGCCGTTCCGAGCGGGATGGAAAAGTAGGACGCGTTGTTCGCGCCCAACCCGAAATAGTCCTCGCGGACCGCGCGACTGGTGGAGAGCGTGGGAGACCCAATCTGGTCCGGACGATCCGCGCCGTTCGAACCCACTCCGGTCTGCTGAATCCCCGAGTACACCGTAAACGGAGCGCCGGTCATCATGGTTCCCATACCTATCAACTGCCACCCGCCCGCCGCGCGTTTCCCCAGGACCCGAAGGGGCGTGCGTTCCAGCCGCAGTTCCTGAATCGCGCTGAAGGAGAAGCTGTGAGTGATGTCGAAAGTGGACGGTCCCTTTTCGGCGCGCAGGTCGCTCGGGTTCTGCGGAGCCGTTTGCAGAATGGTGCCGGAGGAGCCGGACAGAAAGCCGCCCAGCACGGCACTGGTGTCGTCGATGGACTTACTGAAGGTGTAACTGGCCTGGAAGCCGAGACCCGCGCGCAGGGAGTTCTTGCTCACCGATGTCTGCAACGAATGGTAGGTGGAGTGGGATCCATTCTCCATTGTGACGATGGAGGCGAATCCGCTCTCGGCCCGCCCGGAGGCGTCGAAGTTCGTGTACGGCGCAAACGCCGGGTCCGCACCGGCGTAACCGTTTGGAAAACCCAGCCGGGGCAGCTTGACTCCGGCGGTCCCAACATAGGCTGCATTCAGCGTCACATCGGAGAGGCGCCGCTCGATGGAAGCGGTCCAGCTCCCGATGTATCCGTTATGGAAGGACGGATCGATGGCCTGCGCGGAAATGGGATGCTCCAGCTTGTCCGTGCTGAGCGAAGCCAGGTCTTGCTCGAAGCGAAGCAGGTCCATCTCGGTGTTGGGTGCCACATCCGTGGAACGGCCGTTGGGAAAAAGCAGGGCGCCACCGGTCGTGTACATCTGGGGCAAGGGAACGGCCGTGACGGTGTTTGAGAACGGAACCGGCGAACCCGGCGCGGCGGTGCTGAAGGGCCCCACAACATACGGGACGCCGCCGGTAACGAAATTCTGCTGCCACAGATTCAGCAGAAGCGTGGTGATTCCGGCCCCGGCCCGGACCACCGTCCGGTTATCCACTTTCCAGTCCGCAGCGAATCGCGGGGCCAGCCCCTTCCAGTACGTCGGGTAGGGGGGCTGGTTGTTCACGATCATGTGCGCCCCGTTTGGGCTGAACTCTACCCCGGAGGTGAGTTGGGCCGCTTCGGCAACCGGGGTTTCCACCTCATAACGCAGCCCGTAATTGAGCGTCACGCGGCTGGAAACCTTCCAGTTGTCCTGGAGGAAGACGCCGTATGCGCTGCGCCGCACCGCCGCGTCGTCCATTCGTTCACCCTGCGGAAACAGCGAGGGCGCCGCGGTAATCGTGTAGGAAAACGGCGTCGCCGTGAGCAATCCGGTCAGCGAATCCGGCAGTTGTTCACCGGGGGCGATGTTGTGTGCGCCGCTCGCGGAGCGGATGGCCACCGGCGAGTAGGCCGCCCCGCCACCGAAGGTGTAGGTCCCCGCGGGATTGGTGCCGAAAATGGTCGAGTCGCGGTTGAAACGCGCCTCGGCTCCGGCTTTCAAAGAGTGCCTGCCGCGAACCCAGGTGAAGTTCTGGCGAACCTGAAAGAGATTGCCGTACGATCCCATGACGGATCCCGACGCCGTGTTAAATCCTTCGTACAGGCCATCGGTGAACGTGATGCCCGGTTGAGTGTGGTTCTGAGAAAGGAAGTTCGGAGTCGAGCGCTCGTACCCGACGTAGGATTCCGAGGTAAACGTGGCCGAGGGCGTTCGGATGTAGGAGATGCCCGCGTTGCGCTGGTGGTCGAAGAAACGCACGGCGAAGCTCGGGTCGATGGCCGTCTGGCTGGGGTTCGTCAGCGGTCCTTCCACCTGGTTAAGACTGAAACGTCCGGATAACGACGCCTGGCCCGAAAACTTGTGATCGATGCGAATGGAGAACTGGTCCGTCACCGTACTCACCTTCGACGAGGTCTCGTAAGTGCGCGCGCCATACGGTCCTTGAGGATCGTTCGGCATGGGGTAGCGCGCCAGAATCGGAGCAATGCGCGGATCCACGGGAACGTAGAGCGTGTCGCCTGGGAACGCCGTGGTGTCGCGGCCCTGGCGTTCGTCCGCGGTCGGCACGGGGATGACCTGGGTGGTCCCCAGCACCTGCCGGAAGCCCTGGTACTGGCCAAAATAGAAGGTGCGGTTGCGCCCCTTGTACAAGCCTGGCAAGTTGAGGGGGCCCCCGTTTGCGAAGCCGAACTCGTTGCGGACGAACGGCGGAATCCGCTCGGGCTGGGCGATCGACTGGCGGTCGAAGAAGTTGCGCGCGTCGAAGGCGGCGTTGCGGACGAACTCGAACACGCTGCCATGCAGGTCGTTGGTCCCGGATTTGGTGACGATCTCGGTGAATCCGGCGGCCCCATGCCCGATTTCGGCGGGCATCACGCCGGCGTTGGACTTGATCTCCTGAATCGCATCCACGTTGAAGTTAGAGAAAGTCGCGCCGCCCATTTCGGGATCGGTGGTATCGATGCCATCCATCGCGAAGACGGTGGTAATGCCGCGTTGTCCGTTGACGGTGAATTGCTGCGTGAAGTTGGCCGCTCCATTGGTGTCGGTTTGCGTACCGGCGGCGAGCAGAAGCAACTGGCTGAAGTCGCGCTTATTGAGTGGCAGGGCCGCCACCTGGCGGCTGGTGAGATCCTCCCCTCCGGTGGATGCCGCAGAGCCCGGCGCGGAATGATCGGCGGCCGCGGGTGCGGTTGGCGTCTCTTCGGCCGGGTGTTGCGTTTCGGATTGCGCGAAGGCGGCCGACGCCCCCAGCGGAACAAAAGCCGCAGCCGCGGCGGCCATCTTGAGGGTGGGTTCCGACATGAATGAACTAGTGTAGTGCGCTTTCGCAGGACAGGGAGAAACCCGGCGCGGGCAGCGTACCGGAGGATAAGATAAGTGAAGCACTGGGACCGATGGCCCCTGGCTAGCGCCGCGGGGCGCTTGAGGAGATGGTATGCGTGCCAACGATTTGCCAAGACGCGGTTTTCTGCAGTCCATGCTTTCGGTTCCGCTCGCCGTTTCGGCGGTAAACGCGCAAGAGGCGCCGCTGCCCTCCCGCGTGCGCCTCGAGAGCTTCGACTATTCGGGTGTCCGGCTGCTGCCGGGCCGTCTGCGCGACCAGTACCAGGCTACGCGCGATTTCTACGCGGCGTTGCCGGAAGACGATCTGGTGCATGGCTTCAGGGTGCAGGCCGGCCTGCCCGCACCGGGGAAGCAACTGGACGGCTGGTGCAGTACCAACTCGGACGTCGTATTCGGTCAATGGCTCAGCGGCATGGCACGCATGGCCAAGTCAGGCGGCGACACCGCCCTGCGCGACAAGGCCGGCCGGCTGATGGCCGCGTGGGCGCAATGCTTCGAAAAGACCGGCAGCGTGGGCGGTCACTACTCCTTCGATAAATTCTTCTGCGGGCTGCTGGATCTGCACCTCTACGCCGGGAATCCCGATGCCCTGCCTCTGCTGCGGCGCATCACCGCCGCGGCCAGCAAGAACCTGCCACGGGCACGCCAGCTCGCCACACCCGCCGATCAGCAGGCCGCCGCGGGTGGAAATTCGGAATGGTACACGCTGAGCGAAAACCTCTACCGCGCATTTCTCGCCACCGGCGATGCGGTCTTCAAAGATTTCGGCGACACCTGGCGTTATGAGGCTTACTGGTCGAGGTTTATCGAAACCTCCAGCCCTCCGCCTCTCCGGGTGCATGCGTATAGCCACGTCAACTCGCTCAACGGTCTGCCGCTGGCCTACGCGGTGAGCGGCGACGAGCGGTATCTGCGAATGGTCCGCAACGCCTGGGACTTTGTCCGCAATAGCCAGATGTTCGCCACCGGCGGATTTGGGCCGGGCGAACGCCTGGTGGGTTACCAGGGCGATCTGGGCCGCGCGCTCGAAATGCACGCCGATACCGCCGAAGTGCCTTGCGGCTCCTGGGCGGGATTCAAGCTGTCGCGCTACATGCTCAACTACACCGGAGAGGCGCGCTACGGCGATTGGATCGAGCGGCTGTTATATAACGGCATCGGCGCGGCGCTGCCCATGACTGGCAATGGCGAGACCTTCTATTACGGAGACTACCGCACGGGGAGCGGGACGAAATACTATCTGTGGGATCACTGGCCGTGCTGTTCCGGAACTTATATCCAAGCCGTGGCGGATTACCTTAATCTGATCTATTTCCGCGATCGATCCGGCCTGTATATCAACTTGTTCGTCCCCTCGGAAGTGACCTGGCAGCAATCCGGACAGACCGTCAAACTGACGCAGGAGACCGAGTACCCCGAAAGCGAGGAGATCCGCATACGGATCGAGACGGCGAATCCGGTTTCCGCGGCGATCCGGTTCCGCGTGCCTGAATGGGCGAGCAGCGCTACCGTGCAGGTGAATGGTGCGGCGGCGGCCATCGAGACCCGTCCCTCGACGTGGGCGGCTTTGTCGCGAACGTGGCAGAACGGAGACCGCATTGCGATCCGCATCCCCATGCAACTGCGCGCGGAGCCCGTGGATCAGGACCATCCGGACCGTCTGGCGATCCTCTATGGGCCGGTAGTTCTGGTGGAAGACCTGCGGTTCAACCTGGGTTTGCAGATGCCTCCCGGGCGCCACCAGCCCGCGGACTTAGCCGCGCGGCTGCGCCCTGAAGTAGGGCATCCGTTGAGCTTCCAGGTGGTCGATCCTCCGGGCCAGGCGATCCACTCAGGCCGCTTTTATCCTTATTACCAAGCGCCGGCGAATCTGCCGTACCGCATGTATCACGACTTCACGCATAGCGAACTGGCATAGAGCCTACTATGGAAAGATCCATGAAACGTCTCAGACTCGTAGTGGCGCTGAGCGGCTTCGCGTTTGCGAGCCTGGCGCAGACCCTGGCGCCCATGCGCCCGCCGGCTGTTCCGCTGGTGACTCACGACCCCTACTTCAGCATATGGTCCGCCGCCGACCGCTTGACGGCCGCCGGCACGACCCACTGGACCGGCAAGCCCAACAGCCTATCCGCGCTGGTGCGCATCGATGGCAAAGCCTATAGCTTGATCGGCGCTGCCGCCGGCCGCGGGACGCCGTCTCCGGACGCGATGCCGCAGACTCGCATGGAGGTGCTGCCGGCCCGCACGATTTACGAATTCGCGGGCGCCGGAGTGAAGGTTGTCCTGACGTTTCTGACACCCGCTCTCCCGGACGATCTGGAGGTGCTCTCGCGGCCTCTGACGTATATCGATTGGGCCCTCAACTCGACTGATGGAAGCAGCCACGCCGCCTCCATCTATTTCGACGCGGGAGCGGATCTGGTGGTGAATACCCCCGATCAAGCTGTCTTGGCGTCGCGTTTTCAGGTGGACGGCGAAACCGTCCTGCGTATGGGATCGCGCGAGCAGGCGATTCTGGCCAAACGCGGAGACGACCTGCGGATCGACTGGGGCTATCTTTATCTCGCGGCCGGCAAGGCCGAGGGCGTTACCCAGGCGATCGTGAGCCGGCAGGAGGCGCGCGCGGCATTCGCCAACACGGGGCGCCTGCCCGATAGCGACGATCTTTCGGACGGCTCTCGCGCGGGACGAGCGCCGGGGCCGGTGCTGGCTTGGGCCTTCGACCTCGGGAAGATCGCGTCGCAGCCCGTTTCGCGCTATCTCATGATTGCCTACGACGACATCTACTCGATCGAGTATTTCGAACGGCGCGAACGGGCCTGGTGGCGTCGCAACGGCGCGGATGCCGCCGAGTTGCTGCGCATGGGGCAGCGCGATCATGACGCGCTCTTTGAAAAGACCCGAGCTTTCGATGGCCGGCTTACGGCCGACCTGCGCCAGGCCGGCGGCGAGGAGTACGCCCGGCTGGCATCGCTGGCCTACCGGCAAGCGCTGGCGGCCCACAAGCTGGTGGCCGATGCCGATGGCACGGCCCTGTTCTTCCCCAAGGAGAATTTCAGCAACGGCTGCATCGCCACGGTGGATGTGATCTACCCCAGCTCGCCCTTCACGTTGCTGTTTAATCCGCGGCTGCTGCGCGCGCAGCTCGAGCCCGTGCTGCAATACGCCAGCATGAGCCGCTGGCGCTGGCCCTTTGCGCCGCACGATCTCGGCACATACCCGCAGGCCAACGGCCAGGTTTACGGCGGCGGCGAGCGCACCGAGGAAAATCAGATGCCGGTGGAAGAGAGCGGGAACATGCTCATCATGCTGGCCGCGCTGGCGAAGATCGAAGGCCATGCGGACTATGCCGCCAAGTATTGGCCGGAGCTGACGAGATGGGCCGAGTATCTCAAGGAGAAAGGTCTCGATCCTGAAAATCAGCTTTCCACGGACGATTTTGCCGGCCACCTCGCGCACAACGCCAATCTCTCGATCAAAGCGATCCTGGCGCTGGGTTCCTACGGCATGCTGGCCGAGATGACCGGCCGTAAGGACGTCGCCGCGCAATACCGCCAAACCGCGCAGGGCTTCGTCAAGAAGTGGATCGCGCTGGCGGACGACGGAGATCACTACCGGTTGGCTTTCGACAAACCCGGAACCTGGAGCCAGAAGTACAACCTAGTCTGGGACAAGCTGCTGGGCTTGAATCTGTTTCCTCCCGAAGTTGCGCGCAAAGAGATCGCCTTCTATCTCACCAAGCAGAACCGTTACGGCTTGCCGCTCGACAATCGACGGACCTATACGAAGCTGGACTGGATCCTCTGGACCGCTACCCTGGCGGAGAATCAGTCCGATTTCGAGAAGCTGGTTTCGCCGGCCTACCGCTTCGCCAACGAATCGGAAAGCCGCGTGCCCCTGACCGACTGGTACGATACCGTCACGGCGAAACAGCAGGGCTTCCAGGCGCGTTCGGTAGTGGGTGGTCTCTTCGTCAAGATGCTGGCGGACCCGGCTGTGTGGACGAATTACGCCGGCCAGGCGCTTGCCCATTAAGACACGCTTCGCCGCCCTTCGAAGCGGTATGATACGTAGCTAATATGGCTCGTTCGTCAACGGCTTTCAGCTCGCGCCGCGCCTTTCTAGGCACGGTGCTGGGCGGCGCGGCGCTCGCTCCCGCCACGGCTCAGCAAATCTCGCCGGCCGCCACATCCCGCGACTGGTCGGGCCAGCAGCCCGTCCACTATCCCGATCCGGATCTCGTGGCGCTCGACAAGCGTTTCGGCCCCTACATGATCGGGAACACGATCATCCAGCGGCTGTTCACGGGAACGCTGTGGGCGGAGGGGCCGGCGTGGAACGGAGTGGGCCGCTACCTGGTCTGGAGCGACATCCCCAACAACCGGCAGATGCGCTGGATCGAAGACGATGGCCGCGTCACGGTGTTCCGCAATCCATCCAACAACAGCAACGGGAACACCTTCGATTTCGAAGGCCGCCAGGTTTCCTGCGAGCACGCCAACCGCCGCGTGGTCCGCTACGAGCCCAGCGGCGGCGTCACCGTGATCGCCGACAAGTTCGAGAACAAGCGCCTCAATTCGCCTAACGATATCGTGGTGCATCCCGATGGCGGCGTCTGGTTCACCGACCCCCTTTACGGC
This sequence comes from uncultured Solibacteraceae bacterium, assembly GCA_964427655.1. GTDB lineage: Bacteria > Acidobacteriota > Terriglobia > Bryobacterales > Bryobacteraceae > CAVQNQ01. The sequence continues at coordinate 8,669 of CAYRWE010000053.1, read as the reverse complement.
ATCATGGGCAACTACGAAGGGCTCAAGGCGGCGTCGGAGCTGAAGCCGGCGGTTTACCGGGCGGATCCCAAAACCGGCCGCATCGCCAAAGTGGCCGACGAACTCGACCAGCCCAACGGCATCTGTTTTTCGCCGGATTATAAGAAGATCTACATAGCCGACACCGGCACGCCCGCCGAGACGCGAATCTACGACCTGGACGGCGAGCGACTCCGCAACGGCCGGCGCTTCGTGCAACTGAGTGTCCCTGGCAGTGGAGGGCGGGCGGCAGCCGACGGCTTTCGCTGCGACGTGGACGGAAACCTCTGGTGCGGAGCCGCTCCGGGCGTTCAGGTGGTGACGCCCAACGGCGAAACCATCGGCATAATTCGACTGCCCGAGACGTGCGCCAATATCAGCTTCGGCGGCACCAAGCGGAACCGGCTGTTTATGGCCGCCAGCCAGTCGCTGTACGCGGTTTACGTGAACACTTCCGGCGCGCATATCGCTTAGCCGGGGCTTCCACGCCCCTCCTGAAGCTCCAGTTTCGCCGTCGTCCGCACTTCGGCGACAGTGCGTTCGAACCCTCCGGAAAAGCCGGTTCAGCGTTTAGAATAGATCTAAACGGAGGTGTTTCATGCTGGGATCTACCGATATTCCGCGGCGCGAATTTCTGGGCGCCGTTTCTTTGGCCGCGCTCGTTTCGGGTCATATGGCCGCAGCCGACGAACGCAGCGGCGAGATGATTTACCGCCAGCTCGGCCGCACCGGGGAGCGCGTCTCCGCTATAGGCCTGGGCGGCTACCACATCGGCGTGCCGGCCGACGAGCAGGAGTCCATCCGGCTGATCCGTTCCGCCATCGACCGCGGCATCAACTTTCTCGACAATAGCTGGGATTACATGGATGGCAAGTGCGAGGTCTGGATGGGCAAGGCCCTGCGCGACGGCTACCGGCAAAAGGTTTTCCTGATGACCAAGTTCGACGGGCGGACCAAGGCGTCCACGGCCAAGCAGATCGACGAATCGCTTGCGCGCTTGCAGACCGATCATGTCGACCTGATGCAGTTTCACGAGAACATCCGCCTGGAAGATCCGGACCGCTTCTTCAATGACGGCGTGGTGGATGCTCTTCTGGAAGCCAAGAAGGCCGGGAAGATTCGTTATATCGGCTTTACCGGCCACAAAGATCCGGTGGTGCACCTGCGCATGCTGGAGATGGCGGAGGCGCACCATTTCCATTTCGATACGGCGCAGATGCCACTCAACATATTGGATGCCCAGTTTCGCAGCTTCGCGCATCAGGTGGTGCCCAAACTGGTGGAGCAAAAGATCGGCGTGCTCGGTATGAAGCCCATGGCCGCCGGATCGCTGCCGCAGAAAGGTATCGCCACGGGGCCGGAATGTTTGCGCTACGCCCTGGGACTGCCAACCTCGGTGGTGATCACCGGCATCACCGATCAAAAGACGCTGGACCAGGCGTTCCAGGCCGCCAGTACGTTCCAGCCGTTTACGCAGGCGGAGTTTTCGGCACTGCTGGTCCGCACGCGCGAGGCGGCGCTTTCCGGGAAGTATGAGATGTTCAAGACCACTGCCGAGGCCGATGGCACATCGCGCAATCCGCAATGGATGGGATGACGCCGCGCGGCTAATAATCCAGCGTGCGGACGGCCTGCAGAATCTGTTCCTCCGCTGTGGCCACCCGCGCGATCAGGGCACCCTGCAGGGCGGCGGGCGCGAATGAGGAGATGGTTTCGGGGGCCTTGGCGTTGTTCTGGTCAAGAATGCTCTTGAACATCAGGTTGTCCGCGAGCCGGCAGCTTAGCTGAACCAGAAATCGAATATCCGCGCCTTCGGGAGCCTCATGATGGCCGTGGATCGCCTGCGCCAGCGGCTCGGGGACATTCCATGCCACGGCTAGCCGGGCGCCCGCTTTGCAATGATCCATCTGAAACGCTTCCCGTTCCCGCTCGACGATCTCGGCCGCGCACTCGTAGACCCGCTGCGCAAAGGCCGAGTACTCCTCCGGAAACGCGGCCAGCAAGCCCAACCGTCCTAGATCGTGCAGCAGGGCCGCTGTATACGCAAGGCCGCCTTCGACGTGAAACAATGGCGCCAGATCGCGGGCCAGAACGGCGGTGGCGATGTTGTGCGTCCAGAAGCGCCGGATCGTCGCGGTTCGTGGCGCACCCGCAACCATGGCGCGTACCGCCAGCGTCGCGACCGCCGATTGCGTGCGCCGCAGGCCCAGCAGGCTGATCGCATGCGACGTAGTCATGACCGGAGCTTTGAGGGAGAACACGGGGGAGTTGACGACCGTGAGAAGCTCGGATACCAGCGAGAGATCCGCGTCCGCCAGCCGGCTGATCTCATCGATCGCGGGGTTCTCGCGGTCGAACAAGCGCAGTAACTGGAGAATCACGGGACGGAAAGGCGGCAGGCGGCTAAGCCGGCCGAGTTCGATTGCCGGTTGCCCATCCTCGTTCGAGGATAGTTCGTCTTGTACCGCCGCACTCTCCCATTTCGCCGGCTCGTTATTGGGTTGGTCACTCTCGAGTTTCTGAAAGGCGTCCGCTATCGACTTGGCAGGGCCGGTGTTACTCCGGTTGCGCAGGAGATTGTGCAGGCGCATGGTTCACCTCTTCTTGTATTCCACCAATTAGTAGTCTCCGGTATAGGCGTCCTGGAGCCGGTAGGCTACGACTTACATAACCGGGTGTGTCTTGAAAGACCGATCTAGCGGATCTTTCGTGCGGCGTTAGTCGGCCGCCGCCAGTACCAGTAAGGCTGAGGCCTCTGGACAGAATGGCGGATAGGGCCGCGGAGCTTGAGCGCCGGGCAACTGGCAATCATTGTACTGCCAATTTGGTTTGTCTTCCATTGTAAATGACACGACAAATGACCAGCGGCCAAGCGTCAAGCCGGTCTTTCGCGTGTTACTGCGATCTTACTTGTCCCGTGCGGCGGCTTTGCCGCCGGCTCAGAACGCGATCGCCCCGATGCAGAGAGTGGATGCGGCACAGTAGATCGATCGTCTGTAGTCGCCCGCCCAAGCGCGGCAGAGGGCAGCTCCGGCGTTGCAGAACAGCAACACGGAGGGGAAGATCCTTTAAAGATTGTCAGGCAAGCTGTGTGCCCTGAGAATATCCGAGTCCCATAGTAGTGCCCGGCCCGCTTCCATGCAAAATCGGCCGGCACTTATTGGCGCCCGCACGCCGGGGGCGCGTGCGTCTATGTGCTACCGTGATGAGCTATGGACCACCAGGCTATCCGCATTATCAATAGCATCGCGCCCATACGCGTGTGCGATAACGGCGGCTGGTCGGATACATGGTTCGCCCGTCACGGGAAAGTCTTCAGCATCGCGGTTTCGCCGAATGTCGAAGTGCAGATGAAAGTGTTCCGTCTTACAGCCGACCGGCCCCGCATCACTATAAACGCCGAAAACTATGGTGAGAGATATGCCATCGCACAGCCGAACGGGGTCTACGACCGGCACCCGCTGATCGAGGCGGCCATGGATTTCGCATCCATCCCCAAGGACACGGCTATCGAAGTGACGCTGTTCAGCGAGGCGCCTCCGGGCTGTTCCACGGGCACCTCGGCCGCGGTCAGCGTGGCGCTGCTGGGTGCGCTCGATTGGCTGACTCCCGGCCGCATGACGCCCTACCAGGTGGCCATGGCCGCCTTCCAGGTGGAAACGAATCTCCTGAAGCAGCAGTGCGGCATTCAAGACCAGATGGCCTCCGCGCATGGCGGCATCAATTTCATCGACATGCACGAGTATCCTCACGCTGCGGTAAGCCGGATCTCAATCCCCGACGCACTGTGGTGGGAACTGGAGAGCCGCCTGGTCCTGATCTTTGTGGGCAGCAGCCACAGCTCCAGCAACGTGCACCTGATGGTGATACGCAACCTGGAGCAAGCCGGCATGGGCTCGCCGCGCCTCGAAGCGTTGCGGCGCTGTGCCATCGAAGCCAAGGAAGCGCTTTACGCCGGCGATCTGGACGGGCTGGGCGCATCCATGATTCGCAACACCGAGGCGCAGGCTGAATTGCACCCCGATCTGGTGGGCCCCGATCACCGGCGCGTCATCGAGATAGCCCGCCGGTTTGGCGCGGCAGGCTGGAAAGTGAACGGAGCGGGCGGAGACGGCGGCAGCGTAAGCATCCTCAGCCACGCGGACCGCTCGCGAAGACGCGAGATGATTCGGGCCATCGCGGAAGCGAACCCGAAGTACCATCACATTCCCGCACTGCTGTCATCCCACGGACTGCGCGTGTGGGAAACATCGGAAGCGGGAGCCGTTCACCGAGGGTAAGTCGGTAAGCTACTTACCGCCCGGCCTGTAAGTGCATCTTCATGAACTTCAGGTAGACGTCCCAGTCCGCGGGCAGCGTACCGTGGCCGCCTTCGTGCATGTAGTAACCGATGTCGTGCAGAATCGCCTGGCCGGCGGGCGGCCACTCATCGGTGCTGAGTCCCTGTTTGCCGAGCAGCTTATAGACTGGCTCGGCCGCCACGGCCGCCAGGAATTCGCCTTTCGGATCGGACCAGTAATCCGTACTCCCCGTCTGCAGCAGCACCGGCCGCGGCGCCATAAGCGCTACCAGCATATGGGCATCGACGGGGAACTTATCGACGGCTTGAGCGTACTTACCGTAGTTAGCGCAGAACTGGTACGGGAAGCGCGTAGGTTCGGTAAGATGCGCGATAGTCTCCCCGAAATTGCGGCGGCTGAGAGCCGCACCGCCTTCGCCCGAACAACTGGCGATGGTCAGGGCCACGCGCGTATCGTGGGCCAAGGCCCACATGACCGTCTTGCCAAGCCGCGAAACCCCGGTGATCGCGATGCGCTTGGTATCCACACGTTTGTCAGTCTCGAGGTAGTCGATGGCGCGGCTGATGCCCCAGGCCCATGCCGATACGGCTCCCCATTCGCCGGGCGCGAATTCGGTTTGCCCGGGCTTTAGATAAAGCGCACGAACGCCCATCGAGATTCCCCCGGCGAAATCCGGCTCGACATCGCCGTAATAGAACGTGGCGACGCCGAATCCCGCATCGAGGAAGGGCGCCACATTCAGCCGGAACATGCCATTGCCCCGGGGAGCGGGCACGCGCTTCTTGTCGCGGTCCCACATCTCGCCTTGCTTCAAACCCGGGTCGTTCACCGTCGAAGAGTTCGGCGAGAAACTGATGTTCAGCAGGACCGGTACGGGCTTGGCTGAGGCGGCCGGCAGATAGAGCACCAGGTCCATCTTGGGACCGCTCTTATTCTTGGAGAAGAAGATAGTAACCTGACGGCGAACCGCTTTGCCATCGAGCGCGGGCGTACCCTTATCGAAGACGTCGAAGCTCATCTCCTTTGGACGGCCCGGCGCGCGGCCATATTGGTTCTCTTCGAACAGCCGCACGATCTCCGGCCGGCGTTTTTGATTCCAGGTCTTGGCGTCGCGCACGGGTGTTCCATCGACCGAAGTGAGCGGATCGGGAAGCGTGTAGCTGCCGACCTTGGATTCGTCGTAGTTGACCGGAATGCCCGCGACTACATCCGGGCGTGTGCTGGCGGCCTGTTGCGCGAAGAGCGCCGGTACGAAGGCCGCTAGAAGAGCGTAATGACAACTGCTGAATGGCATGATGGCATTCTAGCGCCAACTCCGGGCAAGCTAAAGCATGCCCCACCTTCGAGGCTCGCTTTAGCTTGCGCGTTCGCCCAGACAGGCTTATCCGCTCTTCCGCTCCCACATAAATGAACTACCTCATGACTTAGTCGTCACCGCGATATTGGCTGCCTTCAGCCCCGGTGAAGTCGCGGCGATGCGAATCGCCCCGGGGCGGGCACCGGACTGCACGATCGCCAGGCACATCCCGTTATAGGCCTTGCGGCGATTGGATTTGTAATCCTCGTGGCTCTGCTGGTTGCCGTTGTCCAGGCCGATCAGCTTGCCTTCGCCCTGCACCTCGAAGGTCACCTCGTGCTCGGCATCCGGGACCATGCGGCCCTGCGCGTCCACGATCCTCACGGCGACATGCGCCACGTCCCGGCGATCGGCCGCGATGGTCTCGCGATCCACCTTCAACTCGATTCCCGCCGCCTCGCCGGCCGTCGAGACTTCCACCGTGACGACGTCCTGGCCCTCTTTCCTGCCAATGGCCTTCAGGGTCCCCGGCTGATAAGGAATCGTCCAGGTAAGGTGCAGATCCTCGGTTGTCCGCGTGCCGCGCGCCAGCGGGCCGTAATTCCCGTAGCGCTCCGTCATTCCGTAGCGCGGGAACTGGTAGCCCTGCACTCCGGCCGATTTGCCGTTGACGAACAGCTCGACCGATTCGCAGTTGGTAAAGCAGGTCACGGGGATATAGTCGCCTTCGTGCCCCTTCCAATTCCAATGCGGGAAGAGATGCAGCATGGGCTGCTTGGTCCATTGGCTCTGGTAGAAGTAGTAGCCGTCTTTCTCGAAGCCGCAGGTATCGATCACCCCTGAGGTCGATCCCTTTCCGGGCCAGCGCGATTCACCCAGATAGTCGATGCCGGTCCACATGTGGTCGCCGGCGACGTAATCGTAGGTAGAGACGAACTTCCACAACTGCTCGGTGCCCGTATTGGGCCGGCCGCTGCCGCGCATCATCATCATCATCATGGCGCCCATGCCGCCGGGCCCACCGGGCACTGCCGCGGCCGCGGGCTGAGGCTGCGGGAAGATGCCGCCATAGCCGCCGCGCGGGCCGCCCATGCCGCCGCTCTCGGTGCCAATCATGCGCCTCTGCGGGAAGGCCGCCTTGTCGATGCTGTAATACTTCTCGATGCGATCGCGCCAGCGGTCCACGTAGTTGTAGCCGACCACGTCGAGGAGGGCCAGAAACTCGGGCCGCGCGCGGTTGGAAAGCGGCTCGGATTCGATCCGGTCGCAGGCTGCCGTTACCAGCCGCGTGGGATCTTCGCGGTGGAACAAGGTCAGGAGCTGGCGCAGCGTTTCAGCGCCGTTGGGAGCGGCTTGATCGCCGATCTCATTGCCCGCGCTCCAGAGCACGACGGACGGGTGATTCCGGTCGCGCCGCACGAAATCGGTCACGTCGCGCTCGTACCAGTCGTTGAAATAGCGCGTGTAACCGTTATTCTTTGTCTTCGAGACGCGCCATTCGTCGAAAGCCTCGTCCATCACCAGGAATCCCATGCGGTCGCAAAGATCCAGCAATCCCGGCGCGGGTGGGTTGTGGCTCATGCGGATGCCGTTACATCCCATGGCCTTGAGGATCTCCAGGCGCCGCTCCCAGACCCGCTCCGGCACCGCCGCGCCCACCGGTCCGGCTTCGTGGTGTATGCACACGCCGTTGATCTTCACGCGCTGGCCGTTCAACACGAATCCCTTCTCGGCGTCGAACACAGCCTCGCGGATGCCCGTGGGCGTGTCGTATACGTCTACCACGCCGCTCTGATCCCGGACCGTGCTGCGGACGGTGTAAAGGTATGGCGTTTCCACGGACCACAGGCGGGGCTTCTCCAGCTTGAGCACCTGCATGAATTCGTACTCGCTGCCCGCGCCCACTTCCTGCGTAGCCTCGACCGTCTGGACCGTGTTGCCCTTGTCGTCCAGGATGGCCGTGGCCAGCGTGCAATGAGCGGCCGCTTTGCCGTCGTTCCGGATCGACGTCTTCACCTGGACGTTGGCCTCGTCGGCGGATATCTGGGGCGTCGTGATGAAGGTGCCCCACTGCGCCACGTGAACGTTGTTCAGCGTGTGCAGCCAGGTGTGCCGGTAGATGCCGGACCCGGTATACCAGCGCGAGTTGGGCTGGTTGGAATTATCCACCTTGACGGCGATCACGTTCTCGCGCGCGCCGAAGCCGACGTGCGGCGTCAGGTCGTAGCTGAACGTGATGTAGCCAAAGGGGCGCTTACCCAGAAACTGGCCGTTGACCCATACCTCGCTGTTTTCGAATACGCCTTCGAACTCGATAAAGACCTTCTTCCCGCGAGCCGATTCCGGCAGCCGGAAATGCTTCCGGTACCAGCCGATGCCGGTCGGCAGGCTGCCTTGCGCCGTCTCCTTGTCGCTATAAGGTCCTTCGATGCTCCAGTCGTGCGGCACGTCCAGAGTGCGCCAACTGGCATCCGCAAAGCCAGGCTCCTGCGCTCCCGAGGCTTCGCCTTTGCTGAACTTCCAATCGAAATCGAAGCTCTCCTTGATCCTGGGACGACCCGGCTCGCCCGCCGGCTGGCCCTGAGCCCCGGCGCGGCTCGCGGGTTCGAGCGCGGATATCATTCCGACCGCTCCCACCGCACGCGCCAACATGCCGCGGCGGCTCAGTGAATTCTTGGCATCGTCTATCATGATTTCCGTATCCCTCTCTCAAGCACTTGCCACTGCACGCGAACGAATCAATTCCGTTTGCAGCATTCAATCGATCGTTAGCCGGCTGGTCTCCTCGAACTTCAGCTTGAGCGTGCTGCTGCCGGCCAGCTTTCCGGCCCGGTAAATCCGGACGGTGTAGGCGCCCGCCTGCGCCGCGGCAAACTCAACGGTAGCATTCGTCTCCGGCGCGGGGGGAATTCCAATCGGGCAGTCATACTTTAGTGGGATCGCCAGGTTGTTGACACTAACAACCTGCCTGCACGTAAAATAGGCCAAATGTGCAATCGCCCCGCTGGGAAGCGGCTCTGTTAGAGGTGACAGATGAAAAGACGTGAGTTCCT
>CAYRWE010000052.1:0-23875 GCA_964427655.1 uncultured Solibacteraceae bacterium | reverse complement strand
CCCTGCGGAATCATGGCCGGAAAATTCCACGGCGCGATGCCCGCGAACACGCCCACCGGGTGGTTGTAATGCGTGGTGTCGTAGCCCGCCGAAACGTTCAGCAGCGCCTCGCCCTTCATGATGTGAGGCGCACCGCAGGCGTATTCGAGGACCTCGACCACCTTGAGGACGTCGCCCATGGCTTCGTCCCATTTCTTGCCGTTCTCGGTGGCCAGCAGGCGCGTCAGTTCGTCTAGGTTCTTCTCGATCAGCGCCTTCAGCTTGAACAGCACCTGCACCCGCTTGCCCACCGGCGTATCGGACCAGGCCGGAAAGGCCGCCACGGCCGCCTGGATGACCTCTTCCACCTCGTCCGCCGTGCATTGCGGCGCATAGGCGATCACCGCGCCGGTGGAGGGGTCGTAGCACGGCATGTAACTGGAACTCTTCGACAGCCGCCATTCGCCGCCGGCGAAGTATTTCAGCTTGAGCGGGCGCTCCTGGCTGATGGGATCGGGCGGATATTCGTTCTCCCCGCAGAAATATCGATTCGCAATTTCAACAAGCGTCTGTGCCGGCATAGGCCCGCGACCTCGTAGTCATGGTAGCGCGCGTCAAGCCGAGGCGGCGCGGTCCTGCTGTTCCATCAGATCGAGGAACGATTGCGCTTCGGTGTACCCCGGCCGTAGCCTGAGAGCTTCCCTGAAATCGGCGCGGGCGCGCGCGCGATCAGGCCGGTTATAGAGCAGGTGATAGACGCCCGCGAAGAAGTGAGCTTGCGCATCGAGCGGCCGCATGGCGACGATCCGCTCGGCGATTTCGGCGGCCCGGTCGAACATGCCGAGCTGGTGATACTCCGCCGCGAGAAAATCCAGGCGCGAGGAATCGGCCGGGTCCGCCGCGATCTCTTCGTTCAGAATCGCGATGTACCAGAGGTTTCGCCGTCGCCGCGTATCGGGATCGGATGCGAAATCGTGGTCGATCGAAATCGCCGTGCGCAGCAGGCGCCCGCCTCCGGCGCGTATGGAAGCGTCGATGGTTTCGTGCACGCGGCCGCGGTAGCGATACGACGGGCGGTTGGGGAAGAGACGGACCACGTAATCCGTTCTGGGGGCCTCCGCACCCGCCTCGCGATTGAGGCGCTGGAAATAATATCCGGCGTTTTCGTCGCGCGCGGTGAGATCGCGGATCAGCGGCACACTGGAGGGCTGGAGGGTCTCATCGGCATCGAGCACCATAATCCAGCGGCCCGTGGCGCGCTCCAGGGCGTGATTGCGGGCGGCCGCGAAATCGACGATGGTGAAATCGAAGGCGATTACTTGCGCACCATAGCCGGCCGCGATTTCGGGTGTGGCGTCGGCCGATCCGGTGTCCACCACGATCAGCTCGGCCCCGAGGCCGCGAACCGAATCGAGCGAGCGGCGGAGATCGCGCTCCTCGTCCTTCACGATCATGCAGAGGCTCAGGGCGGGGGCGCTCATGCGGTCTCTCGCCCGGCTGTCTCGAGCAGCAGGCGGCGCACGGCGGCGAAGATCCGCTCGACCGCCGGCCGCCGGTAGGCCCAGCGCTCGTCGGGTTCGGGCGGGTTCACCACCATGGTGGCATTGCTCTCGAAGAGCAGCAGGTCGCCCGCCGGGCTCAGGCCGAAATCGATGCCCGCGTAATCGAGGCCCAGCGTGCTCTGAATGGCTTCGAGCGCGGCCATGGCACGCGGCCCCACGACGGCCGGCATGTTTGCGAGAAACTCGCCATCCTCGGCGCGATGCGCGGCGCTCTCGGCCATCTCTGCGGTGAAGTAGTGGATCTTCCAGTGGCTCGAAATCGCCACGTGCAAGGGGTACAGGCGGCCGCCGATAGCCATCGCGCGATACTTACGAACCTTGCCATCGGCGCCGCGCGAATCCAGATATTCGATGGCGGTCAGCGCTTCGCCCGGCAGCCCGGCTACGGCCGCGGGCAGCTCGCCCGAGCTCTCGACGCGCACGAAATGGCGGCCGGTGTGAAAACCCGGTGTGCGCAGCAGGAGCGGGCATTGCAATCCGTGGCGCGCCAGGGTGGTCGCGGCATCGGGCGCACTCAGCAGCTCGCGCGCCAGCGTGACGGTCGACGGGGCGATCACCCCCGGCAGCCGCGCCAGCCGCTGAGCGTTGTCGCCGCGGCCCGTGGCCATTACCGCAGCCGGCGGATTGAGCACCGGCGCGCCGCTGAGAGCCGCCACAGATTGCGCGGCCGCCAACGCCTCCCCGGCCAGGTCGGCATCGCCGATAGCATTGAAGATCAAGCTGTGGCGCGGCAGAGGCTGGGTGCAATCGTAGAATTCGGGCACCACCACGGTGGTTTCGAAAACGCGGTCGTCCAAGAAATTGCGCGTGGGGATGTTGCCGCCCACGGCCGAAACCAGCAGCAGCAGCGGCACCGGCGGCCCATCGCCGCGATAGGGCAGCGTCCGTACGGCGCGATGCTCGAAGCCCTTGCGGCGGTGCCAGGCCGCGCACGGCTCGTCCCCCAGCTCGGCCAGCACGTAGGCGAGGCCCTGGTGCGCCTCCGGGAAATCCGGAGCGCAGCGCAAGGCCGCTTCATAATGCTCGCGGGCCGCTTCGAGTTCGCCGTTTTCGTAGAGCGAGTTGGCCAGGTTGACCTGGCTCATGGCATCGCCGGGATGGCGCGTCGCGGCTTCGGCATACGCGGTCCGCGCCGCGGTCCTGTAGCCGGTGTCGTGCAGCAGGGTTCCCAGGTTGTTGAGCGCCAGGCGGTCGTAGGGGGCGCGCGCCAGGACGTCGAGGTAGGCGTCGCGGGCCTCGCTCGCGCGGCCCAGCTCAACCAGCAGGCCGGCGCGCTCGAGCCGCGGGGCAACGGCCTCGGGATCTTCCGCCATCTGCGTTTCGACGCGTCGCAGCGCGGCTTCGCGAGCCACGCGCGGCGGCCAATCGGCGGAGCCGCCATTCGCGGAGGCCATGCTGACGGCGGCGCGCTCGCACAGCTCACGGCCCAACGCGACGGTGCGCTCCACTAGGGCATCGAGGTCGGCTGGCTGCGTCCGATGATTCACGATGGCGGCGCGAATGGCGAGATCCCCGCCCACCATCGTTGTGGAGGGCGCGGCCACGCCGGATTCCTGCAGCTCCACAGCGATGCGCGCATTTATGCGATGCGCCTCTTCGGCGCAGTAACGGAAGCAGACGATGTTCAGCTCGACGGGCGCGGCCAGCTCCAGCTCGGGTGTTTGCGCGATGCGTGCCGCGAGATATCGGGCCAGCTCGCAGGTGCGCGCGATGGAGGCTCCCAGTGCATCCGCGCCGTATACCTTGAACGTGAACCATGTCTTGAGCGCGCGAAAACCGCGCGAGAGATCGGGACCGAGATCGCACGGCCAGAGTGTGCCGGCGGCCAGCCCCTGCGCTTCCCGCCGCAAGTAAGGCGCCGAGGTCTCGAAGGCCTGCCGGTGCAGCACGCCATCGCTCACCAGCACAAAGCCGGCGTCGTAGGGAACCTGTCCCCACTTGTGAAAATCGAAAGCCAGCGAATCGGCGCGCTCGATGCCCTTGAGCCGCGGCGCCAGCTCCGGCGAAAGCATAGCCAGCGCGCCACACGCGCCATCCACGTGGAACCACAAGCGTTCGGAGCGCGCCAGGTCCGCCAGGGCGTCGAGATCGTCAATCGCGCCCGTGTCCACCGTTCCGGCGGTGCCCACCAGCAGGAAGGGCGAAAAGCCCGTGCGGCGATCGGCATCGATGGCGGCGCGCAAGGCGTCCAGATCGATGCGATAGCGTGCGTCCACCGCAACGCGGCGCAGCGCGTCGCTTCCGATTCCGGCGATATCCAGCGCTTTCGCAACGCAGCCATGCACCGCCTCCGAAGCGTACGCGACGAGGCGCCTTTCCGCCCCCACGCCCGCGCAGCGCGTCGCACAGCCCAGCTCCGTATCACGCGCCACCAGCACGCCGACCAGATTCGCCACCGAAGTGCCGGTCACGAAGAGTCCCGTGGCGCTCTCCGGAAAGCCGAACAGCTTGCGCATCCACTCCGCGACCTGCCGCTCGACCTCGATGGGAATGTGGTCGCGCCCACCCAGGTTGGCGTTCAATCCGCCGGCCAGCATTTCGGCCACCATCCCCACGGGCGTGCCGCCGCCGTGGACCCAGCCCATAAATCCGGGATGCACGTTGCCTGCGGCGAAGGGCAGAATGTAGCGCGTGAATTCCTCATGGACCGCGGCCAGGTCGGATGGTCCGGCGGGAAGCTCGCGCCGGAAACGCTCGCGGACCTCGGCGGGAATCGGCTGCCACACCGGACGCTCGCGAATGTGTTCGAGGTAATCCACCATGTCATCGAGCATGCGGTGCGCCTGGCGCCGGAACGCGTCCCAATCGGCCGGATCGAGCGTGGCGCCCGCGCCCGGAGTTTCTGGGGGAATTGACGTGCCCATCTACTCAATAGTAGCTGCCGTGCACGCGGGACGTGGCTCACCGATTATGCTGGTGGAGTGCGCCCGAAATTCTACCGGTTTTCCGCTGCGGGCTGGGCAAGCTAAAGCATGCCCCACCGCTCTCGGCTTCTCGATGCCCGCCGAATGGGAGAGGCACGCAGCCACCTGGCTGGCGTGGCCCCATAGCCCCACCGATTGGCCGGGTAAGCTCGATACCATACGCTGGGTCTACAGCGAGATCGTGCGCAAGATCGCCGCGGGCGAAACCGTCCGCATGCTGGTCGAATCGCCGGCCGACGCCAAAGTCGCCGCGCGCTACCTGGGCCGCGGGGGCGCCGATCTCGGCCGCGTGGAGTTCGTGGTGCACCCAACCAATCGCGGCTGGACGCGTGACAGCGGACCCATCTTCGTCCGCCGCCAGGCCGGCCGGCGCGGCGAGACCGCCATTGTGCATTTCCACTTCAACGGCTGGGCCAAGTATCGCGATTGGCGCAAGGATCGCCGCGTCCCTGAGACCGCCGCGCGCCATCTCGGCAAGCGGCTCTTCGAGGCCCGCGCGAACGGCCGACCTTTCGTTCTGGAAGGCGGCGGCATCGATGTGAACGGCCGCGGCACCCTCATCACCACCGAAGAGTGCTACCTGGATCGTAAGGTGCAGGTGCGCAATCCGGGCCTCTCGCGCGGCGAATTCGAGGACGCGCTGCGCGAGAACCTCGGCGTAAGCAATATCTTCTGGCTGGGCCGCGGCGTGGCGGGCGACGATACGCACGGCCACGTGGACGATCTGTGCCGCTTCGTGAACGCCACCACCGTGGTGCTGATCAAAGAAGAGAAGCGCCGCGACACCAACTACCGCAATCTGGCCCGGAATTGGGAGCGCATCCGCGACTTGCGTCTGGAGGATGGCGCGCGGCCCGAGGTGGTGGCGCTGCCCATGCCCGCTCCGCTGTTCTTCGATGGCGGCCGTCTGCCGGCCAGCTACGCCAACTTCTACATCGCCAACGCGGCCGTGATCGTCCCCACGTTCAACGATCCCAACGACCGCGTGGCTCTGGGCATTTTGAGCGAGCTATTCCGCGACCGGCCGGTAGTGGGGATTCATGCCGTGGACCTGGTGCTGGGCTTCGGCACGCTGCACTGCCTCTCGCAGCAGCAGCCGGCATGAGCTGGGCAAGCACCAGTGGGGCAAGCTTTAGCTCGCCCGGAAACATGTCTTAGAAGAAACTCTACCGGATCACCCGGGCGCCCTTGCCCTTCATGGCCGCCTCGACTTCTTTCAGGTTCACCATGCTGGTGTCGCCCGGGGTGGTCATGGCCAGCGCGCCGTGCGCCGCGCCATATTCCACGGCCTGCTGCGGGGTCTTGCCGGCCAGGAAGGCATAGGCCAGGCCGGATGCGAAACTGTCGCCGCCGCCCACGCGGTCGAAGATCTCCAGGTTCTCGCGCAGGGGCGCCTGGTAGAACTCGCCATCGGTCCACAGGATCGCGCCCCAATCGTTGAGTGTGGCCGTGCGCGCGTTGCGCAGCGTGGTGGCCACCGCATTGAAATTGGGGTACATGCGGCAGGCTTCGGCGATCATCTTCTTGAAATTACCGGGGTCCAGTTTGGAGATGTGCTCGTCCATCCCCGGCACCTCGAATCCCAGGCCGGCCGTGAAATCCTCCTCGTTGCCGATCATCACGTCCACCGAGGAAGCGATGCGCCGGTTCACCTCGACCGCGCGCGCCGTGCCGCCCTGCGATTTCCAGAGCGACGGGCGGAAGTTGAGGTCGTAGGAGACCACCGTGCCCGCCGCGCGGGCCGCCTCGATGGCTTCAATGGCCGTGTCGGCCGTGCCCGCCGAGAGTGCCGCGAAGATCCCGCCGCAATGGAACCAGCGCACGCCCTCCTCTTCGAAGAGGCGCTTCCAATCCACGTCGCCGGGTTTGAGTTGCGAGGCCGCCGACCAGCCGCGGTCCGAGCAGCCCACCGCCGGGCGAACGCCATAGCCGCGCTCGGTGAAATTCAGGCCCACGCGCGCCGCGCGGCCGATGCCGTCGAAGGGCAGCCACTGGACGTGCGAAAGATCCACGCCGCCCTGCAGCATCAGGTCTTCGAGTAGCAGGCCGATCTCATTTTCCACGACGGCCGTGACCACCGTGGTGCGCAGGCCGAAACAGCGCCGCAGCCCGCGCGCCACGTTGTATTCGCCGCCGCCTTCCCACACCTGGAAGTGGCGGGCCGTGCGGATGCGGCCTTCGCCGGGGTCCAGGCGGAGCATCACCTCGCCCAGCGCCGCGGCATCCCAGCGGCATTCCTCGCGCGATCTGATCTTGAGCGGCATGCTTACTTGCCTCCGCGCACTTTGCGGACGATTTCGAGCGTCGCGCGCACCTTGCTCGCGATGCCCGCGTAGTCGCCGGCCTTGAGAAGATCCTTCGAAACGAGGTTGGAACCCATGCCGACGCACGTGACGCCCGCGTCGAACCAGGCTTTGAGCGACGCCTCGGTGCTATCCACGCCGCCGGTCGGCATGATGGAGACCCACGGGCACGGCCCTTTCACGGCCTTCACGAAGCTCGGCCCGCCCACTTCCGAACCGGGGAAAACCTTGACGATTTCGCAGCCCAATTCCTCCGCCTGCGAGATCTCCGAAGCGCTGCCGCAGCCCGGCGAATAGGGAACCTTGCGGCGGTTGCAGGCGCGCGCCACGTCCGCGTTCAGCAGCGGACCGACCACGAAATTCGCCCCGCAATTGATGTACAGCGAAGCCGTGCCGGGGTCCACCACCGACCCCACGCCGAGGATCATGTTGGGGACTTCCCGCGCGCAGTACCGTTCCAGCTCCGAGAAAACTTCCCAGGCATGATCGCCGCGATTGGTGAATTCCAGAAGCGGACAGCCACCTTCGGCCACCGCCGCGGCCACCCTCTTGGCCACCTCCAAATCCGGGTGATAAAACACCGGGACCATGCCCGTCTCGACGATCTTGTTCAGTACCTTCAACCGCGCAAACCGCGCCATCGCATACCTCCGTTTGGGATTCTAAAATCTCAATTTAGCAGGAATGTGCTGAGCGGCGTGCGCGGAGCTTCGATGGCTCTCTGTGAAGATGCTATTGGGCTTGGGCCAGCGCTGCGTCGATGCCCTTGGAGATCTCCTCGAAGGTGAAAGTCTCGATGAAGGGCACGCCGTCCACGAACACGGTGGGGGTATGGACCACGCCGCGACCCACGCCATCCTGGTAGTCTTTCTCCACCAGCGCGGCCACCTTGGGATCGTCTAGCGCCGCGACGCCTCGTCCGGAGGCACGCCATGGGCGCGGGCGAAAGCCGCCAGCCGGTCTTTGAAGTTCGCCGGAGTGGTTTCGGCGAGGGTGGCCAGCGCGTGGCGCCGGTATTCGATCCCGAGTTTCGCATCGCGCGCGAAAAAGAAGCGCGCCGCGATAGCCGCCGGGCGTGCGCAGGGATGCTTGGCGAGCGGGAAATCGCGGTGCACGAATTCCACGCGGTCGCCGTACCGGGGGAGAATCTGCTTGTCCATCATCACCCGGAAGTTGGCGCAATCCGAGCATTGCAGGTCTTCGTAAATCAGCACCCGCACCGGGCTGCCGGCGCGGCCTTCCACGAGACCCTGCGCCAGCAGGCCCGCGCTCGAGATCAGCATGGCGGCTCCCAATCGAAGCTTCAATCGCATCCTTATATGCTAACGGCGTTGTCCAGCACGAAGGTAAGGCGAGTCTCGGAGGGAATCTTCACGCGCTGGCCCTTGGTCATCGCCTGGGCTCCCGCGCCCACCGCGCCGCCGGCTGCCGCACCCACCGCCGCGCCCTTGCCGCCGCCCGCGAGGGCCCCGATGATGGCTCCCACCGCGGCCGTTCCGCCCGCCACCTTGGCTGTGCGCGGGCCGCGCGGATCGCTGACCCGCGAAACGGTCTGCGTGTTCAGCTCCACGCTCCGCTCGTTGACCCGGACGAATTGCAGGCTGAGCGCCACCTCGGCCCGGCCGGTGAACTTGCCGGATTCCTTGGCATCTACCAGCTTCACGGTGGCGTTGGCCCCGCGCGGGATGACGGTCTGGTTGTCGATAATCACGGCGTCATCCAGGCTGGCCGCGAAGGTGTCGCCCACCTTGTTGGTCTCGGAATCCACGCCATCGATCATGCGGATCACGATGTTGGTGCCCTGCGGAAGCTGGATCGGCCCCACGGCAGCCTGGGCGGGCGGGGGAGCGGCTTCGGAATCGGGCTGCATCACGGCGCTATCGTCGCGGCGCCGCATGATGGGCCGGTCCGGATCGCGATCCTGATCCCCATTCGGAGCCGGAGCCGGTGCCGCCGTGGGTGCCGCCGCCGGCTCGCCGAACTCGATGCGCACGATATCCCCGATGTCCAGCGTTTCGACCCGGTCGCCCATGTCCAGTCGCACCTGGCGCGGTGTGCCCCCCAGGTAATTCCCATTGAGGACGCGGCCGTCGCGCAACGTGACGGTATCCGCGAAAGCGGCCATCGCCAGCGCGAAAGCGAGGCCGAAGTGTAACAGGCGCATACGTTTCCCCCTCAGATTGTACGACGCAACCCGCGGTGAAATGGTTTACGTTTGTGATCCGCGTTACGCCGCATCCGCTATCCGGCGGTACTCCTGTTCCGACTCGGCCGGTAGCAGCACCCACAGAGTGTAGATGCCCAGCGCCGTGCCGAACGGCATCTCCAGCAGGCTGACGAATCCCAGAACGATGGCCAGCATGCGCGCCCACGGCTGCCGCTCCAGCAAGCCCCAGCCGGCGATGATCCCGAGTATCGCGCCGCCCAACAGGAGCGCGCCGATTCCCCGCAGCAACTCATGGACGAAGAAAGGCACGCCGCCGCCCAACTGCGGGATTATGTGATGGAAAATCGAGAACAGGAAAAGCCCCGGCAGCAAGCGGAAGATGGATATAGCCAGCCAGAAAATGCCCAGCAGGCGCAAATGGCCGGCCAGGCGGCTCCGCACGGGCATCATCGGTGTAACGCGCAGAGCTTTGCCGCAGGACGGGCAAAACGCGGCGGTTTCGGGCAACTGTGTGCCGCAGCGATCGCAGAACATTACCGCACCTCTGCTCCTTCAGTACGACTTTTGGGCCGCGTCGGTTCCCGTTTACAAGGTCTTTGGTCCCCTGGCGGACATTTGACCGCAGGTTCAACCGCTATTATGGCGGTATGAAGCTGGCATTTATCGGATTGGGCAAGATGGGATCGGGGATGGCGCGCAACCTGCTCCGCGCCGGACACGATCTGGCTGTGTTCAACCGCACTCGCGGAAAAGCGCAGGCCCTGGAGGCCGAGGGTGCGCGGGTCGCGGCTTCGCTGGAAGAGGCCTGCCGTGGCGCGGAAACCGTCATTACCATGCTGGCCGACGATAGCGCGGTGGAAGCGCTCAATTTGCCTGCCGTGCTGGAGCCGGGCGCCACCCACATGTCGAGCAGCACCATCAGCACCGGGCTGGTGCGCTGCCTGGCCGCCGGGCACGCCGGGCGCGGCCAAGGTTTCCTGAGCGCACCGGTCTTCGGCCGCCCCGACGCCGCCGCACAGGCGAAATTGCTGGTGATAGCCGCCGGCGCCGCAGCCGTGTTGGAGCGCCATCGCCCGATCTTCGATGCCATCGGCCGCCAGACCTTCGTGGCGGGTTCGGAGCCGTGGCAGGCCAACGCCGTGAAGCTCTGCGGGAACTTCATGATCGCCAGCATGCTGGAGGCGTTCGGCGAGGCCTTTGCCACGCTGCGCAAAGCCGCCGTGGACCCACACGTCTTTCTGGATGCCATGAACGCCCTGTTCGCCTCGCCGGTCTATGCCAACTACGGCAAAACCATCGCGGAGGGCCGGTACGAGCCGGCCGGCTTCGCCCTGAAGCTCGGCCAGAAAGACATCCGCCTGCTGCTCGAAGTCACTCAGGAATGCGCTTCGCCCATGCCCCTGGCCAGTCTGCTGCGCGACCGCATGCTGGAGGGCCTGGCGCAGGGCCAGGCCGAGATGGATTGGTCCAGCGTGGCCCGCGTGGCCGCCAAGAGCGCGGGGCTATAGGGCGGGATAACTCTTAAGATAATCGCCAGGGTGGCACTACTAATCCTATGTGGTTCGATGCGGCTTCCCGTCCAGGGTCAACCTCAAAATAATCGGGGGAAACCGCGAAATCCAGCAGCCAGTCCCTTAGCGACATTTTGGGAGTCTCGTGGAATCGCAATTGCCGAAACTCAGGTTCCTGCACGCCAGGGCGACCCTGAATCGCGTCAAACTGCAACTCTTTCGCGCTCTTCCGTCTGAAGAGTTGAAACATTCCCTAGCTCCCGGGCAGCAGGGTTCGCTGAAGGTTCGGCGGGATGGAACGATTCTCGATGGCCATCACCGGCTTAGTGTGCTTGCCGAGCGCGGGGAGGATATCGACAGCCTTCCCCGAGAGATAATCGAAAGAGAGCCATGACGCCCGAACTGTTTTGGATACCAGGCGCTTGGCGCGGCCGGCTGGCGATTGCGGCGCGCCCCAGGGGCGGAGACTGGCTGGAAGACGAGGCCGCCGGCTGGCGGCGAGCGGGGCTGGAGGTCGTGGTCTCCTTGCTCGAGGAGGAAGAAGCCGCTCAATTGGAACTGACATCCGAGGGTCCCGCGGCCAACTCAGAGGGGCTTCACTTTGTTTCATTTCCGATTCCCGACCGCGGGGTGCCGGCATCCTTGCCGGGCGCTCTCTCGCTGCTCCGGACAATTGGGGATGCGCTTGAAGAAGGCAAGAGCGTTGCCGTGCATTGCCGCCAGGGTATCGGACGCTCTGGATTGGTTGCGGCTGGAATGCTCGTGACTTCCGGAATGGAGGTCAACAGAGCGTTAGCCGTCGTTAGTGCCGCTCGCGGCCAAACGGTGCCCGAAACGGAGGCGCAACTAAGGTGGATTCAGCGCCTGGCTGCGGAGCGTCTGGTCATGGCGTCCTGAGCTGTCTCCGGGCACGCCCGGGCAGACTGGATTTCGCTACGCGTACTTCAGTCCCAACGACTGCATGACGCCCTTCATGTACCCGAAGGCCATGACCTTCGCGCCAATGTTGTAACCCGACGACTTCCCGTCCGGCGCCTCACCGGAGAGCGAAGGAGCGTGGTCGGGGCGGATGGGCCCGACAAATCCGCCCTGGCTGTAGATCTCCAGCATGCGAACCATGTCGGTAGGGCCGTTGTCGTGGAAGGTCTCGTGGAAGTGCCGCGTATCGCCCTCGATGTCGCGGTAGTGCACGAAGAAAATCTTGTTGCGGTCGCACCACTCCTTGGCCAGCGCGTAGACATCTTCTTTCATGAGTACGAAGTTGGCCTGGCAATAAGTGATGCCGTTATAGGGGCTGGGCGCCATGGCCATGATGCGTTCGTAATTCTTTTTGCTGATCACGATGCGCGCAATGCCGCGCAGGGGCGAGAGCGGCGGATCGTCGGGATGCAGCGCCATCTTCATCTTGAACTTGTCGGCCACCGGCATGATCTCTTTGATGAAGTACTCCATGTTCCGCCACATCTTCTCTTCGCCGATTTCGCCGAACTCGGTGGGTCCCTGCCGGGTGGCCGTTTCGAGATCGAACTCGCTGGTGAGGGCCCCGCCGCGCTCGCGGACGGACTGGCTGGTGCGCGTCCAGCCCAGGCCGGCCATGAAGTTGTAGCAGATCATGCTGATGCCGTTTTTGGAGAGCGCTTCGATGGCCCACTTCAGGTTCTCGATTTCGGCGTCGCGCTCGGGCGTGCCCAGCTTGACGCTCTCCATCGATACCGGAGTGCCTTCCACGCCGGCTATCTTCATGCCCACCGCGCCGAACTCGTCTATGGCCCGGCGGACGCTGGCCATGTATTCCTCTTTGCGGCCCCGGCAGGTGTTGCCCGCAATTACGTAATCCACGCCCACCTGCTTGGCGATCTTCACATCGTTGCTCTGCGGGTCGCTGAACGCTTCCGAGAAATAGAAGCAGCCCTTGTAATTGCTCTTCCGGGTAGTCGCGCCGGAGGCCGGCAGCACCGCGCCCGCGCCGGCCAGCGTGGCGACGGAACCCTGAATCATACCGCGCCGGGAAACCGTCATGAGGCTCACCTCGCAAAAAAAGATGGCGGCCGGGAAGAGTCGGCTTCCTGGCCACCATCGATTGTACATCCGGGCGCGTGTTTACTGACGTCAACTGGGCAAGGGCAAGCTAAAGCATGCCCCACCGGGTCTACCAGTGGGTCAGCGAGCCATCGGGACGGCTGTAGATCGAGCGGTGGATCGCCTGGGTGACTTCACCGATCTGCGTCAGCGGCTTGGTGTCGATGGTCACGCCCAGGCCCGGACGATCCGGGGCGTAGAGCTTGCCGGCTTTGAAATCCGTGTACTCGGGAAGATACGGGATCTTGCGATCTCCGTAGTTGTATTCGAACATCACCGAGCCGGGATAGGTGATCAGGCATTGCACCAGCGCGGCGGTGGCCACCGGACCGGTGAAGTGCGGGATGATGCCCACGGCGTGGGTGTCGCACAGCGCCATGATTTTGAGGAATTCCGTTATGCCGCCGACGTTGGGCAGGGTGCAGCGGTTGTAATCGATATCGTGGTTCTCGACCAGCTTGTTGAAGTCGTAGCGCCAGCCCCACTCTTCGCCGGCCGCGATGGGCACGCTGGTCATCTGGCGGAGTTTGGGGATGTCCTCCAGGAAATGTTCAGTGCGGACGGGGTCCTCCACCAGGTAGGGCGAGAACGGCTCGATCAGCTTGCAGCCGCGCAGGGCATCGATATATTCGAAGCGCTGGTGGAAATCGACGCTCCAGTCGCCGGTGTTGCCGAGGGCTTCGCGGATCTCCTGGGCTTCGCGGGCCAGTTGCATCAGCCGCTCGCGCACGTCCCACGGGCCGTTGCCGGGATCGGCCGCGCCGATGCGGTACACCTTATAGCCGGCGGCCAGGGTGGCCTGAACGCGGTCCTTGATCGTGGCCGGGGCGCCTCCGGGGCCCGGCGGCACGCGCACATTGCCAGTGTTGTAGCACTCGCAATAGTTGCGTACCGCGCCGCCCAGGATCTGGTGGATCGGCAGGCCCATGGCTTTTCCTTTGATGTCCCATAGAGCCAGGTCGAGCGCGCCCATGGCGTCCTGTTTCTCGCGGCCCGGCGGGTAGAACCACGCCATGTATTCTTCCTGCCAGATGGCTTCGACCTTGAACGGGTCCTTGCCGATGAGCGAGCCGGCGCACTGCTCCAGGGTATCTTTGGCGCCGCCCTCGC
The DNA here is from genome assembly GCA_964427655.1 of uncultured Solibacteraceae bacterium. GTDB lineage: Bacteria > Acidobacteriota > Terriglobia > Bryobacterales > Bryobacteraceae > CAVQNQ01. The sequence goes on along the minus strand of CAYRWE010000052.1, from coordinate 10,240 downwards.
CGATGCCGGTGATCCCGGCGTCGGTCTCCACCGTCACCAGCATGTTGCTCTGGTTGAAGAGCTCGTTGAGATCGGGCGGACGGTAGATGCGCACCCGCGTGATCTTGGCTTTAGGCAGCGCGGCTTCGGCGAGTCGCGGAAGCGCCAGACAGGCAGCGGGCGCGGCCGCCAGCGACTTTAGAAATGCTCTCCTCTTCATGAACGATCCCTTTCCGCCGGTCCCGCCCCAGGGCGCCGACGGGTCTCAGTATACAACAAAGCGGATCCTTTGCTCCGGACGTTTGCGCGGACTGTCGCGCGGGTTGTTTGCGCGGGTGTCACCAATTGCGTCGCGGAGTCTACACGAGCGGGGTGTACGCCGGCACGAAGCCCCGGCAGGAGAACTCGGAAGTGAAACTCTCATTTTGCCGAATCTTTGGCCAGGACCAGCGCCAGGGGTTCTTCGCCCGGCTGCGTCGTCTGCTTGCACTCCTTTTGGCGGGCCTGCCATAGACGCTCGGCAAGTTCCAGATTGGCTTCCGTGGCCTCGTCCTGCTGCGCGGGGCTCAGGCGCCGCTGGAGCGCCTGGCCCGCTTCGTCGGTCAGAGTTTGAAGCGTCCCGGAAGGCCCATCGCCGGCGCATGGCTTCACGCTGTCGAGCGCCAGTTCGACCAACTCCCGGGTCCGGCGGTAGCGCTCGGCCGCGCCGAGGCCGCGCAGCATGGGATCGAGAGCCAGCACCTGGCGCGCCAGTTCCAGGCGCTTGCGGATGTCTTCTTCTGCGGGTTTCAGGCGTGCAGCCATCTCTAAGTTCGTTTCGGCGATCCGGTAATTGCCGCTCGCGATCTCGGCTTCGCCCAATCCGGCATAGGCATCCGCGTCTTCGCGATTCTCACGGAGGATCTGCCGGAACATATCCGCCGCGCGCCCGGGCGAGCCGGCTAGCAGGAACAGATGGGCTATGCGCCGCCGCGTCTCCAGGTCCACCGGTGCCTCATCCTGCAGCGGAAGCAGCTCGGCCAGCAGCGCCTTGCGATTGCCCTCCTTCACCAGCAGGTCGATCAGCTCGAAGCGCGCCCTGATGCGGTTGGCCGCGGCATCCTGGGGCCATCGGCCATAGATCGCCATGTGATAGTAGAACTCGGCCGCTTCCAACTTTCCCTGCTGGGCCAGCACGCGCGCCATCAGCAGGTTGGCGCCGCCATCCGTGGCGTCGTTCTGCAGCATGGTGGTGAGCAGCGCATCGGCGTCCGCCAGCCTGCCGGCCCTGAACAGAGCGTCCGCCAGCGCCAATTGGTATTCCGGGTTGTCGCGCGAGAGGGCCAGAGCGGCCCGCAAGCGCGCGATGCTATCGGCGGAGCGGCATTCCTGCGCCAGGCGCTGCCCTTCGCGGAAGAGCCGGGCGGCCTGCGCGGCCGTCTCGGACTGCTCTACCTTGGCCAGGAACGTGTCGATGGCGAACAGCGCCACGATGGCGACAAAGACCAGCGCCAGCGTGCCCAGGAACGATGGGCCGGGAGCGCTCGAGGCGATACTAGGCGATTCCATCGCTCTTTTCCGTTTGGCCTGCGGCTGCCACGCCGTAAGCGCGCAGTACATCGTCCAGCGTCACGATGCCCATCAACTGCCCCTTGTTGGCGCGGCTCACGACCGGCAGTACCTTGACGTGCTCGGCTCCCATGCGCTCCAGGGCCAGCCCCAACCGATGATCCGGATGCAAGTGCGAAAAAGCGCGTTCGTCCGCGATCTCGGCCAGCTTCTTCCCGCCCTCGCCGCGCGCGGTCGCGCCCTCCAGGTCGGCCTTGCGGACCATCCCCACGAAGCCGTTTCGGCCAGCCACCGGCCAGGCATCCAGCGATTCTCCGTGCACGCGCCCGGCCGCCGTGGCCGCGTCCATCTCCGCCGGGAGCGCTTCGGGGGCCGGCCGCATCGCCTGGACCACGCGCATCATCGCGGGATCCGCCGCCGTGGTGGGCAGATGCACCCCGTCCTGGTGCGCCAACGCTTCGTAAATCGGCTCCTTTTGCAGCTTCTGAGAGATGAAGAAGGCGATCAGGTTCGAGATCATGAGCGGAACGATGATGGTGTAATCCCGCGTGGTTTCGAAGATCATGATCACCGAAGTCATGGGCGTCCGCACGATTCCGGCGAAGGCCGTCCCCATTCCCACCAGCGCGTAGGCGCCCGGCGAGGCCGTGTGCGCCGGCCAAAGCGCGTGCGCCACGCTGCCCACCGCGCCGCCCATCATCGCGCCGATGAACAGCGACGGCCCGAAAATTCCGCCGGCGTTGCCGGAGCCGTAGCACAGCGCCGTTGCCACGATCTTGAGCACTGCCAGCAGCACCAGCAGCCGCAGCACCATATCGCCGTTGAGCGCGCGCTCCACCACGTCATAACCCACGCCGAGAACTTCCGGGACGAAGAAGCCCATCAATCCCACGCCCAACCCGCCGGCCACCGGCTGGAACCAGACCGTCCGCCGCGGGAAGCGCGCAAAGCGGGCGCGAATTCCCAGCAGCAGTTTGACGAAGCACACCGACCCCAATCCGCCCACCACGCCCAGCACCGCATAGACGGCGAACTCGACCGGATGCACCAGTTGATAAGCCGGCACGTGGAACAGCGGTTCATCGCCCAGCACCAGATGCAGGACCATCCAGGAGGTGGCCGAACTCAGGACCGCCGAGCCGAGCACGGGCGCGTTCAGATCGCCCATGATCTCTTCAAGCGAGAACAGCACAGCGGCGATGGGCGTATTGAACGCGGCCGCCAGCGCCGCCGAGCAGCTTACCGGGACGAGCGCCTTGACGCGATCTTTATCGAGACCCAGGCGCCGCGCGATTACCGAACCCAGGCCGGCGCCCACCTGCACCGAGGGACCCTCGCGGCCCAGCGAAATGCCGCTCGCGAGCGATGCCGAGCAGCAGAAAAATTTCCCCAGCACCGTTCGCAGGCTGATGACGCCGTCGTTGATGAACAGAGCGAACTTGGTCTGCGGAATGCCGCTGCCGCGCGCGAAAGGGAAGTAGCGATACAGAAGGTAGCCGGTGCCGAGCGACCCCAGCGTGGGGACCAGAATTCGCCGCAGGCCGATCCCGCCCGGCGGGTACATGCGCGCCGCCAGCCTGCCGGTAAGCAGGATGAACGCCACCACCACCAGCCCGACCAGCGCGCCGATCACCAGGCTCAGAACGAAGACCAGTTGCGTTTCGCGCCGGCGCAGTTCCTCGACCCATCGGGCCAGATCCCGACTTCGTATTTGCATTATCTTGCGCGCCGATTCAACCCCACTGGTTTCAGTCTAGACGACGCCGGGAGCGGCGAAGCGCCGGGGTTGTTGCGAAGATGACCAAGCCCGCCGCCCGCCGGCTCAGCGCATCCAGATCCACAGCGTAGTGCAGATCGCCAGCAGCAGACCGAGCCAGAAGGCGTAGTTGCGGAGGAGGGACACATGGTCCAGCATCGCCAGCGACCGCCAATCGCGCACTGTCGTGGTGCGCAGTTTCTCCTCGGACGTTGCGGCCGTCGCCAGGCTCACGATCACCAGCATGGCCATCGAGATCAGGAACGCGACGAACGCCGCGTGTAGCCAGGGCCGCAAAAGGGCGTTGTCCATGAACGGCAGAAAGTTCGCCTGCCCGTTCGCCATGAACAGGGGACAAACCACGCAGGTCGTCGCCAGACAGGCTAAGACGCCCTTTGCGGTCGTCCGCTTCCACAACACGCCGGCAAAGAAAATGCCGGCAAACGGCATCATCAAGTAAGCCTGGACGGTTTGCAGGTAAATCCACAGATTGCCGAACGTCCCGATCACCGGGGCCCATAGCGCGCCCAGGAAAAACACCGCCAGCACCGCCACGCGCCCGCAAAATACCTGCCGTTCGGCCGATGCGCGCGGCCGCCAGTAGAGGTAGAAATCGCGCGTCACGAGCGTGGCGATGGAGTTGTAAGTCGCGCTGATGTGCCCCATCAGCGCCGCCGCCAGGCCGGCCACGGTCAGCCCTAGCAGGCCGTGCGGCATCAGCTCGCGCAGCAACGCCGGATAGGCGTGATCGGCCTTCGCCAGATGCGGGTACAAGGCCCGTGCAATCACACCCGGCAGCACCAGCAGGAAGGGGGTCGACAGTTTGAGGAATCCGCAGAAGATCGCGCCCAGCCGGCCCTCGTTGAGATCTTTCGCCGCGAACGCGCGTTGCACAAGCACCTGGTCCATCGACCAATAGAAACTGCCCAGCAGGAACACGCCGACGAACATGCCGAACCACGGATAGTTGGGGTGCGTGATGGGCTTCACCATCTCGAACATCGCCGGGCCGACTTTGGCGTGCAGCTCCGCCCAGCCGCCGACCTTCGTCAGCCCCGCGATCGTCAGCACCACCGCGGCGGCCAGCAGCATGGTGCTTTGCAGCGCGTCGGTATAGACCACCACGCGCAGCCCGCCTTTCATGGTGTACAGTGCCGTGATCAGGCCCACCACCCAGATCACCGTGAGCCGGTGCCATCCGAACAGATCCTCGAACACCAGCGCCGATGCCCATAGCGAAATCGATATCTTCGCCACCACCGAGAGCACCACCATGAATCCCGAAAAGAGCAGCCGCACACTCTTGCTGAAGCGCTGCTCCAGAAACTCCGGCACCGTGAAAATTTTGTTGCGGATGTAGAACGGCAGGAACAGCACGATGAGCGGCACCAGGCAGTAAGCCGCCATCCACTCGAAGCCGCCCACCGCCATGCCGTCCGCGTATCCCGACCCGGCTAATCCTACGAAATGCTCCGCCGAAATGTTGGCCGCGAACAACGACGCCCCGATGAACGGCCACGTAAGACCCCGGCCCGCCAGGAAGTACCCTTCGACCGAACTGGCCTTGCGCACGAGAACGAACCCGACCGCGCCGATAGCCAGCGCGTAGAGTCCGATCACCACAAAATCGAGCAGCGATAAAGTCACGAGCGGGTTTCCCTTCGATTCCTACCGGTACGCGCCATATTTCCGGGCCGATTCGACCAGCGCGTGGATATTGGCCGCCGGCGTATCCGTGCCCAGCGCGCAGCCGGGCCCCAGGATGAAGCCGTAGTCCGGCGCCATCGTCTCAATGGCCTCCCGGCAGGCCGCCTCCACTTCCGCCGGCGTGCCGGAATAGAGAAGCCCGGTATCGATGTTCCCCAGCAAGGTCGCCTTGCCGCGCGCTTTCTCCTTAATCATCCGCGCGTTTGTCTTATGGTCGATCTCGAGGACCGGCGCACCGGTCGAGATGAAATCGTCGGCGATCCGCAGCGTGTTGCCGCAAATGTGATTGTGCAGGACGATCTGCCGATCGCGCAGTTCATCCGCCATGCGCTTTTCCTGTGGCTGGGCGTATCGGCGGTAGTGCCGCGGAGAGAGCGTGTCCGGACTGGCCACCGCCTCGCCAATGGAGGTGGAGTGTCCGCCGCATTCGATCAGCGCGAGGGCGTACCGCGTGGCGACGCGCCGGGCATAATCCAGCAGGGCGTCCACGAGGTTTTCCTCCTCGCCGGCCCCGATGTCCATCATGAAATTGTCGAGGCCCCGCAACTGCGCCGCCAGATCCATCGGCCCCTGGTCGGCCCGTGCGCAAATCCAGACTTGCCCGGCGGTTTCCTTGGCCAGGATGCGCGTCGCCTTGAGGATTTCGCACATGGGGAAAGCCTTGTAGGGATCCGGCACCTCCAGCGTCAGCACGTCCGCCAGTTCCTTGAGCAAGGGAGTGTGCGAGACGGGCGCGCTGTTCTCCAGGTACGTGACGGTCGCGCCGCAGGCTTGCGCGTTGCAGGCCGTGCCGTTCTCCAGCAGAATCATGTCGTGCCCGAACTCGCGCCAGGCCGCCAGCATCGCCTCGGCCAGCAGCTCCCCGTCGCGGAACACCTCCGGCAATGGCCTGCCCGTGGCACGCGCCGCGGGTTGGAAGTTGTGGAGATCGACCGGCACACGGTCGGGACGTTGGAAGTGGAGGGTTGCGTGGATGCGTTCGACCGAATTCATCGCTTCTTCTCCCCGTTCAGCGGTATTGGAACAGGGATTGTAGCGCACGGCTTGCCAGCGGGCGCCGGACACGCAGCCGGCGCCCACCGGCGTGAAATGAGGTAGAAGCGCTCTAACCCTTCACGGGCTTATCGGATGCCTTCCAGCGCTTCTCGTCCCAGTACAGCGTGCGGCCTTCGCGATACGATTGCACGGCCAGGTTGATCAGCACACAGGCTTTCGCGCCGGTCTCCACGTCCAGGTTTGGCTTTTCGTGGGTGCGCATGCACTTCAGGAAGTTCCCGATGTGCGCCTGCAGCGGATCGGTCTGGTCGATCGGTATCTTGATCTCCTTCTCGCCGAATTTGTTCTTGTAGGCGTCGCCGCCGATCAGCTTGTCGGTCTTGGCTTCCTCGTTCCAGTGCTGTTCCGGCTTCACCGTGATATTGGGCACCATGCCCTCGAAGCGGCCGTGATCCACCATGATGATGGTTCCCTCGTGCCCGCGGATGAGGCCGGGGATGTGCTGCGAGTTGGCCATGCTGGAACTCAGCACCAGTGAGTGGCCCTTGGCATAATCCGCCAGCAGGTGAAAGGTATCGGGCACTTCGCGCTCGTCTTTGAAGACGTAGATGCCGCCGTGCGCCGTGACCTTGGCGGGGAACTGCGGCTCATCCCAGCAGATGTTGAGCGGCGCCACCACGTGGAAGAAAAGGTCCGTCGCGATCCCGCCCGAATAATCCCAATACTTGCGGAAGCGGAAGAAGCGGTCGGCATTGTAGGGCCGCTTGGGCGCCAGCTTAAACTCCGTGCCCAGGAACATGTTCCAATCGATGTGGTCGTCGCCCTTGCCGTCCGGACCGGCGTTCTTATCCATGGGCCAGCCCTCGTTCCATTCCCCGGTGAAGGAGTTGCGGTGATAGGATCCCTGGCTCATGATCATCTGCCCGATCATGCCATCGGCGATAGCCTTCTTGGCCTTCCACCACATCTCGGCCGACGTGGTCTGCGACCCCACCTGCAGAACTCGCTTGGTTTCCTGGACCGTGTTCACCAGCAGGCGCGCCTCTTCATTGGTGTGCACCATAGGCTTTTCCAGGTACACGTCCTTGCCCTGGTCGAGGGCATCCAGCGCGACTTTCCCATGCCAGTGATCGGGCGTGGCCACGATCACCGCGTCCACGCCGGGCTGCGCCAGCAGTTCGCGATAATCGGTGTAGCCTTTCACCTTGTACTTCTCGGCGCCCTCGCGTTTGCGTTTCTCCCACACGTCGCAGACCGCCACGATCTGGCAGGCGTTGGTCTTCTCCGCGTACTCGGTGAACTGGCTGGCTACGTAGTTCCCGCGCCCTCCATATCCGACCACGCCCACACCGATCTTGTCGTTGGCGCCGATCGTCCTTCCGGGCGTCCTGCCGGCGCTGCGGGCCGACAAAGCCTTGCCGGCGGCGCCCAGCGTCACGCTGGCGGCGCCCACGGATTTGAGAAAATCTCTGCGATCGACGGAGTCGTTTCCGGATGACATGCCATCTCCCTTCGATGCCCCAGGCGGCCCCGAGGGGCGGGACACCGATAGCCATTATCTCCCAGATCGGCCACGCATCTGTGGTACGCTGCCGTTTACCCGCGAATTCGGAGCGCTCTGTGAAGATCAACGCTTATCTGGCCAAGCAGCTCGAGGAGATGCAGAGGAAGCTGGGTATGGCGTAAGGAGCAGGCTGACCGCATGCCGGAATCTGTGACGATCGGAGTGGATATCGGGGGTACCAAGGTGGCTGCCGGTGTGGTGGATTCGAGCGGCGCCATCGCCGGCAAAAGCCGCGTGCCCATGTTGGCGACCGGGGATGGAGCCGCCGGCTTCGCGTCCGTTAAGAGCGCTATCGAGGCCGTGCTCGCCGAAGTCCCCGAAGCACGCGCCGCACTTCAGGGCATCGGCCTCTGCTCTCCGGGGCCGCTTGATCCTTACAGCGGCGTGGTGATCAATCCGCCTAACCTGCCCTGCTGGCGTAATTTCCCGCTGGCCGCCGAGACCAGCCGGGCTTTCGGCGTGCCCGCGCGCGTGGATAACGACGCCAACGCGGCCGCCCTGGCCGAGGTCCTGTGGGGTGCCGGCGCCGGCTACACGAACGTCTTTTATGCCACCATCGGCACAGGCTTCGGGACCGGGATCATCTTCGATAAGAAGATCTACCACGGCCGCACCGGAAGTGCCGCCGAGGGCGGGCACAATAGCATCGATTATCGTGGCCCCATCTGCGGATGCGGCAAACGCGGCTGCGTCGAGGCTCTGTGCGCCGGCCCGGCCATCGCACTGCGGGCGCGGGCCAAGCTGGCACAGCGCGGGAGCGTGCGCGAGCGCGTTTTGGACCTGGCGGGTGGCAGCCTGGAGCAGGTGCGCGCCGAACATGTGGGCGAGGCCTTCCGCGAGGGCGACGCGCTGGCCACGGAGATCCTCGAAGAGACCGCCGATCTTCTGGCCGTTTGGCTGGGCAACGTGATCGACATGCTGGAGCCCGACGTGGTGGTGGTCGGGGGCGGCGTGGCCGAGCTGATGAGCCACTTTTTCCCACGTATCATTAAAGAGTTGCCGCACTGGTCGGTCAACCAGCGAGCGGCCGAAATCCCCTTGGTGATGGCGCGCTACGGAGCCGACGCGGGGATTGCCGGCGCGGCCGCGATCTGCCGTTAAGGCCACCCGCCCAAATCCACAGGTAAACGGCACCGGCGTGGTGCGCCTAAACTTTTTTTTCGGCCGGGGTGAAAATGCCCGCATGTTTAGGGAGCATTCAGCCGATAGTACTGCCGGAGTGTATTATGAGCGAAACTCTCGTTCGACCCCAGGCGCCATGGGCCCTCCGGCCGCTGCCGCCCTTCCCCGCCGTAGCCCAGCGCATCATGGCCCTTGCCAAGAAGGAGGATCCCAGCGTCCGCGAGCTAGGCGATCTCGTCAAGATGGACCCCTCCTTCTCGGGTGAGCTGCTGCGCCTGGCCAACTCGGCGCTCTTCGGCGTACCCCGCGAGGTCACCAGCCTGGCCCGCGCCATCATGATCGTGGGTACGGACCGAATCAAAACCATGGCTGCCACTGTCGCCGTGAACCGCATGGTGCGCGCCTCGGTGCGGATCGGAGTGTTGCGCAAGGTGTGGGTTCACAGCCTGGTGACCGCCATCGTGGCGGAAGAAGCCGCCCGCACCGTAAGGCTGGATCGGGATGCCGGCTATACGGCCGGTCTGATGCACAACCTGGGAACGCTGGGGCTGATGGCGGCTTACCCCGAGGAATACTCCCGTATGCTGGAGGTCTCCGGCCGCTTCGGCTTCGATCTGCTGCAAACCGAGCGCGATCTCTTCGAGATCGACCACTGCGCGGCGGGTGCCTACCTGGCACAGGATTGGGACTTCCCGGACGAACTAGCCGCGGTCATCGCCACTCACCATGAGAACCCGGTTCCCGGAGAAATCAGCCCATACAACCTGATTAAAGTATGCTGGCGGGTCAGCGATCTGCTCGGCTATGGGGCCTTCCCGCCCGAAAAACCATGGACCTGGGACGAACTCACCGGCGTGCTGCCCCACGCCGGCTCATCGTGGCTCGGAGAGTCCCGGGAAGCCGTGAAGGCGAAGGTCGCCAAGCGCCTGGCGGACGCTCCCATGTAGCCGCGGCTCAACCGATGGCGGCGAGGGCCTGCTCGAAATCGGCCAGCAGGTCCCGCCAGTCTTCGATGCCCGCCGAGATGCGCACCAGTCCGTCGGTGACTCCTGATTCGGCCAGTTCCTCCGCGGTCATGCCGGAGTGCGTGGTGGTCTTGGGGTGGCAGGTGAGCGTCTCGACTCCTCCCAGGGAGACGGCATTGTGAGCGATCCGCAGGCGGCGCAGGAATTCGAAGGCCGCCTCTTTGCCGCCCTTGAAATCCAGCGAGAAAATGCCGCCCGGGTAGTCGCACTGTTTCTCGTAAATGCGCTTCTGCTCGGGGTCGTCGAACAAGGTCGGGTAAATCACGCGCGAAAGGTGCCGGTGGCCGTGGAGCGCCTCGGCCAGCCTCTGCGTATTCTTGCTCTGGCGGTTCATGCGCAGCGCCACCGTGGGCAGGCGGCTGTTCAGCATCCAGCACTCGTCGGGTTGCAAGATGTTGCCGAACATGCTGCGGCGGCTGCGCAGCTTCTGGATGGCCTCGGAGGTGCGCGCGATCGCCACGCCGGCCAGCATGTCGCTGAAGCCGGAAAGATACTTGGTGCCCGAATAGAGCGAAATGTCGGCGCCCAGCAGCAAGGGGTGCT
>CAYRWE010000051.1:0-24300 GCA_964427655.1 uncultured Solibacteraceae bacterium | reverse complement strand
CTCCCTGCCGGGCGTCGAAGCCGAACTGCCTGATTTTGCGGAAGATCTTATCGACATTGCAGGGGTTCTCACCCAGCAGACGGCTTTTCAGCATGAGCGCGTATTTGGGACTGGCGCCGTCGCGATCCTGGCCATATCCGGAGATTCCTTGATTGGTGTCGAGGCGGATAATCGGCTCGCTGAACGGGGCCCCGTTGATGGTGGCCATGCGCAAGTCCGTGATCTTCAGTTCCGACTGTTCCGTGAGGATCTTACTGTGAGACTGAAACCACACAGCGGGCGTTCCTTCCTGGCCAAAGGAGCTGGAAGCCTGGCAGCGGCGTTTTGGGCCGACGACGTGCTCGACGCTCTTCCGCAAAACACCAACACCAACTCCAAGCCGCACGGCGGGGACGATCGAAGCGGTCCGCAACGTTCTAAAATCTGGTGTAGCTCGTGATCGGAGGGAGAAGCGGTGCCCAAGGCGTCCCGTGAGTTTCAGGTGTTCGTCAAACCGGCCGGGGCGGTGTGCAATCTCGATTGCAAATACTGCTACTACAGCGATAAACGGAGCCTCTACCCCGATCATGGCGCGCTGCGGATGCCGGAGAGCCTGCTCGAAGAGTACATCGTCCAGCACATCGCGGCCGCGCCTGGGCCGGAGGTGAGCTTCTCGTGGCACGGAGGCGAGCCTACCACCCTGGGCTTGGATTTCTTCCGCCAGGCCGTCGCGCTCGAACGGCGCCACAGGCCCGCCGGTTGGCGCATACGGAACGGCATCCAGACCAATGGGGTCCTCGTTGACGAGGAATGGTGCCGGTTTCTGGCGGCGGAGGATTTCTGCATCGGTCTCAGTCTGGACGGCCCGGCGGACCTGCACGACCCCTACCGCGTGACGCGCGGCGGCCAGCCGAGCCACCGGCTGGCCCTGCGCGGATACGAGCTGCTGCGCAAGCATGGAATCCACACCGATATCGTGTGCGTGGTGCACAACCTGAATGTGGAGCATCCGCTCACGGTTTATCGCTTCTTCCGTGAAATCGGCTGCGAATATCTGGGCTTCCTGCCGGCCGTGGAACGCGCGCCGGAGAGCGCCGGGGGCGTCGGCCCATACACGCCGTCCGCGGAGGCCTATGGCGCGTTCCTGTGCAAAATCTTCGATGAATGGATCGCGCGGGACACCGGCCGAATCGCGGTGCAGACCTTCGAGGAGGCCGCCCGGCCGGCGCTCGGCATGGAACACTCCTTATGCGTGTTTCGGGAGACCTGCGGGCAAATTCCGGTGCTGGAACACAACGGCGACTTTTTCCCGTGCGATCATTTCGTGGACCGCGAGCACCGACTGGGGAATATCCGTGAGACGCCCCTCGGCGAGTTGCTGGAAAGCCCTGCGCTGCGGGATTTTGGAGACGCCAAGCGGGACGGGCTGCCGCGCTACTGCCGCGAATGCGAAACGCTGCCCGAGTGCCACGGCGGATGCCCCAAATACCGCTTCATCCGGACTCCCGGTGGCGAGGCGGGTCTCAACTACCTGTGCGCGGGATTGAAGCGCTTCTTCCTGCACAGCCGGGCTCCGCTGGCGAGATTAGCGGTACGTGAGCGAGAATTAGCGGCGGTGGCGGCGCCTCGTCCTACGGCGAAAGCGGGCCGCAACGACCCCTGCCCATGCGGCAGCGGCCGCAAGTACAAGAGGTGCTGTGGGGCATGCTTCAGCTTGCCCTAAGCCCTTTTAATTGAAATTCATGCCGCAGGCACCGGGGTTGCAGCACCCGCCCGCGGGGCAAGCCGGCGCTTCGGAGGGCTTGGGGCCGGCCGAGGCGTGCGCGGCAAAGGTGGAAAGCTCCTGTTTCAGGTGCGTCTTGCCGCAGGACGGGCACTCGATTCCAGAGCCGTCCGAGGAACGGCGCACCAGTTTCTCGAACTTCGTTCCGCAATCTTCACAACGGTACTCGTAGATGGGCATAAGTCTTCAACGACTATTGTAGAACACCTGTATCGATGTTCCGGGCGCGGCTGCGGATGCAAGCATCCATCGGCTCCGCACCATCGCGTTCGGCCATCCAGGCGATCATGCTCATAGCCAGCCGCTCGGCTTGCTGGGAAACCAGAAACTGCACGTCGGGTTCGAGCAGCCGGTTCTCGATGGAGAAGACCAGGGCGTCCGTCCGGAGGGGGTCGGCAGGTTCGGCCAGCGCGTGTTCGATATATTCGTGCAGCGCCAGCTCGCGGCCGGAGCTGGCCGCGCCCTCCAGGAACCGCAGGTAGGAGACGAACTCGAAAGCCAGCTCGGCGCGCAGCTTGGGACGGCGCTGCGCAGGCGCCACCAACAACACTTCCAGAGGACCGCCGGGGGAACCATCGGCATCGAGCGCGGCGAGGGCGGTATCGCCCAAGTCGTGCACTGAGGCCCACAGCGAGAGCGGAATTCCGCCGCCGGCCGGGGTGCCGAGGCGACCGGTCCAGGAGCCGGAGAACTGCCGCAGGCGGCCGAGAAGGCCGCGGGAGCCGGCCAGGCTGAAATCCAGTTCATCCGGCCCATGCCAGGCGGCGCAGGTAGCGTCCCAGCCGTGCCATTGAATGGACAATTCCGACATTCAGGTCCCATTATATCGCAGCGGCTAGGGTTCCAGAAGCAGCGCGCCGATACGGTCCACCACTGCCCGGATATCGGCGGCGTGGCCGGCGTAGTTGTTGACCAGAATCGAGAAAGCCACCCAACGCCCGCCGGGGCGTTCGGCATACCCGGAAAGCGCCGTGACATGCGCCAGCGTGCCGGTTTTGGCATGGATGCGCCCGGCCGCGAGGCCGTCGCCGAAGCGCCCGCTGAGGGTTCCGTCCAGGCCGCCCACGGGCAGCAGCGCCAGCCAGTGCTCGCGCTCCGCCGAGGCATACATGTGGCGCAGCAGAGCCACCACGGCGGCGGGGGTGACGAGGTTGGGGCGGGAGAGACCCGCGCCATCGCTGAAGCTATAGGCCTGTGGGTCGATGCCGATCTCGCCCAGAAAGGCTTGCAACTCCTCCAGGCCCGCCTCGCGGCTACCCACGCCGCGGCGCGCTCGGCCCACGGCGCGCAAAGCCATCTCGGCATGCAGGTTTTGGCTCACCTTGGCGGTGACGCGCAGGTCCTCGAAGAGCGGCGCGGAATCGCGGCGCGCCAGCTCGAAGCCCTCGGCTTCGGCATCCGCGGGCGCGGGACCGGCTAGTCGGGGAACCTCGCCGGGAAAAAGGTGGATGGCTACGGTCCGGCCAGTCACCTCGATTCCGCGCTTCTCTATCGCCTGCCGGAACGCCTGGGCGGCGTAAAGGGCGGGATCTTCGATGCCCAGGAAAACGTCCTCGCCGCGATCATGGAGGGGAATCGATCCCCATAGGTGGACCTGATACCCTCCGGGATCGCGATGCACCTCGATCTTCCGCTCGCCGCCGGAGGTGGTGCGCACGCGGTTATCGAAATCGTAGTACTCGAGTGCGGGATTGAGGGACAAGGCCGCCAGATCGCCCGAGCGGGCGCCCGGACGGATGGCCACGGCCAGCACGTTGTCGTTGACGGCCAGCGCGGAAACCGCAGTGCCGTAATCGAACTGCGGGTCGTCGATATCCCAGCCCTCGGCATGGGGCTCGAACACGTACCAGGTATCGTCGCCGGCCAAGTCGCCATCGATGCGGCGCACGCCCCGCGCGGCCACCTGGTCGGCCAGTTCTTCGAGCGCCGCCAGCGGGTCCGCCCCGCCCGCTCCCATGCGGTAAGGAATGGCGCGGCCGGAGAGATTGGGATCGCCGCCTCCGGCCAGCCGCACGCTGCCGTGGATGGTGCCCAGGGCGTCCGGAGCGGCGCCGGCCAGGACGCGCGTGTGAAACAGATAATCCGGCCCCAGGCGGGTGAGCGCCAAGGCTGCGGTGAAGAGTTTGGTATTGGAAGCCGGCACGAAGAGGTGGTGTGGATTCAGCTCGTAGAGCGTCCGGCCGGTCGCCAGGTCCACGACCTGAATTCCCCAGAAGGCCGCATGGGCCGGCGGAGAGGAGGCCAGCAGGTTAGCCACGCCCTCGGCAAGAGTGGCGGAAAATGCCGGCTGGGCCAGCGCCGCGGCCAAAGCGACCGCCAGCGCCAGCGCGCCGATGGAACGCCGGCTCATCGCCCGGTGACCTTGGATTCCAGCCACAGCAGCAGGAGCAGAAACATCACCATGCAGGTGCCCAGCAGCGGAATCCCCACCACCACACCGACACCCCAGACGGAAGCCGCGTAACCGAGCGTGGCGGGAGCCAGCAGGCCGCCCAGCAGCGCCAGCGAAAGAATGCCGTTGAAGAAGGCGGGGTTGTAATAGGGAAAACGGCTGCCAATGGCTCCCGCCACCAGCGGGTAAACGCTGGCGTAACCGGCTCCCAGGAAGAGCACGCCGGAGGCCGCTCCGAATCCGTTCTTGGTGGAGACCAGGATGAGGCATCCGAACAGCGCCGCGATTACGCTGGCGAGCAGCAGGCGGCCGTGGCGGACGCGCGGCAGCATGGCTACCGCGCCCAGGCGGCCGGCGGTGAGAAACAGCCAGTACAGCGCCAAAATCAGCAGCGCGCCCGAGGGACTCAAGCCCACGCGGCGAATCAGGAACAGGGGCAGCCAGCCGGCCAGGGACCATTCGTTTCCGAACTGAAAAAAAAGAAGCAGGGCGAAAAGAATGGCACCGGGGCTACGGAAATCCTCCAGCACCTCGCGCAGGCTGCGGTGGGCGCCTTCGGCCGGGAGGGCGTAGTGGCCGCGTGCGTACAAGCCGGCGAATGCAGCCGGCACAACCGCCATGAAAATCAGGATGCTCGGCACCGTGTAGGCGTAGAAGGTTCCGGCGACCAGCAGGGTGGCGGCCAGGCATCCGGCCCCATACCAGACGCCGCCCTTGACCACGGTTCCGGTGGGGTCGGCCAGGTAGGTCCGCGAGATGGCGTGAAACAGGGCCATGTTGAGCGACCCGGCGCCAGTGCCCAACACCAGCAGCCCCAGCACCCGCCACCAGGCCGAAGCCGGCGGGGATACCAGCGCAAGGTAGGCCAGCGCGGCGCAGCACAGCACGGAGGCGGACACCAGCAGGAAAGCCAGGCCGCGACGGGCGATCACGCGAGGGGAGACCACGAAGGCCACCACCAGGCCGAGCGCCAGGCTGAGGAAATAATTCCCTACGGCCACGAAATCGGGCGGATCCCGATGGTATCCCCATGCGGGCAAGATGGCTCCCAGCAGGGCCAGCAGGAACCCCGACAGCATAAAGCCGGCCAGGGCCGCTCCGCCATTCGGCTTGGCCGGCGCGGAAGTCACAGGTTCGATTGTAGCGTGGGCATTACCGGGCATGGCGGAATATCTCCATCCAAAATGCCCGGTCGGCCGGGAGCGGGCAGCGCGGAATGCGGAAGGGATCCACAGCGGCTTTAGGGCAAGCTAAAGCATGCCCCGCCTGCCAGGGGTTGGCCACGCTACCCCACCCAGCCGGGTTCGACGTAAGCGAAGAAGACCACGATGACGGCCAGCACGGCGGTTAGGATAACAGCGTGCTTGATGGTGAAGCGGAACAGCATGGCCTCCTCGTGACGCTTGAGATTGGTGGCCGCGGCGGCCACCGCGATGCTGGTGAGGCTGATCAACTTGCCCGTCGAGCCGCCGGCGGAGTTGGCGGCGGCCATGAGGATCGGGTTGAGGTGCAGACGGCCCGCGGTCACCACCTGCAAGTTGCCAAAAAGCGCGTTAGCCGAGGTATCGCTGCCGGTCAGGAAAACGCCCAGGAATCCCAGCAGCGGGCTGAAGACGGGGAAGAGAGCGCCGGTGGCGGCGGCAGCCAGCCCCAGCGTGGCGGTCATCCCCGAGTAATTCATCACGAAGGCCAGGGCCAAAACGGCCGCCAGGGTGAGTTCCGCCAGCGCCAGTTGTTTGGCGGTGCGGCCGACCACGGTGGCCAACTGGCGCGGCTTGAGGCCCACCACGAAGGCAGCCACGATGCCCGCCAGGATGCAAGCGGTGCCGGGCGTCGAGAGCAGGTTGAAGGTGTACTTGGCGGCGTAGCCCGAAGGCTTGTCCACCACCGGCGGCATGCGCTGAATGGCGTTGTGCAGGCCCGGCCAGGGGAAGACCAGGCTGAAGCGGTTAAGGCGGGTCTGCAGGACGCCCCACACGAGCACGAAGGCAATCAGCAGAATATAAGGCGACCAGGCCAGCAGCAGCGCGCCGACGGAGGGCCTTTTCCCGGTGGGCGCCTGCGCCGAGTGGTGCACCGATCCCGCGAATTTATCTTTTGGTTTCCAGAAATGCAACAGGATCATCAGCGCCCCGACCGAAACGAAAGCCGCCACGATGGGAGGCGTCTGCACGTTGCCGGTATTGGCAACCAACGTCAACGTTGTGGCGAAGGCCAGCCCGCAAACCAACACGGCTGGCCATACTCCGCGCAATCCCTTCCAGCCCGCCAGCACCACGATGAGATAGGGCGCCACCAGGAATGCCAGCGGCGCGCAGATGCGGCCGATGGTGGCGCACAAGTGCTCGAGCGGAAGGCCCGTAGTGACGGCCAGCGCGATGGTGGGGGTTCCCATGGCGCCGTAGGAGACCGGCGCGGTGTTGCCCAGCAGGCAAATGGCGGCGGCATAGAAAGGCGAGAAGCCCAGCCCGGTGAGCATGGCGGCGGCCACCGGCACGGGCGTTCCGAATCCCGAAGCGCCCTCGATGAAGGCGCTGAAGGCGAAGGCGATCAATAGCGTCTGCAGGCGCGCATCGGTGGTGATATGGCCGATGGAGTCTTTCAGAATCTCGAATTTGCCGCTATCCACGGTAATGCGGAAGATCAGGATGGAGGCGAAAATCACCCAACCGATGGGGAACAGGCCATAGGCCGCGCCGTAGACCGTCGCGGAGGCCAGCTTGCCGAGCGGCATGCCGTAGGCCACCGCGGAAACCAGCGCGGCGGTCGCCAGCCCGGCCAGGGAAGAAATCCACGCGGGCTTGCGTAAGATCGCCAGAAGCACCAGAACAGTGAAGATCGGAATCGCCGCAACCAAGGCCGAAAGCGGCAGGTTGCCGGCCAGGGGCGTGTAATTTTGCTGCCACATAAAAATGTTCGCGAGCCGAGCGCACACGAGCGGCGCGAGCCGCCGGCTCATTTCAGCCCGTGATCCCGCGATTGTATCAGGCTACAAAAGAGAAAGCCCGCGCGGCATCGGCCCGCGCGGGCTTTCGCTGAACTAAGAGGACGACCGGCCTTACTAGGCGGCCGCTTTCTTCTCTTCGTCGACGCTTTCGATGCGCATACCGTAGAAGCTGCGGTAGACGAAGAACGCCGAGATCACGAAGAACACCGCCGCCAGGGCCGTGGTGAACAGGGCGCCCTGCTTGGAGGTGAGATCCACCGCCAGGGAGACCGCCAGCAGGCCGAATAGCGTGGTGAACTTGATGATGGGGTTGAGCGCCACCGAGCTGGTGTCCTTGAAAGGATCGCCCACGGTGTCGCCCACCACGCAGGCATCGTGCAGCGGGGTGCCCTTGGCGCGTAGTTCGGTCTCGACGACCTTCTTGGCATTATCCCAGGCGCCGCCGGCGTTAGCCATGAAGATGGCCTGGAAGAGGCCGAACAGGGCGATAGAGATCAGGTAGCCGACGAAGAAGAAGGGTTCCAGGAAGGAGAACGCCAGGGTGGAGAAGAAGACCACCAGGAAGATGTTCAGCATACCCTTCTGGGCGTACTGCGTGCAGATGGCCACCACGCGCTTGGAATCCGCCACAGAGGCTTTCTCGGAGCTTTCCAGCTTGATGTTGCGCTTGATGAATTCGACCGCGCGATAGGCGCCCGTGGACACGGCCTGAGTGGCCGCACCGGTGAACCAATAGATCACGGCGCCGCCCATGATGATGCCGAGCAGGAAGGGCGGGTGCAGCAGCGAGAGCTTCTCCACGTTGAGGGTCAGCCCTTTGGTGAGGGCCACGATGGTGGCGAAGATCATGGTGGTGGCGCCCACCACGGCGGTGCCGATGAGCACCGGCTTGGAGGTGGCCTTGAAGGTGTTGCCCGCGCCGTCGTTCTCTTCCAGGTTTTCCTTGGCCTTCTCGAAATCCGGCTTGAAGCCGAAGTTCTTCTCGATATCCTGCGAAATGTTGGGCAGGGTCTCGATCATGGAAAGCTCGTAAACGGACTGGGCGTTATCGGTAACCGGACCGTAGCTATCGACCGCGATGGTGACCGGCCCCATACCGAGGAAGCCGAAGGCCACCAGACCGAAGGCGAACACCGCTTCGATGGCCAGCGGCGTGGGCACCATCAGATTATGCAGGCCCATTCCGCTGATCACGTACGCGACGCTCATCAGCGCCAGCATGGCGAGACCCAGCCAGTAGGCGCTGAAGTTGCCGGCCACGAAACCGGAGAGGATGTTCAGCGAAGCGCCGCCCTCGCGGGAACTGGTGACGATCTCACGGACGTGGCGCGAATTGGTGGAGGTGAAGGCCTTGACGCCTTCCGGAATCACGGCGCCCGCCAGCGTGCCGCAACTGATCACCGTAGCCAGCTTCCACCACAAGCTCGGGTCGCCCGCCAGCGTGGGAATCATGAACGAGCTGACGACATAGGTAAGGGCGATCGAGAGCAGCGAGGTGAGCCACACCAGGGTGGTGAGGGGAGTCTCGAAATTGAACTTGGAGCTCGCGCCGAAGCGCGCCTTGGCGATGGCGCCGTTGATGAAATAGCCGGCCGCGGAGGAGATCACCATCATGACGCGCATCGAGAAGATCCACACCAGAAGCTGTACCTGCACCAGAGGATCGCGCACGGCCAGCAGGATGAAGGTGATGAGGGCCACGCCGGTGACGCCATAGGTTTCGAAACCGTCGGCCGAGGGTCCCACGGAATCGCCCGCGTTGTCGCCCGTGCAATCGGCAATGACACCGGGGTTGCGGACGTCGTCTTCCTTGATCTTGAAGACGATCTTCATCAGGTCCGATCCGATGTCGGCGATCTTGGTGAAGATGCCGCCGGCGACGCGCAGAGCGGCCGCGCCCAGCGATTCGCCGATGGCGAAACCGATGAAGCAGGGACCCGCCAGGTCGCCCGGCACGAACAGCAGGATGAAGAGCATGATGAGCAGCTCGACCGAGACCAGCAGCATGCCGATGCTGATGCCGGCCTGCAACGGAATGTCGTAACACGGATAGGCTTTGCCGGTGAGCGCGGCGAAGGCCGTGCGCGAGTTGGCGAAGGTGTTGACGCGCATACCGAATGCCGCTACCGAGAAGCTGCCGGAGATGCCGATGACGCTGAACAGCAGGATGATCACGACCTTATAGGCCGCCAGTCCCTGCAGAAGGCCGAAATAGAAGACGATGATAACGGCGATGAAGCATTCGAGCAGCACCAGGAATTTGAACTGCGTGGCCAGGTAGGTTTTGCAGGTCTCGTAAATCAGCTCGGAGACTTCGCGCATCGATTGATGCACCGGCATATTCTTCAGCCGCATGAAAACGACGAGGCCGAAAACCAGACCCAGCGCGCTGACGACGAGGCCGCCGAGGAGCAGGTTATGACCGTTGATCCCGCCCAGGAAGGTGGCCATGCCGAGATCGGGGAGTTTGAGGTTGGCTTCGCCGCCCGCTTCCTTGGACTGCGCCACGAGCGGTGCGCCCAGCATGAGCAGCATGAAGAGATTGATCAGAGCGCGCCAAATCGAACGGTTTCGCGCGTTTGCGGCGTCCCGCGAATCGCCGGCCCGCCCACTGGCAGGGAGCGTGTCTTGCATCGAGACCATCGAAGAGATCCTCCTAAAGGACTGGTCGGTTCCCATCAACCTGACCGGAAACCGGGATTCGGATGAATCTACCCAGAAGGGAACCGAAACCCCAAGTATAAGAGATATACACGTCGGAATTCAACGAAGGTGAGGATTGGCCTGAAAGCGCGCAGAACGCGTTCGGGGATTTCCCCTCACATTTTTATGAGAGGGACGCGCCCGCGCATTTCCGCGCCCCTACAATAAAGTGATTTCATGTCCCGGCGCACAGGGTCGATCCTGTTTCTGCTGTTGGCGGCCGCGTTCTTCGCGGCGAACCGCGGCGCCTATCGCGGCTATTTTCAGGACGATGAGTTCGATACGCTAAGCTGGACGCGCCGCAGTCCGGTCGAGGAATATTTCACGGC
Organism: uncultured Solibacteraceae bacterium; assembly: GCA_964427655.1. Taxonomy (GTDB): domain Bacteria; phylum Acidobacteriota; class Terriglobia; order Bryobacterales; family Bryobacteraceae; genus CAVQNQ01. The sequence continues at coordinate 14,167 of CAYRWE010000051.1, read as the reverse complement.
CGCCCTGACGCCGCGTTTTCTGACCAATAATTTCCGCCCCGTGGGCCATTTTTATTTCCGCGAAGCGGAACGGCTCTTCGGCATGGATTTTCCCGGGTACGTGGCCGCGATCCAGGCGCTGCACCTGCTCAACGTCTGGCTGGTGTGGCTGTTGGCGCGGAGACTGGGTGCGCGGCCGTGGCCGGCGGCGGCGGCGTGCCTGTTCTTCGGCTTCCACATGGCGCTGTTCGACGCGGTTTGGAAGCCCATGTACGTCTTCGACGTTCTGTGTGCCACTTTCTGCCTGCTCAGCATACTCCTCTACGCGCAGCGGCAATGGGTGCTCAGTTTCGTGGCTTTCTGGCTGGCGTACAAATCGAAGGAATTGGCGGTGATGCTGCCGCTGGTGCTGGCCTGCTACGAAATCTGGTTCGGCCAGCGGCGCTGGAAACCGCTGATCCCGTTTTTTGCGGTATCGCTCTCTTTTGGGATTCAAGGGCTGCTGCTGAATCCCAACAAGGACAACGATTACACCTTCCGCTTCACGCTGCCGGCGCTGGCCACGACTGTCCGTTTCTACGCCGGGCGCGTCTTCCTGGTTCCCTATCTGGGGCTGCTCCTGCCGCTGGCCGCGTGGCGGGCGCCCAACCGGCGGACATTCTTCGGCCTGGCCGCCTTGGGGCTGTTCCTGCTGCCGCTGCTGTTTTTGCCGGGACGCCTGCTTTCGGCATACTGCTACCTGCCATTTACCGGCCTGGCGATCGCATTCGCGGGCGTCTGCGAGACCATCCGGCCGGTATGGGCCGCGCTATTCCTGCTGCTGTGGCTGCCGCGAGATATCGAAGTGCTGCGCCTGGAGAAGCGCGAGACGCTGGCCCGCGACAACCAGGTGCGCGCCTGGGTGACCAGCGTCGAGACGTTCGCGAAATACGGGCAGCCGGTGGAGGCTTTCATTTTCTCGGGCGCCCCCGAGGGCTTTCACCGGTGGGGCGTCGAGGGGGCGCTCTCGTATGTTCTGGACAGCGGCGATTTGCGCATTTACGCGGATGGGGAAGCCGCGGCTTCCGAGGTCCTGACCTCCTGCCGCGTGGCCCTCCTCGAATGGGACGGGGCTGCTCTGAGTATTATCGAGCACGCTCCCGGGCAGGACTCCGCCGGAAAGTGAACGTTTCCCCCCGGCAATCGTTGCGAATCAGGCAAATACGCGATGCGCGAAAAAGCATTCCATGGTGAAATTCTCTCAGGGAGGGGTCGTGCGCACAGCCGCTCGAAGTCTGCTATGAATACTCTCGATATACTCAGTTACCTGCCGCGCCCACGCATCGCGGAGTTCTCCAAGGGGCACACCGTTTACGGACCGGACCGTCCGGCCGAATACTTGCACCTGGTCATTTCCGGGTCCGTCAAAGTCTTCACGACGGCACGCGACGGCAGGCATCTCCTCCTGCGGATCGTCTCGCGCGACGGGCTATTTGGCGAGTGCGCCCTGGTTCCGGGAGAGGTGGCCGCGCGGCAAAGCGCCCTGGCGCTGGACCGGACGCAGGCCATGAGCTGGAGCGCGGAGGAAGTGCAAAAGCGCATCGAAAGCCATCCCAAGCTGGCGATGGCGCTGCTGGAGCATTTCGCCGCTAGCAATTGCCGGCTGGAGGATCGCCTGAAGGCGCTGGCCGGTTTGACGACCGGCCCGCGCGTGACGTTCGCGCTGCTGCAACTGGCCCGCGAGACCGGCGTTCCCAGGCCGGATGGATCGCAGCGCATCACCGGGCTGACACACCAGGCGATTGCCGAGTACGTGGGCACGTCGCGTGAGATCGTGACCTCCGAGATGAACCGCCTGCGGCGTTTGGGATACGTCAGCTACACGCGGCGGCACCTGGACATTTTTGCCGATGCCATGGCGGAGCGCCAGAGGCAGGAAGCCGGCGAAGGGGTCGCGCGCGAGGCTTTCGGACAGGCGGGCACTGCCTGACGCGGGGACCGGGGCCTCGGCTAAGGCTCGAGCGGCCGCCGAAGGTGCGCCAGCCCCTTCTGCGCCAGCAAGGCTGCGGTGGCGGCGACACGGTCGCGCGGAGCCATGAACGCGCCCGGGTCCCTCCGCTATCGGTTACATTGCGCTCCACTCCGGCGACGATCTGGCGTTGGCCCGATGCGGCGGCGCAGACCAGATCTACGCGGTTCCGTGCATTTCGGCCACTAAGACGAAGCGAAGATCCGGACGGGATAACAGGGCATCGGCGCCCGGCAGCGGCGCGCATTCGGGAAGCGTGCCGGCGTGCGCGGCCATAGCGAATACTAACGCGGGTAGGGTTGCGGCGAGTCCGGCCATCACTGGCCATAGTGGCACGCACAGCGGGGACGGGCAAGCTAAAGCATGCCCCACCTACTCGAGCGGCAAATTCATGCGGAGGGCCGCGGCGGTGAAGGCCGTGCGCTGCGCTTCGGGAAGTGCGTTGCGCAGATGCGTGCTGAGGTTCAGGCCGGTGTCGCGTAAGACGATCAGGCCGAAGGCCGCCAGCAGATCCGAGGCCGTAAAGGCGCAATGACCGTAGGCCGCGATCGGCAGATTGATGCGCTCGAGCAGCGTGCCGGCAAGCAAGGTCTTGAGGGTGTAGAGCGGCTCCTGCCAGTAGGGGACGATGGGATCGAGCGTGGTGTGCAGCGTGACGATGTTCATGTTCAGCTTCCCGGAAGTCTCATAGCCGGCCGCAATCGCCGCCCGAGCTGCCTTCGAGGCGGTGAATCGCTCCACCTTGAGATTGAGAAGCAGATCGTTGGACGACCCCAGATAGATGCGGTTGTGATTGTCGAAAGGCTGGCCGCCCAGCGTGGCCGCCGCATCGTTGGTGGCGAATACGTTGTACCAGAGCGCGCCGATGACCGTCTCGCCCACGGTTGTGGGGTCGGAGGTGAAGGCTGCCTTCGTGACCGAGATCAGTTGCGCGGCAGCCGAGGGGTTGGCGGCCAGCGCGGCGGTGATGGCGGGGACGTACTTGGTGTCCCAGTCGTTGATGACCTCCTGCGGAATGCTCACGGGGCTGGGGGCCAGGACGCCCGGGAAGAAGTAATCGAAGATCACGCGGAAATCGCCGAAGTAGTCGATCTGGTCCTGAAAGCTGCCGATGGGCCCGCAGGCCGCCCCCGCGGCGTTGTAGACGTGCGGAAGCTGCTCGGCCGAGAGGACCGTCACCAGGCCGCCCTCGGAGGCGCCGATCAGGTAAATGCGATGCGGGGAGAACTTAGGTTGGAGAACGTTCTGCGCCAGGTCGCGCGTGTCGTCGAATCCCTGAATGATGGCCAGGCCGTTTTTGTTATAGCCGGACGCCGCGAAACCATAGCCGAGCTGGTTGAAGGTGGCGGGCAGAGAAACGCCGCCTACTTCGAGCTGATCGAGCGGCACCGTAACCGGCTGGCCGGGCGGCGTGGGCGCCACGTAGCCGTGCGCGAAGATCACCATGTTGCCGTTCCAGCAACTGGTCTCCGGCATCCAGACCATGTATTGAGCGCCGTCCGACTGGGTTCCCTGCGTCAAGTTACTCTGCTGGCAGGCGCCCCAGGCGGCCGCGGCGGAAGCGCATACCAATATTATCCGGGGTAACAGCACACGCGTCATGTGAATCTCCTCGACCTGCGCAGTGGCGCGGTTTTCCGAAATGTACAGCCGGAAGGGGGAGGATTTCAAGATGCGCGCGGGGGCGCAGTGCGAAGTTCTGTCAGGAACAGTCCCGCGCGCGGGGCCGCGAGGTTCAGTACCGATCCCAATGCAGCACGTCGGCGAGCGGGCGCTTGTCCTTGGCGGGTTCCTCGGCGGGGCGGCCCAAAGACACCAGGCTCACCAAGTGCATCCCCGCAGGCGCGCCAATCAGTTCGCGGATGGCCTCGCAATAGGGCTTCTTGTCGCCGGCCACCCAGCACGAACCCAAGCCGTGAGCGCGCGCGGCCACGAGCAGATTCTGGGTGGCGGCGCTGCCATCCTCGAGATAGTATTTGGTGTCGCGGCAGAAGACCGCGATGCAGGCGGGCGCGGTGGCGATGAACTTGCCGAAGTCGGTGGCGCCGGCGATGCGCGCCAGCGTCTCGCGGGCGGTCACCACCACGAATTCCCAGGGCTGAATATTGATGGCGCTGGCCGCCAGGCGCGCGCAATCGACAATATCTTCCAGAACCTCGCGGGCCACTGGCTCACCCGTGTACGCGCGCACGGAGCGGCGGGTCTTCAAAGCGCAAATCGCATCCATTTACCTTGAATGTACAACGGGAGCGGCGGTTGCCGCTTAACTGCGCTACCGATTAACATCAGGGCGATGGACGGCGCCGAATGCCTTATCCGCACGCTCACGGAAAACGGAATCGGGATTTGCTTCATGAATCCCGGCACTTCCGAGATGAGATTCGTCAACGCGCTCGACCGCGTGCCCGCCATGCGCGGCGTGTTGTGCCTGTTTGAAGGCGTGTGCGCGGGAGCCGCGGATGGCTACGGCCGCATCCTGGGCAAGCCCGCCGCCACGCTGCTGCACCTCGGGCCGGGCCTCGCCAACGGTCTCTGCAATTTTCACAACGCGCGCAAGGCACGTACGCCGGTGGTCAGCATCGTCGGGGAGCATACGCGGCGGCACCTGCGATATGACGCGCCGCTGTCGGCCGATATCGAAGCTTTTGCGCGCACCGTCTCGGAGCACGTGAGGGTGGCCCGCGAGCCGGCCGGACTGGGCCGCGAGGTCTCGGCAGCGATCGCGGCGGCCATCGCGCCGCCGGGACAGGTGGCCACGCTGATCGTTCCGGCGGATGTTTCGTGGTTGGAAGCGGGTGGGCTTGGGCCGGCGGTCGAGCCCGCGTGCCGGCCGCTGCCCGCGCGGGAGAGCATCGGGCAGGCCGCCCGGCTGCTTGGCACGCCCGGTACGGCTCTGCTGCTGGGGGGAACTGCACTGAACGTCCGCGCGGTGAATGCCGCGGCGCGCATCGCCGCCCGCACGGGCGCCCAGGTCTTCGCCGACCGCAACGCGCCGCGCATGGTTTGGGGCCGGCGCGGGTTCCTGCCGCAACTGATGCCCTACTTCCCGGAAGCCGCACTGGAAGCGCTTTCGGGTGTGCGGCACATGCTGCTGGTGGAATCGCAGGCGCCGGTTTCGTTCTTCGGCTATCCCGAGACGCCCAGCTATCTGCTGTCGGAGGAGTGCCCGGTTGGAGTGCTGGCAGCGCGCAGCGAGGACGGCACCGCGGCTTTGGAGGCGCTGGCGGAAGAGTGCGGCGCGTCCGGCGGCGCGGCTGTGGCGAACCCGTGTCCGCAGACGGAGCCGGCCGATGGGCCGCTCACCCTGGAGGCCATGGGCAACGCCCTGGCGGCGCTGCTGCCGGAGAACGCCATCGTTTCCGATGAGACGGTCTCTTCGCAGGCAGTCATCGTGGAGCGCTTGCGCGCCGCCGCGCCCTTCGAGCGTCTGCCGGTGACCGGGGGCGCCATCGGCCAAGGGCTGCCGGTGGCTATGGGTGCGGCCTGCGCGGCGCCGGATCGCAAGGTGGTGGCGCTCGAAGCCGATGGCAGCGGCATGTATACGCTGCAGGCGCTATGGACCATGGCGCGCGAGCGGCTGGATGTGGTCACGGTCATCTTCGCCAACCGCCGTTACCGGATTCTGGAAGTCGAGATGCGGCGCGCGGGTGTCGAGACGCCGGGACCGGCCGCGCGGGCGATGATGGATATCGGCGGGCCGGATCTGGATTGGGTGCGCCTGGCGGAGGGCCAGGGCGTGCCGGCCACGCGGGCCGCCACGGTGCGCGAGTTTCGGGCGCAGTTCCGTGCGGCCGTGGACGCGCGCGGCCCCGCGCTCATCGAAGCGGTTCTTTAGCCATGCCAAGCATACTGTGGCGAAGCAACGCGATCGCGCTTTTCGCGCTATTGGCAGTGGGCGCGCGCGCGGCGGGTCCGGTCTATGTGCGCGAGACCGGAACGGCAGTGGCGCTGGGGAACGACTTTCTTGAGCGCACCATATCGACCGCCGAGGGCTCGGTGGGCACCATCGGGCTGCTGAACAAGATCACGGGGCGCTCCTATGCAATGGGCGGAAGCGAGTTCGAACTGCGCCTGATTTATGAGCGCGTGGGCTATGCCTTCGGCGACGAGAACCCCATGGTGGTCACCGCAGCGGGCCTGCGCGTGGCCAGCCATCGCGTGGAGCCACTGGCGGGCGGCAGCAAACGCCTGGTGCTGCGCCTCGAACCGGGGAGCGGCTGGACGCGCCACTGGATCGCCATCGACCTCTATTACGAACTGCGGCCCGAAGATTTCTATATGCGGCAATGGCTGCGCGTGGTCCGGCCGGGCGAGGGCAGCTATTTCGTGGATTGGGTCTCGGTCGCGCGCAACCACTGGGGGTTGACGGCGTTTTCCCTGGGCGGATTCGGGCAGCCGCTGTTCTCCGAGGAGCTGTTCCTGGGACTCGAGTATCCCACCGGAATCGACACAGCCGAAAACGGCGAAACCAAGCTGGGCCGGTATGTGGGGCTGGCCGTTCCGGCGGAAGGCTACACCAGCGACACGGCGGTGATGGGCGTGGCGCCGGCCGGCGCGGTCCACCGGCAGTTCCTCGAATACGTCAAGCGCATGCGCGTGGCGCCGGTGCGCCCGTTTCTGCTCTATAACACGTGGTACGACTTGCAGAGCCAGGCCATGAACCACGCGAACACACTCGAACGCGTGCCGCGGCTCGCCAAACTCCTTCAGCCGTACGGGCTGCACTTGGACAGCTTCGTGCTGGACGATGGCTGGGACGATCTGAATCACCTGTGGGCCATCGACGCGCAGCGCTTTCCGGGCGGCTTCGTCGACCTGGCGCAGGCGCTGGCCGGGATCGGCAGCCACCTGGGAATCTGGTTCGGACCGATCGGCGGCTACAACCGGCGCACCGTGCGTCTGGCAACAGCCAAGACCGAGGGCATGGAGATCACCTCCAACGGCCAATATCTGTGTATCGCCGGCCGCAATTACAGCCGGCTATTGGCGGAGACCATGCTCCGCTACCAGAAGCAGTACGGCTTGAATTATTTCAAGCTCGATGGCATTCCCTTCGGATGCAACGACCCCGATCACGGCCATCCCACCGGGATCTACTCGCGCGAGGCCGATGCACGCACCTTCATCGACATGCTGGAGCGCCTGCGGGCCCAGGACCCCGGCGTGTTCCTCAACATCACCACCAGCATATGGCTGAGCCCCTGGTGGCTGCGCTACGCCGACACGGTCTGGATGGGCGGCGAGGATTCCGGCTACCTGGCGCCGGTACCCGCGCTCGAGCCGCGCCAGAGCGCGGTGAGCTATCGTGACGCGGTGCTCTACCAGGATTTCGTGGCGCACCAGGCGCAGTTTCCAATCTCGTCACTGATGACCCACGGCATCATCAAGGGCCAATACAACATGCTGGGCGGCGCGCGCGAGTCGCTGGACAGTTTCCGGGACGAAGTGGTGCACTATTACACGATCGGCACCATGATGTACGAACTGTATATCTCGCCGGATATTCTTTCAGCCGGCGAAATGGACGCCTTGGGCAATACCACGCGCTGGGCCATCGCCAACGCCCACCCGCTGCTCGATAATTCCACCATGGTGCTGGGCGATCCGGCCGGGCGCGAGCCGTATGGCTACATGCACGCCTCGGCGGCGAAATCGATCGTCATGCTGCGCAATCCGTTCGTGCGGCCGCGCACGGTTCGCCTGAAGCTCGACGACAGCACGGGCTTCGCGAGCATCCAGGGGCCGCTCGAAGCGGAGATTCTCTATCCCTATCGTGAAATGCGCGAGGGCACGCTGAGCCACGGGGACACGCTGACGTTCGAGCTGGGCGGATACGAAGAGGTGGTCTGCGAATTGCGGCCGGCGGCGGGCCAGCGGCTGCGCATCACCGGCGCGCGGTATGGCATAGTCCAGGCCGCGAATGGCTCGGCCGAGGTGCGCGTGTATGCTCCGGAAGGCGCGACCCGCACGGTCGCGGTCGAGGGCGCGGCGCAAGAGATGCATTTCGGACAAGCCAAGGCGCCTTCGGAGCTGGCATTCTCCGCGGCCACGGCGACCGACACGGGCGCGGTGACGCTGGCGGTGACGATTCCGGAGGATTACCGCGAGGCAAAACTGGCCTTCCTGATCGAGCCGGAGCGCCCCATAAAAAGCATGGCCGTGGACGCGCGCGATAACGGCCAACCGCTGGCGCTCTCTACGGAGAACGGCGGCGGCGAGGCGTGGCACTGGTTCTGGGCGAACTTGCCGCCCGGGCGGCATAACCTGGAGGTAAATTTCCGACTGCCCGCGGCGGCCGGCGGCGCGCATCTTTCGGGATGGCTCATCACGCAGCGCGCGCTGGCCTGGCACACGGTGCCGCTGGGGAGCGCGCGCCCAGAGCCCAACCTGCTGCCGGCTTCCACGGAAGTGGAGCGCCACACCTACGCGCTGATCGAGACGTCGATCCGGTAACCGCCATGTGCCGCTGGCTGTAACCGGCTTCAAGAATCGCGCCGCTTTGACCGATAAGCGTAATCGGTAAGTGACTCCGCAGAACTTAGATTTCGCTATTCCGGGGCCCGACGCCGCCGCGCCGGGTCCCCTCCGGTCATCCAGGGCGCTGCGCAGGGACCGCCGCTTCACGGTCGATCAGCCCGCGCGCATCTACACGGTGGGAACCCATCCCGGAGTGGGGGAAGCGCGTATCCGCGACGTTTCCCGGCGCGGGATGCAATTGACGACGGCCTACCCGCTGCCGCCCGGCACCCTGGTGCGCATCGAGTGGAACGATTCCACGATCGATGGCGTCATCCGCAGCGAACAGGGCGATCAAGGGCGGTATCGGCTGGGTGTGGAAGTCTCTTCCTCCTGGGAAAACCTGGTGGGAGACGTGCTCGCGCGGCAGGCTGAGGAGCTGCGGGAATCCAACGCGGCGCTCAGCCGGCAGGCAGAAGCGTTGCGCGAACAGGCCAGCCTGCTCGATCTCAGCCACGACACCATCCTGGTGACCAACCAGGAAAGAATCGTCCTCTACTGGAACTCCGGGGCCGAAAGGATGTACGGCTGGAGCCAGGAGGAGGCCATCGGCAAGCCCATCCGGGATATTCTGCGGACGGAATTTCCGCGGGAAGCCGCATCGATCGAGGCGGAGTTTCTGGCCAGGGGGCGATGGGAAGGGGAGTTGACGGAGTTCAGAAGGGACGGCAGCAAGCTGGTGGTGGCCAGCCGCTGGTCGCTCGAACGAACGCGCGGGGCGGCTAACAAAATTCTGGTGATCAATAGCGACATCACGGCCCAGAAGGCGGCCGAGGCCGAGCGCACCATGTACGCCGAGATGCTCAAGCGCAAGAACGATGAACTGGCCGTGGCGCTGGATGTGGCCCGCGGCGCCAGCGAAGTCAAGAATCACTTTCTGGCCAGCGTTTCGCATGAACTGCGGACGCCGCTCAATGGCATCATCGGTCTCGCGCAGTTGCTGCACGACGGGGTGGTGGGCGCCGCTACGGGTGAGCAGCGGGAATGCCTTTCCGAAATTCTGGAATGTTCGGACCAGCTTCTGACGCTGGTGAATCGCATTCTCGAACTGACCAAGAACGAGTCCGGCCGGCTGGGGCTGGAGTATCGGGAAGTGAACCTGCCCGGGATTATCCGCGAGACTCTGGACGATCTGCGCGCGGCCGCCGAGGCCAAGGGGATCGCCTTGCAGTTCGAAGGCGACCGGCCGGAAACCGTGGAGGCGGACGGCGAGCGCTTGAAGCAGGTGATCTACAACTACGTTTCGAACGGCATCAAGTTCAGCGGTCCGGGCGGCACGGTGCGGGTGAGGATCGAGCCGGAGGATGAGGATCGCTACCGTCTGGAGGTGCGCGATACGGGCGTGGGAATCCGAAGCGAAGACCTGCCGCGCCTGTTCGCCGAGTTCGACCGGCTGGCTCCCAGCGAGAAGGCGCAAGAGGGCCCCGGCCTGGGGCTGCCCATCGCGCTGAGGATCGTGGAAGCCCACGGCGGTCGCGTGGGTGTGGACAGCGTCTTCGGCGAAGGCAGTTGCTTCTACGCCGTGCTGCCCAACCGCCAGGTTACCCTGCGCCCCAGCCCCGCCGACTGGATACAGGCTTCATGACATCAGTTCCGCAAGCAGGCGGCGTACCACTTCGCGGCCGCGCTCGCCCACTTCGCCGGGCGCTCCCACGCAGGAAGGACAGCCGGCCTCGCAGCCGCACGCGGCCACCAGTTCGGCCGTCTGCCGCAGCAGTTGCGGCACCAGCCGATAGAGCGGAGCGCTCTGGCCCACGCCGCCGGGATAGGTGTCGTAGAGGTACAGATTCGGCTCGAAGGTGGCCGAAACTTCCTCGCTGAGCGCTACCCCCAGATCGCGCGGATCGCACATTAACAGCAAAGCCGCCACCGTGCGCAGCGCGTTTCCCAGGCCGGCAATGCCGCTCTGCTTCTCGGTGGGCGTGTATTCGGCCAGGCGGGCCAGAAACGCGGCCGGGAAATGCAGCCAGAAAGCGGTGGTGTGCATCTCCTGCTCGGGCATCTGCAGCTTCCCTGCCCCGACGTTTTCGTTGGTGTAGAACTTGATCTTCTTGAAACCCACGATCTGGCGGTTCACGCGCACATCGCCGTGCGCACGCCGCGCTCCGCCGAGAGGCTCGCCCGCGAACTCTTCGAGCACCTTCACCTGCGTGTAGTCGATGGCGTCGGTGTAGTAATCGCAATCCACGCGCTTGACGTAGGCCTTGCGTTCCTTGTAATCGAAGCTTTCGACGTGATACTGACGGGCTTCGTGCAAGTAGATGGCTTTCTCGTGCAGCGAGGTGAGGGCGACCGGGAAAGAGACATCCGCGATGACGGCCGGCTCGCCGGTGATATCCACGACCACGAAGTTGTCGCTGGTGACGGAGCGCAGGCTGGTGGCATCGGCTGGATAGGTGTCGGAGGTCCAGTGCCAGGCGCCGCCGCCGGCGGCTTCGGCTGGGCAAGATAAAGCATGCCCCACCTTGTGCAGGAAACCGCGCTCTTCGAGGAACGCGCAGGCATCCGCCACGGGATGCGGACCGAACTTCTCGCCCTCGCGGATGGGCAGCTCGAAGGCCGCGCACTTCAGGTGCGCCAGCAGGATCTCGAGGTTCTCGGGATTGATGTAGGCATGCTCCGGCGAAAGGCCGAAGAAGTAATCGGGGTGCTCGACAATGTACTGATCGAGTGGCGCGCTGGAGGCTACCAGTACAGCGGCGGAGGCGGACTGGCGGCGGCCGGCGCGTCCCGCGCGCTGCCAGCTCGAAGCGATCGTGCCCGGGTAACCGGCCATGATGACGGCATCGAGAGAGCCGATATCGATGCCCAGCTCGAGGGCATTGGTCGCCACCACCGCGCGGATCGAGCCCTCGCGCAGCAGCCGCTCGATCTCGCGGCGCTCGCGGGGCAGATAACCGCCGCGGTAGCCGCGTACCGTGTCGCTGGGCACCGGACCGCGATCGCAGGCATCCTTCAGATACGTCACCAGGATCTCGGTGGCCAGGCGGTTATTGGCGAAGACCAGCGTCTGCAAATGGCGCTCGATGAACTCCAGCGCCACGCGACGCGATTCGTTGATGTAACTGCGGCGAATGCCGAGCTGCCGGTTCACCACGGGAGGGTTGTAGAAGATGAAATACTTCTCCCCGCGCGGCGCGCCATTGCGATCCACCAGCGAGAAGGGCTGCTCGACCAGCGCTTCGGCCAGCTCGCGCGGGTTGGCAATGGTGGCCGACGAGCAGATGAACTGTGGGTGCGAGCCGTAGAACTCGGCGATGCGCTTGAGGCGCCGCAGCAGGTTGGCCAGGTGGCTGCCGTAGACGCCGCGATAGTAATGCAGCTCGTCGATCACCACGTAGCGCAGGTTCTCGAAGTAGCGGGCCCAACGCGTGTGATGCGGCAGGATGCCGCTGTGCAGCATATCGGGATTGGTCAGCACGATGTTGGCGCGCTGGCGTATGGCCTTGCGGGCGTCCTGGGGAGTGTCGCCATCGTAGGTGAAGGCGCGGATGTCGGAACCCATCTCTTCGAGCGCCTGGTCGAGCTCGTGAAGCTGATCTTCGGCCAACGCCTTGGTGGGGAACAGATAGAGGGCGCGCGCACCGGCATCGTTCAGCAGCAGATTCATCACCGGCAGGTTGTAGCACAGAGTCTTGCCGCTGGCCGTGGGGGTCACGACCACCACGTTGCGCCCGGCCGCGATGTGCTCGAAGGCTTCGGCCTGGTGCGCGTACAAGCGCGCGATGCCTCGTCTTTCGAGAGCGGCGCGCAGGCGTTCATCCACACCGGCGGGAATATCGCTGTAAATTCCCTCGGCGGCGGGCTGGTGATGGATGGCGCGAACCGGCGAATCGGGATCGCGCTCTGCCGCGCGGAAGCGAGCCAGCACGGTTTCCAGAGAGGGCTTGGTACGGAGGGATAATTCGCGATTGAAATCGGGGAAACTGAGGGATAGGTTCATTTGCTTTCGCCTTTTCTTTGCTAAGGTAATACGAAAGCGGAGAAAAGACAAGGGCCGGGATCGGCACCGGCCCGGAAGGCAATGGCAGATATCGATTTTGACTTAGACTACGCGGCCTTGTTCGCGGACGAACTCATAGCGCTCCAGGGTGGCGGCAATTTGAAAGCCCCGCGGCCCGACATTTCGCTCGCCGTCCATGCGTTCCGAACGCAGGACTTTCCCAATGCAGCGCAGATGCACCTCTTGCGGCCCTTCGTGATTCAACGTGATCACGTACTCTATGGGGCCCCCTAGATCCGGCTCTCGTTCGGCCATGAACAAAACTCCACTCGAGCTGATGTTCCTCGTAGTTCCAGCGAGTGCGACGCGTTGAACGCCAGAGCGAACGATTGAGAGCGGGAGTTGTAATTTGAAGCGCCTTGTCCTTCGCTGTTCCATTAACGCTTTTATGCTAAATGGAAGCCCTATCTAAGGTCAATAGAACCAGCGATCCGTATCGGGGAATTGTACTAGGAATTTAGGCTAAGTACTCTAATTGATTTTCATGAGAGGATCGGGGCGAGCGCCGCCCGCCCCGAGGTTGGAAACTATTTCGCAAACAGGAACACAATGAGCAGGGTGTAAAGGGCCAGAGACTCGATGAATGCCAGACCGATCAACATGGCCAACTGGATCGCCCCGGCGGCTCCGGGATTGCGCGCCATGCCTTCCACGGCGCTGGCGATGGCCTTGCCTTGCGCCAGGCCGCAAAGGCCGGACGCGATCGCCATGCCGAACGCGGCGCTGATGGGAACCCAATGTCCGCCGGCGGTGGGATTGCCCGGCGTCTGGGCTAACGCAACCGAGCTGGCGATCATCAGGATGGCCAGTACGAGCAGTAGCTTCTTCGTCATTCCATTCTCCTTCGGATAAATCGCCCCAGGAGGTGGTTCCCGGACACCGTACAGCCGGGCTCACACTGAAGGCGGCATAAAGCCGGTATTAATGCTCGTGCGCTACCGCGCTGCCCACGTACACCATGGCCAGTAGCATGAAAATGTAAGCCTGGACGACTCCCACGAAAACGTGCAGGCCCATGAACGCGGCGGGCACTATGAAATAGGTGAGCTTCAGAAAGACCATGGTGACCTGCTCGCCCGCGAACATGTTGGCGTAAAGACGGACGGTGAGCGAAAGAACGCGCGCCAGATGGCTGATGATCTCGATGGGGAACATCAGCGGGGCCAGCCACCAGAGCGGCCCGGTGAAGTGGCCGAGGTACCGGAAGCCATTCGCCCAAATGCCCATCAGGTGGTAATAAATAAAGGTCGCCAGGGCGCAGCCCAAAGTAACCGGAGCGTTCATGGTGGGAGATTCGAAGGCCGGAATCAGGCCGATCAGATTGCTGGTCAGGATGAAAAGGAAAATCGTGCCGAAGAACGCCAGATAGCGGTGGCTTTCATGCCCCACCTGGCTCTCCGCCTGCCCCCGCACGAAGTCATACAGCAGCTCGAAGACCTGCTGGAACGTGCCCGGGCGATCGAAGGAAAGGCGGGCTCGCAAAATGGGAAACAGGATGGCCAACAGCGCCACCACCACGAGCTGCATAACTATGAAATCCGCCCAGGGGCGCGCCTGCGCGTGCATGCCCACGAGGCCGAGAAAGGCGTTCCCGAGGCTTGCCAGATGGTCGTTAAAAATGCGGGTGATCCAGAGTTCACTTTCGTGCATACACGATCTCG
>CAYRWE010000050.1:0-24331 GCA_964427655.1 uncultured Solibacteraceae bacterium | reverse complement strand
AACCAGACGTCTCAGCAGTTCTTCAACCCCAGTGCCTTCGCTTTGCCGCCAGCCAACGCCGGACGCTTTGGAAGCTGCGGTGTCGGTATCCTGGAGGGACCGCACATGATCGACGTGGACATGGGCCTCGCCAAGCGTTTCAACGTTGGGGAGCGGTTCCACGTCCGCTTCGAAGCCACGTTCACAAATGTTTTTAATCACACTAACTTCGCGCCGCCCGCAATGAGTATTAGTAGTCCCTCCTTCGGGGTTTTGCAATCCGCACTGCCCCAGGGTTCGGGAGGAAATCGCACCGGACAGCTCGCATTGCGGGCGGACTTTTAGCGCCTGGCGCCAGGCGATCTGTCGCCCGGGCCAGCAGGCGCGGTGAAGAAACTGGCCCGGCGGAGGCGGCTCGACGCCTTTACTCCAGCCCCGATCTTTCCAGCAGCGCATGCGGGTCCGGATCGCGGCCCATGAACTCGCGATAGAGCACCGCAGGGTCTTCGCTGTCGCCGCGCGAGAGAATGGAGCCGCGGAACTCGCGCCCGACGTCGCGGCTAAAGATGCCGCTCTCCCGGAAACGCGTGAAGGCGTCCGCATCCAGGACTTCAGCCCACTTATACGAGTAGTAGCCCGCGCCGTAACCCATGGGGCTGCCGAACAGGTGCGTGAAGGCCGCGATCATGGCGTGATCGGGGGGCAGCGGCGTGGGCGTGAAGGGTTCGAGAATGCGGCGGGCATAGGCCACCGGGTCGCCATCGGTTTCGGGGCGGTAGCGCGTGTGTAACAGCAGGTCCACGTAGCCGAAGCCGAGCCGGCGCATCTGGGCGCCGGCCGCGCGGAAGGTGCGTGCGCGCTTCATCTTTTGGAATAGCTCGTCGGGAATGGTGGCGCCGGTTTCCCAGTGGCGCGCGAAAAGGTCCAGGGAGGCGCGCTCCCAGCACCAGTTCTCCATGATTTGCGAGGGCAGCTCCACGAAATCCCAGGCCACGTTGGTGCCGGCGAAACCGCGCATCTCGACGCGGCTGAGCAGGTGGTGCAGCAGGTGGCCGAACTCGTGGAAGATGGTCTCCGCCTCGCGGTGCGTGAGCAGGGCCGGCCGCCCGGCCAGGGGCGGCGTGAGGTTGCCGCAGATCACGCCGACGTGGGGTAGGGTGCCATCGGCCACAGGGCCGCCCGTGATCAGGGCATCCATCCAGGCGCCGCCGCGCTTGTTCTCGCGGGGATACCAATCGGCGTAGAAGCCACCGAGGAAGGTGCCGTCTTCGTCGTGAACGTCGTAGTAGCGCACTTGCGGGTCCCAGCCCGGGACGCCGGGGCGTTCGGCGACGCGTATGCCGTAGAGGCGCTGGACCAGGTCGAACATCCCGGCCACCACGCTGGCCAGCGGGAAGTAGGGCCGCAGAGCCTCTTCGTCGAAGGCGTAGAGGGCGGCGCGCTGCTTTTCGGCATAGTAGGCCACGTCCCAGGGTTCCAGCGCGGGGGCGGCGGTGCCTTCGAGGGAGCGGCGGAATCCCTCTAGCTCGCGGTTCTCTTCCTGGAAGCGGGCCTCGGTTTTCGCCTTGAGCTCTTCCAGGAAGGCCAGAGCCCGCGCGCCGTTGTGCGCCATGCGGTCTTCGAGGGCGAAATCGGCGAAATCGGCGAAGCCCAGCAGGTGCGCCTTCTGCGCACGCAGTTCGAGAATGCGGGCGGTCAAGGCGCGGTTGTCCCAGGCTCCGGAGGTGGCGCGGACGGAATGGGCGTGGTAGACCTGGCGGCGGATGGCGGCATCGTCGAGGTAAGTCATTACCGCGAAGTAGTCCGGGGCGTGCAGGGTGAAGCGCCAGCCCTGGAGGCCTTTGCGCGCGGCGCTCTCGCGGGCCGCATCGCGCGCGCTGGGGGGCAGGCCGGCCAATTGAGCCTCATCTTTTATCACCAGCTCGAAGGCGTTGGTGGAATCGAGGACGTTCTCGGAGAACTTGGTGGTCAGGGTAGTGAGCTCGACATCGATGGCTTCCAGGCGCAGTTTGCCCGCGGCGTCCAATTCCGCGCCCTGGCGCCGGAAAGCCTCCACGGTCTTGTGCAGGAAGCGGCGGCGTTCGCCGGCCAGCGCGGCGGCCTCGGGCGCGGCGGCGAAGGCCTGAATCGAGCGCCACAAACCGGCATCCAGAGGAATCCCGGTGTAGAACGCGCTGACTGCGGGCTGGACGGCGTTGAAGGCCGCGCGCAGCTCGGGGTAGGTGGCTACGGATTCCAGGTGGCGCACCACCCCCATGGCATAATCGAGCGGTTCGGCGAGAACGTCCAGGGCGCGCATCGTGTTCTCGAAGGTGCGCGGGCCGGGTTGGCCGGCAAGCGCGGCCAGGCGCTGCCGCGCGGCGGCGAGTAATTCGGCCATGGCCGGTTCCACATGGGCGGCGCGGACGCGGTCGAAGGGGATGGGGAACTCTATGGAAAGGAGGGGGTTCGGCTCACTGGTCGAGGGCATCATCATTCTAGAGGGTAGCAGGTGGTGGGGGATCTCCCGGCGGAGGCGCGTGCAATTCCCCACAATCCGCGTAAGAATGAATAGAGCATGGATTCGGATTCGAATGGGGGGTGTAGCCGCGCCCCGGTGGAGGAGCGGCTGAACGTTTTCGCTTTGGTCGTCTACATCCCCGATCCTCTCGGCAGGTTCCTGGACGATCTGAGAAAGGAACTGGTCCCCCACTACAACCCGCACGCCCACGTCAGTGTGCTGCCGCCGCGCTCTCTGGGCGTGCGTTGGGAGGATGCTTCGGCCCGGGTTCGTACCATATTAGAGAGCTGGAGGCCGTTTGATCTCGAATTGAGCGAGATTCAGGTTTTCCCGGTCACCGATGTGGTTTATATCGAGATGGGCGCGGGGGCGGCGGAGCTGCGCCGCATGCACGACACCATGAACGCCGATTCGCTGGCCTTTCAGGAGCCATTTCCTTATTATCCGCATGTGACCCTGGCGCAGGAGATCGCTCACCAGCGCCTTCCGGAGTTGGGCGAACTGGCCCGGCGGCGCTGGAACGAGTATCGCGGCCGGCGCGCTTTCCGCGTGGAACGGGCTGTGTTTGTCCAAAATACGCTGAGCGACGCGTGGATCGACCTGGCCGAATTCGCGCTCGGCGCGGTGGCGTTGCGCTAGCGGCGCTTGGCAAGCTAAAGCATGCCTTACCCGGTTGTAACCGATTTTTGAGATCTCTGGCTCCCCACCGAACTAAATAATTTAAGCCGAATGTGATACGGCCCCAGGGGCGGCGTCGGCCGGCGCCGGCTAGGCTACACGGGAGGGGAACGCTTTGCATACTGTCGCGATCTGTGACACGGAGCCGATTGTGATCGAAGGCTTGCGGCGCCTGCTGGAACCGCAGGAGGGCCTGCACATCTTGTGCTCCGGGGATTCTCCGGCCCAGATGCTGGAGCTGATCCGGGCGAACCCGCCGCGCGTGGTGCTGATCGACAAGGCGTTCGGCGTTCCGGCCGTGCTCGATTTTGTCAGAGCGCTCCGCCGCATCCAGCCGCTGACCTCGCCGGTGGTCTGGGGCACAACCCTGTCGGATGCCGAAGTGCTGCGATTTCTGCAGGCCGGCGCGGCCGGGGTGGTGCGCAAGGATGCGCCGCTGCGCGAGTTGCTGGCGTGCATACGGACGGCGGCCGCCGGCAATACCTGGGCGGAAGAAACGGTTGCCGAACCAGCGCACTCGCCGCTGACCGCCCGCGAGGTGCAGGTGGCCGAACTGGTGGAGCACGGGATGAAGAACCGCGATATCGCCGGAACGCTGGGCATCACCACCGGGACGGTGAAGATCCACCTCAAACACATTTTCGAGAAGACCGGCATCCGCGGACGCTACGGGCTGGCCCTTTCGGGGCTGAAGGCCAAGGGAGTGCTGCCGGCCTCCGGTGCCGATGCGGCTTAGCTGCGACCGTTGGATTTAATATAGAGAGGTAATGAAAGCCGCTGTTTACCTCGTATTGAGCGCCGCTGCGTGGCCGCTGGGCGGGCTCGCGCAAGTGCGGATCGCACCGGGTCCGGAGAAGATCCGGGTGGAGATCGGAGGGCAGCCGTTCACCGATTTCTATGTGGCGGGAGCCGATCTCACGAAGCCCTACCTGCACCCGCTGAGGGCGGCCTCGGGGACCTATGTCACGCGCATGTGGCCCATGGAAAACGTGGCCGAGGAAGCTAAGACCCAGAAAGACCACAAGCATCAGCGGGGACTTTGGTTCGCCCATGAGAAGGTGAACGGCCTGGATTTCTGGAACAACGAGGCATCCTATACCACCCCCAACCGCGGCAAGATCGCGCTGCGCAAAGTGGACGAGGTGAAGAGCGGCGCGGAGCGGGGAACCATAGCGGCTACTTTCGACTGGACCGACCTGGCGGGCCACGCTCTGCTCACCGAGTCGCGCGTGATGACCTTCTATGCCGATCCGCGGCTGCGAATCGTGGATTTCGATATCACCCTGACGCCCGTCGTCAAGGTGACCTTCGGCGATTCCAAGGATGGCGCGTTCGGACTGCGGCTGCGTCCGGCGCTTCAGGAAGACCATGGGAGCGGGCACATCGTGAATTCCGAAGGCCTCGCGACCGAGAAGGAAGCCTGGGGTAAGCCGGCCAACTGGTGCGACTACTCGGGCGAAATCGACGGCGAGAAATTGGGGATCGCCATTCTCGACCACCCCGCCAATCCGCATCACCCGGTGCGCTGGCACGTGCGCGGGTACGGGCTATTTGCCGCCAATCCGTTCGGCCTCGCGGTTTTCACCGGCGACAAATCGCAGGATGGATCGGTCGTCGTGGAACCCGGCGAGACGCTGCGCTATCGCTACCGCGTGATCGTGCATCCGGGCGATGCGAAGAGTGCCGATATCGCGGCTCTCTGGCTGAAGTATTCCGGCGGGAAGTGACGGCCTGCGCCGCTATTCGCTGAGCTTGGGAAACAGGGCGCGATCCAGAATGCGGCGCGTGAGCTCCTCGAGGGTCAGGAACTGGTCCTGATCTTTGTAGAAAAGCTTCTCGCCTTGCAGCACGCCCACCTCGATCAGCAGCGGCTCCTCGCCGCGCTCGATGCGAAAGCCGGGCAAAGTGGGAACGGCGGCGATCTCGATGCGCGCCCGCTGCTGCCACTTGCCTTCCGATTCCTCACGGACCGTGATGCGGATCTTCAATCCTTGGAACTGCGCCTCGGCGGTCTCCGGCCCGAATGCGGTGGTGTAGGATTCCACGCAGGCCGCCAGATGCCGATGCAGTTCCTCGAGTGCGCGCGGCAACTGCTTGAGCGCACCCGCTTCGCGATCGCGGCGCCCCTGCTCTTCCGCGATGCGCATTTTGAGCCAAGAGAAATCCATAGCGAGCATTCATGGTAACAGCATGGACGCGGGCCGCGCCGGAAGTTACCGCAGTAGCCTGCGGCAGGTTGGCGATCTGCGGCACAATGCAGGTTGGAGGATCGACGTGACATCGAACGGCAGAATCGCGCTGGTGACCGGCGCCGGCAGCGGGATCGGACGGGCGGTCAGCCTCGCCTTACAAGCGGCGGGATACTCGGTGGTGCTGGCCGGCCGGCGCGCCGCGCGGCTGGAGGAAACCGCGGACATGGCGGTGCCTTCGGGGGGCGCGATGCTGGCCGTGGCGGCGGATGTGGGCGATCCGCACTCCGTCCAGGCGCTGTTCGCGAAAACCCGCGAGGCTTTCGGGCGCCTGGACCTGCTCTTCAACAATGCCGGAGCGGGCGCGCCGCCGGTTCCCTTCGAGGATCTCAGCTATGAGCAGTGGAGCAAGGTCCTCTCGGTGAGCCTCACGGGCGCTTTCCTGTGCGCCCAGCAAGCTTTTCGGATTATGAAAGCGCAAGAGCCGCGCGGGGGCCGCATCATCAACAACGGGTCCATTTCGGCGCACGCTCCGCGGCCCAATTCGGCGCCCTATACGGCTGCCAAGAGCGGCATCACCGGGCTAACGCGCAGCCTGGCACTGGATGGCCGCCCGTACGATATCGCGTGCGGCCAGATCGATATCGGGAATGCGGCCACGGAGATGACCGAGCGAATGACGGCCGGCGTGGCGCAAGCCGACGGCTCGACGAAGCCGGAGCCGCGTATGGACGTACGGTACGTGTCTGACGCGATCCTGTACATGGCGGGCCTGCCGCTCGACGCCAACGTTTTGTTCATGACGGTCATGGCCACCCGGATGCCGTTCGTCGGACGCGGGTGAAAGCAGTGCCAGAGCCGGAACGGCTCTTGTGCAAGATCGCGCAAGGCGGTATCGTATCGCTCGGCAAACAGAAGGAGGCAGAACTCATTATGATTCGCACATCATGCATTGCGGCCGCAACGTTGCTCGTGCTTTCGTTGGGCGGCGTCGCGCATGCCCAAAGCACACAGATTGTACTGGACCGGGACGGCGGCACGATTGTCCTCGAGCCCTACGCCCCGAATATCGTCCGTGTCACGCTGAGCCTTCTGAAGGAGCCGGCGACCGCCGCCCCCGGCTATGGATTTGTGGCCACCCCTTCCGCCCAGGGCTGGAGCCGTCAACAGAACGCTCAGGGTGATGTCTACCGGTCCCAGCGGCTGGTCGTCACCGTGACGGCCAACCGCCCGCACAAGCCCATGGCGACGGAATTGGATATCGCGAAGTTCTTCAACGGGTCCGCGCCTCCCGCTCACATCACGATCGGCACTCCCGCGGGCAAAACGCTCGCGGACATGACGGGCTGGTCGATGTCCGTGCCCAATTACAAGGACGGCAACGCCGGCGTGCTGAACGACAAGCGTCCCGCGGACCCGCCCTTTTACCGGGTCGGCGCGAGCTTCGTTTCGCCCGATGACGAGCACTACTACGGCCTGGGCCAGAACCAGGAGGGATATCTTGACCGCCGCGGCCACCGAATCGAATGCTGGCACAACTACACTGCCACCGCCGCGCCCAGTATGGGCGTGCCATTTCTGGTTACCAACCACGGTTATGGCGTGATCTGGGACAACCCTTCCAAGACGGTCGTCGAGCCAGGCTTCAACGAGGAAACCCGCTGGACGTCCGAGGTGGGCGACCGGGTCTCGTTCTTCGTGATCGCCGGCGAGACCACCGACGAGATCTACGCCGGTTACCGCCAGCTTACCGGGGCCACGCCGATGCTCCCGAAGGCCGCCTACGGGTTTATCCAGTGCAAGCAGCGTTACGCCTCGCAGGATGAGGTCCTGGCAGTCGCCAAAGGCTACCGCGACCGGCAGCTCCCTCTCGACGTGGTCGTGGTCGACTGGTTCTATTGGACCAAGATGGGCCAGATCGATATGGACCCCGCCAAGTGGCCCGATCCAACCGCCATGAACCGCCAGCTCCACGACATGGGAATCCAGACCATGATCAGCGTCTGGCCACGCTTCACGACCGGAACCCGCTACTACGATTTTCTGCTCCAGAAGGGCTGGCTCATGCACCTTGCCGACGGAACGCCCACCAACGGGCTGCCCTACGACCGCGCCGGCTCCGACATCGATACCACCAACCCGGAAGCGGGCCGCTGGTTCTGGGAAACCATCCGCGATAACATCCTCAGCAAGGGCTTCGATTCTCTCTGGTCCGATGAAACCGAGCCCGATCTGCCCCCTAACGGCAGCTACTTCCACATTGGACCCGGCACGCGCTACTACAACGTCTACCCGCTGTTTCACACGGCGGCCCTCTATGACGGCTTCCGCCGGGACGTGAAGCATCGCGCGCTGATCCTCTCCCGCGATGCCTACCTTGGCGCGCAGCGCAACGGCGCCATGTTCTGGTCCTCCGATGTATACCCGACCTGGGACACGCTCAAGCGCCAGGTTCCCACGGGGCTCGGCTTTACCGCTTCGGGTATGGCGTACTGGACCAACGACGTCGGCGGTTGGCAATATCTGCCGCCCGAGCACCATCCCGCACACGCTCCGCTGCTCGACCCCTCCGATGCGCGCGACAACGTCGGCGGCTATGACGACTACCCGGAACTCTACACCCGCTGGTTCGAGTACGGCGCTTTCCTGCCCATTTTCCGCACCCACGGCAGCCGCTTGTATAACGAGGTCTGGAGTTACGGCAAGGCGGCCGAGCCGATCCTGGAGAAGTATCTGAAGCTGCGCTACCAGCTCATGCCTTATATCTACTCGCTGGGATATCAGGCCCACGAGTCCGGCGCTCCCTACATGCGCGCGCTGTTCATGGACTTTCCGAACGACCCGAACGTGGCCGGTATGGGCGACGAGTACATGTTCGGTCCCGCGTTCCTGGTGGCCCCCGTCACGGAACAGGGCGCCACCAGCCGTTCAGTCTATCTTCCGGCCGGCGCCGACTGGTACAACTACTGGACCAACCAGCGCATCCGCGGTGGTCAGACGATCCAGGTGAGCGCGCCCATCGATACCCTGCCGCTGTTCGTTCGGGCCGGTTCCATTCTGCCCCTGGGGGAACCTGTCCGCAGCACCGCCGAAACGCAAAAGCTGTCTCGCGTGCGCGTGTATCCTGGCGCCGACGGCAACTTCACCCTCTACGACGACGACGGGATGACCTACGCTTATGAGAACGGCGATCGAAGGATCACCCGCCTGCACTGGAACGATAGCGCCGGCAGGCTCACCCACGAGGGGTTCCAGTCGTGGACCGGCCCCGATGCGGGAATGGTGGAGATTGTGGGGCGGTAAGGCGGGATCGATTCAAGTGCACCAGTGACTCAACCACTCGGAACTAACATCGAGCGATGAACACAGCTATTCAGTCTCTTCTGGAGAGCAGGCGGGCGAACCACCTGTTTCGCTTTTCTGCGTGGTGGATGGCGGTCGTAGCCCTCTACCTCGCCATTATGGTGACGCTCTACAACCCAAGTACCTCGAACAACTTCACACGGAACAACTTCCGGGTGATTGGAGGATGCGTTGGCGTAATAGGTGCTTTTGCGGGGTGGATCATCTTTGTCGGGATGCTCGTCCATCTGTTTCAGCGTGATGGGCCATCTACGAGGCGGCGAGTGTTATGGCTGGTCGCCTTCTTCTTTACAGCGTGCTTTGGGTCCAGCTTGTACTACTTCGTGGTCTATCGAAGGCAGGTGCCTTTGGGAGGTGGGGGATAGCCCGCAGCCTTCTGCCCGGATTTCTTCCGCAGGGTGCAACCTGACGGATCGAAAGCTACGCGTATTCGCCCGGCCACTGCGGTTTCGTAAACAAGCCGCCATCAACCCAGAGCGTCTGGCCGGTGATGAAGGCGGCGTCATCCGAAGCCAGGAAGGCCACGGCGTGCGCCACGTCTCCAGCGGTCCCGATGCGTCCCAGCGGCGCCATGCGGCCCCAGGTCGCCGCGTAATCGCCGGTCTCGATCTTAGTCCGCTCGATTTCGATGGCACCGGGCGCCACGCAGTTTACCGTGATGCCGTACGGCCCCAGTTCGACCGCCGCCACCTTCGTGAACATCTCGATTCCGCCCTTGCTGGCCGTATAGTTCACCAGCTTCGGAAACGGAACCTTGTTACAGCCCGATCCGATATTGACTATCCGCCCGCCGCCGCGCTCGCGCATGTGCCGGCCGGCGCGCTGCGTGCACAGGAAGCAGCCCTTGAGGTTGGTGTCGATGACGCGGTCCCACTCGCTCTCTTCGAGTTCGAGCAGCGGCTTGAACGTCTGCACTCCGGCGTTATTGACCAGGATATGCAGGCGCTCGAAGCGGCCGAAGACCTCCTCGAACAGGACGGCCACATCGGCGGCACAGCCCACGTCGGCGTGGACCGCGAAGGCGCGGCGCCCGAGCCCTTCGATTGCGGCGACGGTCGCATCAGCCCCGGCGCGGTCCGCGTGGTAGTTGACCGCCACATCGCAGCCCAGGCGGGCCAGTTCCAGCGCGATTCCTTTTCCGACGCCCTTGCTCGATCCGGTGACCAGGGCGGTCTTGCCTTCCAGATTGGCTGGCATGGCTGAGTTGCCTCCTTATTCTTAATGCTCGGTGCGCGCCACGAAACCCAGGGATTCGAAAGCGCGGTCGAACGCCGCGACGGTTTCGGCCACGTCGCGCGGGCTGTGGACCGTGGAGACGTACATGCGCCCATCGGGGACGGGGTTGATGCCCTCCGCCGCGGCTGCCAGCAGAAAACGATCCAGCAGCGCGCGGTCGTCCGCCAGCGTATCGCGATAATTGCGAAGCTCGGTTGCGGCGGTAAAGTGGAGTGCGAAAGCCGTACCGAAACCTGTCACCAGCAACGGCACCGAGCGGCGTGCGGCGGCGGCGCGTATGCCCGCCATCAGGCTTTCGCCGGTCTGGCAGGCCGTGGCGAGCGGCTGTCCGCCGTCCTTCGAGAGTTCGTCGATCGTCGCGGCGGCTCCTGCGAGCGAAAGCGGATTTCCGTTGAAGGTGCCGCCGAACGAGACGCCGCCTCCGAACATCAGCTCCATGATTTCCCGACGCCCGCAGATGACGCTCAGCGGCAGGCCACCGCCAATCGCCTTGCCGAAGGTTGCCAGATCCGGCGTGATTCCGAAGAGTTTCTGCGCGCCGCCAAGGCCGATGCGAAAGCCCGTGATGACCTCGTCGAAAATCACGAGCGAGCCATTCTGTTTCGCGATGCGGGCCGCGGTCTCCAGAAAACCGGGTTCGGGAAACAGGCAGCCGCTATTGCAGACGATTGGCTCGCCGATGACGGCCGCGATCTCGGAGCCGTGCGCGGCAAACAGGTGCGCGAAAGCCTCCGCGTCATTCCAGGGCACGACCAGGACGTTTTCCGCGGCATTGGGCACTTGCCCCTTGGATCCCGGAACCGCACAGGGCAGCGCGGTTCGCTCCAACTCCGCCGCGCTCGGATGGTAGCTCAACAGCGCGCCATCCATCCAGCCGTGATAGTGACCCTCGAACTTCACCACCAGCCGGCGGCCCGTGAAAGCGCGCGCCAGACGCAGAACCAACTGCACCGCTTCGCTGCCGCTCGAGGTGAAGGCCACCCGCTCCGCGCAAGGCACCAGGCGCTGAATCCGCTCGGCCACCTGGGCCTCGAGTTCGTGCTGCGCGCCGAGAAGATGCGGCCGTGTGGCCTGCCGCTGGACGGCCTCCACCAGCGCGGGGTGGCAGTGGCCCAGGATCAGAGGCCCCCAGCCCAATGTGTAATCGATGTACTCATTGCCATCGACATCCCGCATACGGCTGCCGCCGGCATCGGCGATAAACAAAGGTATGGGCGCCTTGGCGCGAAAGGGGCTGCTGACTCCCCCGGCCAGTGACTGGCGTGCGTGTTCCAGACATGCCCGCGAGCGGCTCCAGCGATCGTTATTCATGTCGAGTTCGAATCCTCTGCGGCAGAAAATGGCGGCCAGCCCAGCGCCGTCGTGCTGTTCTTGTAGGTTGTTGCAGGTATTACGTTAATGCGCAGCGGCAGTCAAGTCAACCCCGGCTCCGGCCACCTACTAAGTGGGTGTGAGGGGCGTTCAGCCCGCCACGCGGAAGCGGTTCTCCGGCATGCCGGGTGTCCCGGTGCGTATGGCGAACAAGCTGCCGCCGAGCCGGTCTCCCGGAGGCCCTCCCAGCGCGGCGCTGGTGACGTATAGCGTCCGATAATCGGGGCCGCCGAATGTGCAACTGGTGATGTTGACGGCCGGCATCTCGATGACGCGGTCGATCTCCCCGTCCGGCGCCACGCGAACGATGCACGCGCCCGCATGCCGGCAGTTCCACAGATAGCCATCGCTATCTACGGCGGAGCCATCCGGCAGGCCGCGCGTAAAGCCGGCGAAGAAAGTGCGCTCGCCGCCGATGGCTCCGGTGAGCTTGTCGAAATCGTATACGCGGACTTCGTTCGACGGCGTGTCGGCGAAATAGAAACGGGCGTGCAGCGGGTCCCAAGCCATGGTATTGGAGATGCCGATGCCGCGCTTCCACTCGCTGACGGCGCCATCCGGGTCGATGCGGTAGAGCACGCCATCGGTGCCGCCGCATTCGCCGGACGCGCCATCGGGGCCCACATTGTTGCGCATGGAGCCCAGCCAAAGCGACCCGCGCGGATCCGCCCGGCCTTCGTTCAGACGCACGGCGGGCCATCCGGGCAGGCGGAAGCCTTGGTCGCAGCGGGCATCGGTCGCGGGCATCCAGAGCACCAGGCGCGACGCGAGCGCCACGGCCAGAGTATCGTCGCGGGTCGTCAGCGCCAGCGCGGTGGCCGGCTCGTCGAAGAACCAGGATTTCACGCTGCCCGAGACGGGGTCGAAGCGGTGGATGAGGAAGCGGTTGATATCCACCCAGTACAAGGCCTGCTCGCCGGGATGCCAGACCGGGCCTTCACCGCAGCGGTCGCCCGCCGGTGCGGCGCACAAAGGCTCGCCGATTTCCGCGGGCTGCTTGGCTATCATTTCTTGCGCTCCCTCTCCAGTTGCGGCCTCTCGACAATCGCGGTGGCCCACAGGAATCCGGCAATGGCCTCTTTGGCGTTGACGGATTTCGGATAGTTCACGTAATCGGCATAGCTGGCCTGTACGCAGACGCCATCCCCGGCGCTGTAGAGATCCACCAGCCCGGCATCGTTGATCTTGGCATTCGCGACGATGCTCCGGTAGCCATTAGCGACTACGGGCGCGTACTCTGCCCGTTTCAGTAGCCCGAGGTCGATGCCGCGTTGCAGCGCATAGGTGAACATGGCGCTGCCGGAGCTGTCGATCCAGTTATCCGGGCGGTCGCCCTTATCGACCACCTGGAACCAGCCACCCGTTTTGGGGTCCTGGGTGCGCTTCAGCCCTGCGGCCAGCCCACTGTAAATATCGAGCACCTGCGCGCGCCGCGGATGGTTCGGCGGGAGCACCGCCAGAGTCTCCGCGAGTACCAGCGCATACCAGCCCAGCCCCTCGCTCCAGACTTCGCTCGAAAGGCCGGTCTTCGGGTCGGCCCATTTGGCTTTTCGTCCAGGCAGCACCAGGGCCGTTTCTGGGTTGGCGGCCCAGGCATGGTAGAAAAGGCCGCTATTGCCTTTGCGCGCGTGATCGGCGAATACAACGATCTGCTTGGTGGCTTCGTCGAAGGCGTACTCGCGGTCGGCGATCGATTTCCCATAGCGCGCGAGAAAGATCTGGCCCATGAAGACGCCATCCACCCACATTTCGCCGCGCAGATTCGGGCCGTGCCAGAAGCCTCCATCCGGATTTCTGGGGTAGGTGTCGAACGCTTTGCGGATCTCCGTGGCGGCTGTGCGGTAGCGCGGATCGTGCGTGTCTTCATAAACCGCCACGACCGCGGCGCCCGCCATAATGCTATCCAGGCTGTTGATGGGCGCATTCACGAGCTGGCCATCCGGGCCCACGAACGGATCGATTTCGCGCTTCATGAAATCGAGATATTGCGGATCTCCGGTAGAGCGCCAAAGCATCTCGAAGCCCAGCAGAGTGTAACCCTTCCAGTAGGACCACCGGGCCAGGCGATCCTGCGGCGTGCCGGGGTTGCGCTTCATCATGCTCTCGGCCATGGCAACGGACCACGCCTTAGGCGCGGCATCCGCGGCACGCGCGACGGGCGAGGCGGCCGTAATCGCAACCAGGAGAAGCGGCGTGACGATGGACGCGCAAGGTTTCATCGAAGGCACCTCCGAATGATTAGAGTTAGCATGGATTGGCACGCACGGGGGGGGCGGCCGGCCCCGTATGCCAAAATGGGAATTTCGGTTGAGGTTTTCGGGAACCCTTTCCCGGTTGACGCGGCATTCTGGATAAGACTATGAGAGCAGCCTTTTACGAAGGAAATCGGAAGATCCAAGTGGGCCCCTGCGTTCCGGTGAAGCCGGCCGCGGACCAAGTGCAGATTCGCGTCGAGTATTGCGGAATCTGCGGAACCGATCTGCATCTGTTTCACGGGGCCATGGCGCAACGCCTGCACCTGCCGCACGTGATGGGGCATGAAATGTCGGGCACCATCGCGGCCGTGGGTTCGGCGGTGGAGGGCTACCGGCCCGGCGACCGCGTCACGGTGCGGCCGCTCGACCCGTGCAACAACTGTCCGGCGTGCAAAGCCGGCCACAGCCATATCTGCCAGAACCTGAAGTTCATCGGGATCGATACCCCCGGAGCGCTGCAGGGCTTGTGGACCGTGCCGGCCCACACGCTGCACCGCTTGCCGGATTCGATTTCGATGCAAATGGGCGCGGTGGTCGAACCGATCGCGGTGGCTTGCCATGACGTGCGCATGGGCGAGGTGAAGCCGGGCGATCACGCGGTGGTTATCGGCGGAGGCCCCATCGGTGCACTGGTCGCGATCGTGGCCAAAATCCGCGGGGCGAACGTGTTGATGAGCGAAGTGAACCCCTTCCGCGTCAAGCTGGCGCGGCAGTTGGGCATCGAGGCGGTGAATCCCCAGGAAGTCGATCTGGCCGCCCTGGTCAACGAGCGGACCGGCGGCGCGGGAGCCGACGTGGCCTTCGAAGTTTCCGGATCGCAGGCGGGCGCCGAGATGATGACGAAGCTGATGCGCACTCGAGGGCGCATCGTGATCGTGGCCATTTTCGCCGAACCGCCCCGCGTGGATTTGTTCCGCTTCTTCTGGCGCGAGTTGAAGCTGGCGGGCGCGCGCGTTTACGAGCCGGAGGATTTCGAGGCCGCCATCGCCCTGGCCGCCTCGCGGGCGCCGCAGTTCGAGCCGCTGATTACCGCGGTCGCGCCGCTCGATAGTCTCGAGGATTGCATGCGCCAGATGGCGGGCGGCGGCGAAGTCATGAAAATTTTGGTCAAGTGCGCGGAGTAGACGTGAACATTCTCGATAGCTTCAAGCTGGATGGAAAGACCGCCCTGGTGACCGGTGCCCGCCGAGGCATCGGCAAATCCATGGCCATCGCGCTGGCCGAGGCGGGTGCCGATATCGTGGCCACGAGCGCTCAAATGGAGCCGGGGGCGAGCGCGGTGGGCAAGGAAGTGGAAGCGCTGGGGCGCAAATTCTGGAGCTACGCCTGCGACCTGGCCGACCGGAAGCAGGTCTACGCTTTGATCGAAAAGGTGAAGAACGAGTGCCCGCCCATCGACATCCTGGTCAATAATGCCGGCACCATTCTGCGCAAGCCGGCCGAAGAGCATCCCGACGAATTCTGGGACCGCATCATTGAAATCGACCTGAACGCCCAGTTTGTGCTGGCGCGCGAGTTCGGTCGCGACATGCTGAAGCGCGGGGCGGGGAAGATCGTCTTCACGGCGTCGCTGCTCACTTTTCAAGGCGGTATCACGGTGCCGGGCTACGCGGCGGCCAAGGGCGGCGTAGGACAGTTGACCAAGGCGCTGGCCAATGAATGGGCCGGCCGCAACGTACAGGTGAACGCCATCGCGCCCGGGTATATCGCCACTGACGTAACCAGCGCTCTACGCAACGATGCGACGCGCAATCCGGCCATTCTGGCGCGCATTCCGGCGGGCCGCTGGGGCGACCCCGACGATCTGAAGGGCGCGGTGGTCTTTCTCGCCTCGAAGGCGTCGGACTACGTGAGCGGCACGGTCCTGGTAGTGGACGGCGGGTGGATGGGAAGATAGTCCGCCGATAGCTTGCCCGAGGGGGCCGGAAGCGGCCCCTCAGTTCAGCGAAGCCATCATCCGGCGCGCCAGCGAGACCGCCGCGTTGGCGTTCTCGCCATAGCCATCCGCGCCGATTTCGGTGGCGAACTGCGCCGTCACCGGGGCTCCGCCCACCATCACGCGAACGCGGTCGCGCACGCCGGCCTGCTGGATGGCCTCGATGGTGGTGCGCATGGAGGTCATGGTTACGGTCAGGAGCGCCGAGAGGCACACGATGTCCGCGCCGCTCTTCACGGCCTCGACGAACTTCTCGGGAGCCACGTCGGCACCCAGGTCGATCACCTCGAAGCCGGCGCCTTCGAGCATCGAGGCCACCAGGTTCTTGCCGATATCGTGCAGGTCGCCCTTCACCGTGCCGACCGCCACGCGACCGGCACCCTTGGCCCCGCTGGCCGCCAGCAAAGGCCGCAGCAGCCCCAGCGCGGCTTTCATGGCGCGGGCCGCCAGCAGCAGCTCCGGCACGAAATACTCCTCGCATTCGAAGCGCCGGCCGGCCTCTTCCATGGCGGGCATCATGGACTTGGCGATCAGATCCGACGGGTTGGCGCCTTCGGCCAGCGCCTGTCCGGTCAGCGCCGCCGCGGCCTTGTGATCGCCGTTCAGAATCGCGTCGTAGAGCTTCTCGAACTCAGCCACCTGGACCTCCTCTTCGTTAAGGCAGCGCCGGGGCGGGTTGCTGGTCGCCGGAGTTCGCCCCGCCGGTGCCCGAATAATATGAATAGCATTAAATAGGGGCCGGGCGACGCTGCGGGCGGACGTAAATTTTCCGGCGCGCGGGTATAAAGCCATGGGAAAACGGATTTCGGGCAAATTACGGGTTAAACCGCGTCGCGTTATAGTCGAATTGATGAACACCACACGCCGTTCGGCTATTGCGTCCGCATTCGCGGGCGCCGGAATCGCGGCCTTCGACCAGGCCGACGCCGCCGCCCAGGAGAAGGCGGGCGGCAACGCTCCTATCTCGGCGCGCGACAACCTCAAGATCACCAAGCTGGAAACCTTTCTGGTGAAGCCGCGTTGGCTTTTTCTCAAAGTTCATACCAACGCGGGAATCATCGGGCTGGGAGAGCCCATCACGGAAGGCCGCGCGCTGACCTGCGCCCAGGCCGTTAAGGAAATCGAACCCTACCTTGTGGGCAAAGATCCGCGGCGTGTCGCGCACCACTGGCAGGCCATTTACCGGCACGCGTTCTACCGGGGAGGCCCGATTCTCACCAGCGCGCTGAGCGGCATCGACCAGGCGCTCTGGGACATCAAGGGGAAGGCGCTGGGCGTGCCCGTATACGAGCTGCTGGGCGGCCCCACCCGCGACCGCGTACGGGTTTACGCCCATGCCAATACGGTCGAAGACATGAAAAAGGCGCAGGCTCGCGGATTCAGCGCGTTCAAGACCTTTCCCTCGGTCAACGGTGGCCTCACGCCCTCGACGTCCAATAGGCGTCCGGCCCGTCTCATCGAGACGCCCGCCGCGGTAGCCCACGCTGTGGAGACGTTCGCCGAGCTACGCAAGGCCATGGGCCCGGAAGCCGATATCGCCATCGATTTCCACGGGAGCATTCCGCCGGCAACCTCCAAGCTGTTGATCCGGGGGCTGGAACCCTACCAGCCGATGTTCATCGAGGAGCCGTGCCAGGCGCAGAATCACGACGTCATGGCCGAGATCGCGCGCGGCACGTACCTTCCCATCGCCTGTGGCGAACGCGTCTTCACCAAGTGGGGCTTCCGCGAGGTGCTCGAAAAGCGCGCCGCCACCGTGCTTCAGCCGGATTTGTGCCACGCCGGCGGCATCACCGAAGTCCGGCTGATCGCGGGTATGGCCGAAGCCTACTACGCCATGATCGCGCCGCACAACCCTCTGGGACCCATCTCGCTGGCCGCCGGCGTGCAAATATCCGCCTCCATTCCCAACTTCCTGTGCCAGGAGCAGGTTTCGCTGGGCGAAGGATATCTCAAGAAGCCGTTCACTGTGCATAACGGATATCTGGACCTGCCGACCGGCCCCGGCCTGGGGGTTGAGCTGGATGACAATCTGATGGCGGATAAGCTGAATCACGACTGGCGCAACCCCGAAGCCTATGACGCCGACGATGGCTCGGTGGTGGACTGGTAGAGGGCGGAAGCATCGGCAGGCGACCGTTGGCCGGCGCTGGGCGGCAGGTACGCCGCCCGCGCCTGTAGGCCTGCGCGACCCGTTTCGGTGCGGATTTGGACAAGATGGCCGGAGCGTGAGCGCATAAATACTAGAATTCGGGTCCTTAAGTACGATAATAGAAGGGGAGGGCAAAATGCGGTTGTCCAGTACGTACACGCTCGCGCACTATGTTATGGATCTGGTTCAGGCGGGGTTGGCCGGAATCGATACCGCCCGGAAGGGAACCGCGCTGCCTCCGGTTTCCATCGCGCCGGTCTGGGCCCCCACGGCGATTGGCATGGCGGTCGGCCTATCGGCGGTTTCCCTGAACCGGAGCCGCAGGTCTCGCTATAGCATGGCCCTCGGTGGATTGGTGGGATGCGCGGTCGGACTGGGTTGCGGCATGGCGTGGGCCTCGCGAGGCTTCACGGGAGCTCTGGCCCGAGGCGCGGTGCGCAAGATCAATATCGTACGCGATGAGCGCTGGTTGGCCGAAAACCCCATCAATTACGCCTGAACCGTCATTCGCCTTTGGGCCGTTCGAAGCGGCTGTCCGCAACTGCGCCTTTGGGCGATACCCCTCGGTACCAACCTGTTCGCTCGACGGGAAAATGGTCAAATGCGGGGACATAGGGTTTGACGTCCAGCAGCGGCGTGCCATCCAACATGTCGACATCGGACACCAGAAGCGTGGCGCCCTGAATGCCTAGCAGCCGGACGGCCGACATCCCGATGCGGTTCGGCCGCGCGGGCGCGCGTGTGGCGAAGACGCCGCGCTCCACCTTATCTAAGTAGGGCCGCACCAGAAGCTGCGGCTCCGATGCGTGGTGGAACGAATAGAGCAGCCATACGCGCTCGAAGCCGGCCAGATCCCGCAGCCCCGGTGCGAATTCCGGAAGCAGTTCCACGCGTCCCTCCGCCCCGCACGCGACGGAACTCTGAATAGGGGTACCGGCAGCGCCATGGAACGGCGTCCGAATCACTCCGATCGGCTGTATCGCAGGCATCGCGATGTGCATGAAATTGTCACTGAGGGCAGGGCCTCCAGGGGCCAAGCTTTCAATTCACACTATCATAGCCGTGCTACCATGACGTTTTCCAACCGGATACCGTCATCCGGAACTGCCGCCCCGCCTGCCTCTGGGCCAAGCCGCCCGCCTTTCCCGAAAACGCTATTGTGACCCCCATGACACCCACAACTGAAGCGTCCGCCAATAGTCCCGGAGCCGGCTGCAAACACCACCCCCAATTACAAGCCATGCCGCAGGCTAAGTGCAGCTGCCAGGGTCTGCTGCCGATGCGCCGGCTGCACGCGCTGATCGGCCTGTGGATGGGGTGCTTCCTTTGCGTGCATTTGGCCGTCAGCCTGACCGGTTGGTCGCCTTCGACCTACCGGGGAGCCGTGGATGCGATTCAAGGCGCGCTGGCGCACGTACCCGGCTTCGCGCTGCTGGCCATCTTCCTGCCGCTCGCTGGCCAGGCTGTTTCGGGACTCTACCTTCTACGGAAGGAAGGCCTGAAGTACAGCGTCAAGAAGTGCAACCGGGGCGGGAAACTGCGCTTCTTCCTACAACGCGTGACGGGCCCGGCCATACTGGTGTTTGCGCTGTTTCACGTGGGTTCGCTTCACCCGTGGGGCCTGCACGCTATCTACCGGGTGACGCACCTGAGCGCGCTGGCCAGCTATGCCGCCGGCGGCCTGTTTCAGCCTGGTCCGGCGGCATTTCGTTCGACTGTCGAGGGATTCGGCGGATTCCATGGCGGGCCGGCTGCCGGCAACCTGATGCTGGCGATGGCTTGTTTGCTGGGCATCTGGGCCGCTGCGTTTCACGCGGCCAACGGCGCCTGGAGTGGCGGCGTCATTTGGGGCCTCGCACGCACTTCGCAATCGAACCGGCGCTTGAAGTACGTCTGCACCGCTCTCGGAGCCGTGCTTCTGGCGACCGGCACGCTGGCGTGGTATGCCTTCACGCTGAGCGCTTCGGCACGCGCCGCCGGCGCCGGTAATTGACCTAAATGCCTTGACATCCGTTTCCACTCGCCAAATTCTATCCATAGTCCGCTAGGGTAGCGGCTTAGGGATTCCGCGCAGCTATACCGTGGTCGGCGTGGCGGCCGATGTGAAGAACCTTCCTGCACCTCAATGTTGTTCTCCAAGACACAGTCGACCGGCCGAGACGCTGATAGAATCTTGCATATTTTGGAAGGAGTCACGTGTGAGACAGATCACTTTCCTGTTGGCTGCAGTCGCAATCGTGGCCGGCGTTGTTGCGCTCCGAACCGGAGCCGCCGATGCGCAGGCTGCCCCGGTCTTTGTGACCAAGATTCCCCCCGGATACCGCGACTGGAGGGTGATTTCCGTTGCCCACGAAGAAGCCAACCTCAACAGTTTTGCCGTTATTCTAGGCAACGATGTAGCGATCAAGGCCTACCGCGAGGGGACGCTTCCTTTCCCGAACGGTACAATCATTGCCGCCTTGCACTACCGTCACGTCGCGTCGGAGGAAAACAACAAAATTTTCGGCCAAGCGCAATCTTTCGTTGCCGGCGCGCCGACGAACATTCAGTTTATGGTTAAGGACTCCAGAGAATACGCCTCGACCGGCGGCTGGGGGTTCGCCCATTTTAACGACGGCAAACCTGCCGAAGAGGCGGTGCTCAAGACCTGCTTTCCCTGCCACCAGAGAAATCAAGATCGCGACTTGGTCTTCACCCGTTACGCACCTTAATACGAGGAGTTAGGCAATTCAGTGCGTCGGTAGTGGGTCGCTTCTGTGGGCTGACCGCCTGCCCGCCCGGTTCCGCAAGACCCCCAACACGCCGTTGATGGCTTCCCGTACGTTAGCCATGAGTTCCGCCATCGATTCTCCCTGCGAATGGCAACCCGGAAGCGCGGGCACTTCGGCCCAATAGCCTCCTTGAACGGCGGGGCGAGGCCGTCCCGCCCTACCAAAACAATATATTCAGCGCCACAAACGCCACCGCCACCGCGACGGCCCACGTGATCGGCCGCTTGAATACCGGGAACTGGTGCTCGGAGGGCAGCTTGGTCATCCCGTAGACCAGCCCTTCGAGTTCGGCCATCGGCTTCGGCTTCGTCACCAGCGAGACCGCAATCGTCACCGCGAAATTCGCGATCAGCGACCACATCGCGCGATAGAGGTTCTCGGCCATGTCCTTGGCGTGCGGCGAGAAGGCTACGTACTTCACCGCACTGGGATCGAGCAGCACCCACAGCCACAGGAGGACTGACGTCAGAATGCCCGCCAGCAAGCCCCAGAAGCCGGCCGCCGGCGTGGTCCGCTTCCAGAGCATGCCGAGGATCACCGTCCCGAACATCGGCACGATGAAGAAGACGAAAATCACCTGCGCGTACACGATGATGCTCGAAAAGCCCATCACCAGATACGCCGTCCCGATGCTCACCACCACGCCCAGCAGCGCGCACCAGCGGCCCATCGAGAGGTAGTGGCGGTCGTCGGCGTTCTTGCGGATCAGTGGCCGGTAGATGTCGTAGGTCCATACCGTGGCGAAGGCGCTCACGTTGCCGGCCATGCCGGACATGAAGCCCGCAATCAGCGCCGTAACGCCGAGGCCCAGCAGGCCCGGCCCGCAGTAGCGCGCCAGCATCAGCGGCAGCACTTCATTGAAGGTGTGGACGCCCGGGCCGGCCATGGTTTCGGGAACCAGTTTCATGGGCAGCACGGCCAGGCCCAGCAGGCCGGGCAGGATCACGATCAGCGGCACGCACATTTTGAAGAAGGCGCCCAGCAGCGTTCCCATCTTGGCCGAGCGCAGGTCTTTGGCCGCCATCACGCGCTGGATCACCAGGAAGTCGGTGGTCCAATAGCCGAACGAAATCGCCAGGCCCCAGCCGAACACGATGCCGGTCCAGTGCACACCCATGGGGTTATCGGTGAACGAGCCGACCGTCCTCCACATGTGGGTGTAGTCCTGGCCGGGAAAGTTCTTGGCGATGCGCGCCACCATGCCTGCCCAGCCGCCGGTCTCGATCAACCCCACGATCGGGATGACCAGGCAGCCCAGCCAGATCAGGAAAAATTGCAGGACCTCGGTGAAGATGGCCGAGAGCAGCCCGCCCGCCATCACATAGACGGCCACCGTGAGTGACGAAACCCAGATGCTGAAGTGAATATCCCAGCCCAGGATGACCTTCATAATCACGGCCATCGAGTACATATTGATGCCGCTCATCAGGATAGTCATCACCGCGAATGAGACGGCCGAAAGCGAGCGTGCGCCCTCGCCATAGCGCAGCTTCAGGTATCCCGGCACCGAGTGAGTCTTGCAGATGTAATAGAACGGCAGCATCACGAGCGAGAGGAACAGGATTGCCGGGATGGCCGCGATCCAGTAGGCGTGCGCCACCAGGATGCCGTATTGATAAGTCGCCGCGGCGTAGCCCATCATCTCGAGCGAGCCTAAGTTCGCCGAGATGAAACTGAGGCCGGCGATCCAGGCCGTCATCTCGCGGCCGGCCATGAAGAAATCCTCGCCCGTCTGCGCGAACTTCCTCAGGTACAGGCCCAGGCCCAGCACCAGCACGAAGTAGAGCACAACGATGACCAGGTCCACCGGACTCATGGTCATCAGGTGGGGCAGATTCGGGTGCGTCATGGAATCAGGGGTAAGAGCACGCGGTCGAGTTCGCTATCCTCCAGGGCGGCGATGCGAACGCTTTTGTGCAGGCTCCAGCGCTCCACGTGCGTAAGACTCTCGCCGGGCGCCACTTTGGAGGTGGGTCCGAGCGTTTCCATCTCCAGGAACTCATTGCTAGTGAAGGTTTCGAAGGAGCAGCCGAAATCCGCGTAAGTCTTGTGCGGGTCGGCGTCGTAGCGCTTCACGAACAACTCGCCGTTCAGAAGATAGGCGGCCCATGTCTTGGGGTTGAAGAGGCCGATCTTCTGCGGCTGCGCGTTATTGGGGTCCTGGCGCAGCATCAGGTACTTGCGGGTGAAAGTCAGGCGCTTGTCGGAGAGGTCCGTGTAAGCCCACATGGAGAGCGGGTTGGTGACCTCCAGGTTGTCGGGATGCTTGCCGCGCGGCGGAAAACCGGTGATCTCCAGACCTCCCTGCGCCAGCATGGTGAGGGCCCAGGGCGCGAATTCCAAGGTGAAGAGCGTCTTGTTGGTAATGCGGTGCGTGACGGTCACGCGCGTGCCCGCCGGCTCCATTTCGAGCGCCAGTTCTTTCTGCAACCCGGTGAGCGGCTCCACAGGCTCGCGCGCCACCAGGCCATTGGCGGTGACTTTGACTTCGACCGGAACATTATCGGGCGCCCATGTGGCGATGGGATCCTCGGGCGCTTTCCACACACGATGGCCGCCGCGCAGTTGAAACTTCTCCTCGCCGGTTTTGCCAAGCTGCTCCCGGAACTCCTTGAAGAAGTTCTGGCCGCCCACGAAACCGAAGCGCATGATGCGCGGGCCGATATCGCTGGTGACGATGGCCTCGATCTCGCCGTTCGTCACGCGGTAGCAGTTGGGCCACCCCTGATAAGCGACCTTCTCGACTTTGACCTCGCCGTTGAGAGACATAATGAGTGCCGTAGCGGCGAAAACTAAGCGGGCCAGCATAAGCGTTGGACCTTTCATAAAGCCTCGGACAGGAGACCGGCTCCGGTCGAGGCGCTAACCGGGTACACTTCTGGAATTGTAGCAGTGGCTTCCGCGTAATGGCGCGCCACCGCGGCGCGAAACTCCTCGCCTTGTTCTTCTTCCACCAGCGCCACCATGCAGCCGCCGAAACCCGCGCCCGCCTGCCGCGCCCCTATGACGCCGGGCGCCGCGAGCATCGCCTGCATCATGGCGATCATGGGTGGCGAGCAGATCTCGAACAGATCCCGCGCGCCAGCGAACGATTCGCCGAGCAGGCGGCCGATCGACGCACGGTCTCCGGAACCAAGGGCCGCCGCCAGGTCGAGCACACGCCGATCCTCCTCGACGATGAACCGGCTGCGCTTCAGAACCTCGGGCGGCAACTGGCTGGCCCCGGCTTCGAGTTGTGCCGGCGTGACGTCCCGCAGGGCCGCGGCTCCCAGCCGCGCGGCGCCTTCCTCGCACTGCTGGCGGCGCAGACGATACTCCGCCGCGCCCACCTGCCGCCGCGCGCGCGTGTCGCAGATAACCACCTGCACGCCCGAAGCGATCGGCACGGGAGACGTCGAGAGATCGCGGCAATCGAGCAGCAAAGCGCAATCTTTGCGGCCCAGGCAGGACGAGAATTGATCGAGGATCCCGCACGGCACGCCCACGAACTCGTTCTCGGCCTTTTGGCACAGCCGCGCCATGGTCTCGGGTTCCAGCGGCCATCCGCCCAGTTCACGAAAGACCACGGCGGTGGCGCACTCGAGCGCCGCGGACGAGCTGAGCCCGCTCTCCAAAGGCACGGTGCTGTGGATCACGGCATCGAACCCATCGAGGCGCAATCCTTTGGATTGCAGCACGGCGGCCACCCCGCGCAGGTAGTTGCTCCACTTGCAGGATTCGGTCTTCGCGATGGCGTCGAGCGAAAAGCGATCGTCCTCGCCGAAATTGGCGGCGTGCACGCGCACCTCCCGGCTGCCGTTCGCGCGCGCCGCCATCCAGGTGTCGCGGCTGATCGGAAGAGTCAGCACATAGCCGAGGTTGTAATCGGTGTGGCTGCCCATCAGATCGACGCGCCCCGGCG
>CAYRWE010000049.1:0-24698 GCA_964427655.1 uncultured Solibacteraceae bacterium | reverse complement strand
CACGCCGCGGTCGCGGATCTTGCGGGCGATGCGCGCCACCAGGGGAGGGAAGTCGCGGGCATAGCCGAGGTGCGGATCGGCCTGCTTCTGCTTCTGCAGGATCGACATGGTGACCTCGGCCAGGTAATCGAGCGTGAGGTAATCGATGGGCCCCTGGTCGATCAGGCGGACCGGCGCTTCCAGCCAATCGCCCCAGAAGCCCTGGCCGTTGGCGATGCGAATCATGAGACCTCGTTTCCGGTGGAACGGCCGCTTTCGGCGCGGCTGCCAGGGAGCACCGGCCACCCGCCGGGGACCGCATTGGAGCAAGCTTCCAGCGCGAAAGCCAGATACGCGCGCGAATCCAGCGGATCGATGACTGCGTCGCAGTGCCCCCGCGCGGCGGCATAGCGCGCGTCCAGCCAGCGCTCGTAATCGGCGCGCGTCTTTTCGATGGCGGCGCGCAGCTCCTCGGGAACCGGCCCGCCTTTGTATTGTGCCAGCTCGGAGGCGAAGAGCGCCTGCACGGCCGATTCGCCCTCCATCACGCCGATGCGCGCGGTGGGCCAACTGAACGTGAAGTTGGGGTCGAAGCCCTGGCCGGCCATGGCGTAGTAGCCCGCGCCGCTGGCGTGGTTGAGCGTCAGAACGATCTTGGGCACCGTGGCGCAGGACATGCTCTCCACCATTTCGGCGCCCGCGCGGATGATGCCCTCGCGCTCGGCCTCCGGCCCCACCATGAAACCGGAAACATCTTGCAGATAGACCAGCGGGTGCCCCAGCCGTTCGCTGGTTTCCACGAAATAGGCCACCTTGCGCGCCGATTCGGCATACACGATGCCGCCGATGCGCGGGCGCCCCTGGGCCTTCAGAAACCCGCGGCGGTTGGCGATCAGCGCCACTGGCCGTCCCGCCAGGCGCGCGTTGGCGCACAGCATCTCGGGCGCGTATTCGGACTGGAACTCGGCGTAATCGTCGGCATCGAAAATTCGCGAGATCACACTTTCGATCTCGTACGGCAGGCGATGATCGGCGGGCAGTACGCCGTAGAGGTCCTCGGGGCAGCGGCCCGGCAATTCAGCGGGGCGCACCGGGGCTGCGGCCAATTGGCGAAAGCGCTGGCGTATGCGCTCCAGGCAATCGGCGTCATCGGCCGCCATATAGTGCGCTACGCCGCTGATGGCGGTGTGCAGGCGCGCGCCGCCCAACGGTTCGGAATCGATGACCTGCCCGGTGGCGCCCTTCACCAGGTTGGGCCCGCCCAAGCCCATGAAGCTCACGCCCTCCACCATGATGATGACGTCGCTGAGGGCCGGCAGATAAGCGCCCCCGGCGATGCACGGTCCCATCACGGCGGCAATCTGCGGAATCCGCAGCCGGCGGCGCATCAGGGAATTGTAATAGAAGATACGCCCCGCGCCGTATTGGCCCGGGAAAATGCCGTCCTGATACGGCAGGTTGACTCCCGCCGAATCCACCAGGTAGACGATGGGGAGCCGGTTGCGCATGGCGATTTCCTGCGCGCGCAGAATCTTGGTGATGGTTTCGGGCCACCAGGCGCCGGCTTTCACCGTGGCGTCGTTGGCCACCACCACCGCCGGCCGGCCTTCGATGCGGCCGATTCCGGTGACCACGCCCGCTCCGGGCGCTTGGCCGTCATAGCGGTCGTACGCCACCAGCAGCCCGATTTCGATAAACGGTGCGCCTGGATCGAGCAGGCCGGCGATGCGCTCCCGCGCCGTCATCTTCCCGGCGCGATGCTGCCGCTCGATGCGCGCCGGACCGCCGCCCTGCCGCAGGCGATCTTCCAGCCTCTTCAACTGTTCGACGAGCAGGCGCATCTGGGTGGCGCGCGCCGGATGCGAGGGAGCTTCAGTTTGGGAATCCACAGTCTCGGATTATTGTCCCACGAGCACGCCGCGCCCGGCCTAATGCGCGCGATGCGGTTCGAGCCTCCCGCCCAACGGCTGCGGCTGCGAACGCTCGATGGCGCCATCCAGCGAATAAGCGCCGGCGCCCTTCACGATGATGACAAGCCCAATGGCGATCGCCAGGATGTGGTATTCGAATCCTTCACCCTTCTTCGCGCCGGCCCAGTTCATGAAAAACCCGTTGGCGAGGTGCACGGTCAGGATCGCGACTAGCATGTTCACGACGATGCCGAAGGCGCCGATGCGGGCGAGCAATCCCAGTATCAGGCCCAGGCCGCCCAGGAATTCGGCGCAGATCGCCAGGAACGCGAAGGGCGCGGGTATGCCCGAGTGAGTGAAGAATCCCATGGTGGCGCTGAAGCCGTTGCCTCCGAACCAGCCGAGTGCTTTTTGGGCGCCGTGAGCGAACATAACGATGCCGAGCGCCAGCCGGAGCAGGGTGAGGGTGGGGTCGTTGGGGGTGGCGAGCAGTTTACGAAACATCGTCTTCTCCTTCTACCTTCAATAATGGGTCCGTTACGACAATTGTTGCACCCGATTTCGCCCTTTAGCGTGCACCTTCGTGTGTATGTCGGCTCGCTGGGCGGCCTTCCTGGTAGCTTGCACCACGACCGCCACCGTTCCCGGTACGCAGCCGAACACACCGCTGGCCGTGGATACTGCTCAGATCGGCAGCCCCAACCAGCCGGAGATCCACTCTGCCGATAAAGGGCTCGGCCGTGGTGCGGGCGGAAATTCTGCTCGCACGTATGTCGCGCAGTCTGTGACGCCGGCGCGGGCGGCTGCGGAGGGTAAGGTGATTAAGCTTCCACAGCCAAAGGCGTGGTCTGACCGTTTACCAGTTCGACGATTCGCCGGACTATCGCTACCACTACGCCCACCTGGATCGTTACGCGACCGGCCTCCGGCACTCTGCTGCGCTGACGATTGCGCCTATTCCACAACTACGTGCGTGCCGGAGGCCGGCTTCGCTTTGGACAGGTGCGCGATGCGATCGTCGAGCAGGCTGCGTATGCCCTTCAGAAACTCCACACGAGAGTTGCGGAAATGTTCCCGCGTGGCTTGCGGCCAGCAGCGCTCGAGTAGGGGCAGCGCCGTTTCGCAGAAAAAGCAGCCCATGCGGGGGGCCTCTCCGGCCGGCCCGCCGGTTGCAGTATTCTCTTCCATCTCAGTTCTCCTTCATTTCCACGGTCAGAACTCGATTTTCCAGCCTGGCGTGGCCGGGCGTCAATGCCGCCATCGAAACCGGCAATCCGATGTGCCGCCGCAGCGTGCCGATCTCCACCACCAGTTCGTCGCCCTTCTTGAACAGCCCCACCTCGCCCTTGGCGGCGAAGGGAAGCCGCAGCCGGATCTCGTAATGCCCGTCGCGTTTGGCGAACGTGTAGGGCGCCTCGGTGCGCGTCACCGCCGCGGGGTCCTCCCCCTCGCCATATAGCGTGCTCGCCAGCTCCTCCAGGCGCGTGCGGCCCAGCACCTCGTGCGTGAACAGCGGCACGCGTTTCACCGGAACCGGCGCGAAGTAGGCCTCGATCTCTTCCAGAATGCGGGCTTGCGACGAACGCCACTCCTCGAACCAGGCGTCCTTGATCTCCGCCGGCAGCACGCGGTTCACGATCACTCCATCCACCGCCAGCCCGTGCAGCGAGAAATACACAAACGCGCGCTGCGTTTCCCGCAGCACCATTTTCTCGGGGTTGGTTACCAGCCGGACGCTGGTTACGCGCGGATCTTCCAGCAGCTCTCCGATGCCATCCAGCTTCCCGAACAGATCCTGTATGTTGACGAAGTAATTGTCGGTGGGCAGTTCCACCGGCGACATGCGGTTGGCGATGGGCCGCACCGCTTTGAGAATGCCGCGCTGGAACGGGAATATGTGTTTCATATACCATTCGAGCGTGGTCGGCATGCTGACGAACCGCATGGATTCCGCCGTGGGCGCGCAATCGAGCACGATCACGTCGTAGCGCTGCTCGCGCCGGAACTGGTTCACGTACATCATGGCGCTGAGTTCTTCCATCCCCGGCAGGATGGCCAGTTCCTCGGCCTCCACATCGCTGATGCCGGTGGTGCGCAGCACCGAGACGACATAGGAAGAGATCTCGCGCCAGTGCCGCTTGATCTCCTTCTGAATGTTCACTTCGTGGATGGCCAGGTGTTCGTCGATGGCCAGCGGGTCGCCGGTCTGGCTGTGGAACAGGCCGGTCTCCAGATCGAAAGCGTCCGCCAGGCTGTGGGCCGGATCGACACTCATTACCAGGGTCCGGTACCCCAGTCGCGAAAGTTGCAGGCCGGTGGCCGCGGCAAGGCTCGTTTTCCCCACCCCTCCCTTGCCGCTGAAAAGGAGAATTCGCATACTCTGCTTCAATTCTACCGTCATCCGTGCTCCGTTCCGAGCCGGGCCCAGAGGGCGGCCCATGTGCGAGCGGTTGCCGATGCGTCCGGAAATACGCTTGTCTTTCCGAAACTGCGACAGCCGAAACTGCGCATCTACTCTGCCTCCCGCGTTGTGTGGTAGCATTCCGCTGATGTGGTGCAAAGCGCGTCGGGCTTGCGGCCGAATCCCAAGCCGCGCCGGAAACCGTTCGCCGAGATGGCCGGCCAGCGGAGTTCCGTCCAGCACCACGCCGGAGACGCCCGCCGCGGCCGCCTGTCGCGCCGCCGCCACCTCCGCGCGCCAAAACAGAGCCAATGAGGTAAGAAAAGGAATATGAAGCGACTGAATGGATTCTTTCTAGCTGCGTGCCTGGCTGCCCTGCTCGCGCCCGCTCTCGCGCACGCGCAATTGTGGACCTGGACGCACGAGCAGATGCTCGACTACACCAAGGCCTGGACCGGCGACCGTTTCCCCGACGGCCGGCCCAAAGTCCCCGACGCCCTGCTGAATCGAGCCCGCGGCCTATCCCAGGAGGAGGTCATCGTCAACTTCGGCGGGGACGCGGGTTCCGGCGGCCGCGGCGGACAGGGACCCCGTTATAGCCAGTTCACCGGCGGCTGGCAAGTCCTGCATCCTGGCAAGATGTTGGTGGGCAGGGCCGTCACCGCGGCCTTCATGCCGGCACGCCCGGATCTCGATGCCGTGGTCACGGCCAAGGCGAAAGAGAAGGGCATCGACACCTTGAACAACCAGCACGTCATAGACATGCTGCAGCCCGGCGACGTGCTGGTGGTGGATCTCTACGGGAAAGATGAAGGCGGCACGATCGTCGGCGACAATCTTTTCTACTACATTCTCCAGACCACCCAAACCGGCGG
Organism: uncultured Solibacteraceae bacterium; assembly: GCA_964427655.1. Lineage (GTDB taxonomy): Bacteria > Acidobacteriota > Terriglobia > Bryobacterales > Bryobacteraceae > CAVQNQ01. The sequence goes on along the minus strand of CAYRWE010000049.1, from coordinate 19,533 downwards.
GCTGGTGGTGAATGGCGGGATACGCGACCTGCAAGGCATCGCCGAAATGGACATGCCGGCCTACTACCGGACCACGCACCCCAGCGCGATCGGCGGCGTCACGCTCGCGGCGGTCAACGTCCCCATACGCATCGGCGATGTCACGGTCATGCCCGGCGACGTTGTGGTGGGAGATCGCGAGGGCGTGGCGTTCGTTCCTCCGCATTTGATGGAGCACGTTCTCGACGTCGCCGATACTACCCACATACACGACGAATGGACCCGCAAAAAATTCGCCGAGCACAAATATAAATCCAGCGATATTTACGGCTCGCCGAAAGATCCCGAGCTCAAGAAGGAATACGAAGAGTACCTGAAGAAGCGCCTGGCGGAGATTCGTAGCCAGCGGTAAGCGGACGGTTGGCGGGCAGCTCGCGACGGCTCAGTGGCCGTCCGTCTGCCCGCGGGCGTTCTGCACGATCTTCGAGAAGCGGTGCGCCAGTTCGTAGATCCAGTCCGCCTGGCGCAGCCGGATGGCTTCCGACGGGATCAGGTCGTGGCCGATTCCCAGCGCCGTCGCGCCCGCTACGATGAAATCTGCGGCCGTCCGCTGTGTGACGCCCCCCGCCGCAATCAGCGGTATTTGCGGAAAAGGCCCCTTCAGGGCGCGGATGTAGCGGTCGCCGCCCACTTCCGCGCAGGGATAGACTTTGACCAGATCCCCTCCGGCCTTCCACGCCGTCAGGACCTCGGTCGGTGTCAGCGCTCCGGGAAGCACTAGCAAGCCTCTCTTCTGCGCGAAGTCCACCAGCTCCAGATCGAGTCCCGGGCCGGTCAGGAACTGCGCGCCCGCGTCCACGCAGGCGCGCGCCGTCTCGCAATCGAGGACCGTGCCCGCCCCGACGATCACCTGGGGGCTGCTGCGCACCAGCTCGGCGATGATCTCGAGCGCCCCCGGCACCGTCATGGTCAGCTCCACGATGGGTATGCCACCCGTCGCCACCGCTTCCGCCGCAAAGCGTGCGCCTTCGGCGGACGAGATGCGCACGGCCGGAATGATGCCGATTTGTTCGATGCGCGACCGGATCTGCCGCTTGTCCATGGCCATACCTCGGCTCCTCACGCTCGCGGCCCGGATTTCCTTGCCGGGCCGCGACCCCGAGTGAGCGGTTAGATTCGCCCGAACTTGGCCACCGCTTCCTTGATGGAGCGGTACTTCTCGATGAACGGCATCGTGGAATGCTCGGTGAAGTCCAGTTCCTGGGATTTTTTCAGAACCTCCGCCGCTTTCGCGCGCGGTATCACCACCACGCCGTCTTCGTCCGCTGAGATGATGTCGTTCGCGCTCACCTTCACTCCCGCGCAGTTGATCGTGATGTTCGACCCGGCGAAGCGATAGTGGTTGACGGTCGTGGCCGGCGAAACGCCCAGGCTGAAGACCGGGAACTGCATGCGGCGAATCTGCGGCGTGTCGCGCACCGACGCATCCACGATCGCTCCCACCATCCCCCGGTACTTCATGCCGGTCACCATGATCCCGCCGATGCCGGCGTAATCCGCGCCGTTTTCCACCTCCATCACGTATACCGACCCGGCTGGCGCCGTGTCGATCGCGTCCAGCATTCCTTGCGATGCCGCCCCGCCTTCCTTGTGCTCTTCCTTCTTCAGCAGCACCGTCACCGCCGGTCCGGCAAACTTTGCGGTGCTGAGCGGCCGCATCTCATGCGACATGTAAGCCCGCGTTCCATAGAGCTGCTCCATGGCGTCCGCCACGGAAGACACTTCCACTTCCCGGAACCCCGCGATCAGGGGATCGCCGGCAGGCTGGGCGAGCAGCCAGAATGTAGCCACCACAACCGTGATTGCGGCCAGATAAATGATCCTTTTCATTCCAGTTCCTTTCCTCTCAAATTCTAATAGGCGGACCAGGCCAAAGTCGAACCGGGCCTCGCGTGTCCCGCTGGTATTATAAGTGGATGAAGTTCCTTTCCGGCCTGATTTGTCTCGCACCGGCCTTTTTATTGGCCCAGGCGCCTCCCCAACCCGCCGCGCCGGCGTACGTTCCCGAGGTTCGCATGAGAGCCGAGAACCCGCCCGAGCCGAAATATGTGGAAGTGCCTCCCGATCGCGTCGTGGTTGCCGTCGGCGATATCAAGATCACCGCCGCTCAGTTCGACCAGATCGTCGATTCGCTGAACGGCCAGTACCGCGCCATCGCCCGCGGCGCCGGCCGCAAGCGGTTCGCCGAGAACCTCGCGCGCATTCTCTCGCTGGCCGAGGAGGCCCGCCGCCGCAAGATGGAAGAGGCCCCCGGCTTCAAGATTCAGGCGCAGTTCGCCGCCGATACCGTGCTCGCCAACTCGGTTTACGAAGACGTCTCCAAGAATCTTAAATTGGATGAAATCGAGCTGCGGAAATATTACGAGGATCACAAGAGCGAATACCAGCAGGTGCACGCACGCCACATCCTGATCCGCGCGCAGGGATCGCCCTCTCCCGTAAAGCCCGGCCGCAAGGATTTAACCGACGCCGAAGCCCTGGCCCGCGTCCAGGGAATCCGCAAGCGCCTTCTGGCCGGCGAGGATTTCGCCACCGTGGCCGCCGCCGAATCCGACGACACCACGTCAGCCAATGGAGGCGACCTCGGCTTTTTCGGCCGCGGTCAGATGGTTCCCAGCTTCGAGGAGGCGGCCTTCTCGCTCACGCCCGGCAAGGTCAGCGAACCGGTCAAGACCCAGTTCGGCTATCACATTCTGCGCGTGGAAGCCGTCAAGTACAGGACGTTCGAAGAGGTTCGTCCGGAAATTGAAGCGCATCTCCGCCCCGACCGGCTGCAAAAGGCTGTCGACGAGATTCTGAAGAAGACTCCCGTGACTCTCGACGTGGATTTCTTCGGCCTCAAATAGCCTCCCATGCCGTCCGATCCCTTTCTCACCCGCGCCGCCCGTTGGCTGGCTTTCGCCTCCGCCGTCGCCATCATATTCTCGATCGCTATCTCCCAGATCTTTCTGGCGCTGGCTCTGGCCGCGTTGCTGCTTTCCGGTGAAAAGCTGCGCCTGCCGCGCATCTGGCTGCCTCTCGGTCTCTTCATGCTCGGCACCCTGATCTCGCTGGCTTTTTCCGGCGACCCTACGGCCGGCCTGCCTCAAGTCCGCAAGTTCTATGTGTTCAGCGAGCTGCTGGTGGTCTATTCGTCGTTGCGCGATTCCCGCATGGTGCGCTGGCTCTTCCTCACCTGGGCCGGCTTCGCCAGCATCACCGCAATCCGCGGTTTCGTGCAGTTCGCCTCCAAGATTCAGGAAGCCCATCGGCTGGGCCGCGACTTCTACACCTACTACGTCTCCGAGCGCATCACCGGCTTTATGAGCCACTGGAACACTTTCGCGGCTCAGGAGATGTTCGCATTGCTCATGCTGGCCGCGTTTCTCTTCTTCGCGCCCAGCGCCCGCCGCCGAACTTGGATTTGGATTCTCTGCGCCGCGCTGATGGCCTTCGCCGCCTTCCTGGGCATGACCCGCGCCGTCTGGATCGGCATTGCCGTCGGTGGTGTCTACCTGCTCTGGTTCTGGAAGCGTTGGTTCGTGGCCGCCATCCCGGTCGTCTTCGCGCTGGCCTTCGTGCTTTCGCCCCACGGCGTCCGCGAGCGCTTCACTTCCCTGGTTCGGCCTCAGAAAGACGTCGATTCCAACCAGTTCCGTGTGGTCACCACCCGCACCGGCCTGGTCATGATCGCCCGCCATCCCTGGCTCGGCCTCGGCCCCGAAGGCGTGAAGCTGCATTTCAGCGACTACGTCCCCGCCGACATCCCCCGCCCGCTCCCCACCGGCTGGTACGGCCATCTGCACAGCATCTACCTGCACTATGCAGCCGAACGCGGCATCCCCACCGCGCTGATGCTTATGTGGATGCTCGCCCTGATCCTCTACGATTTTCTCCGCGGTCTCCGCTCGCTCCCGCCCGGCCGCGGCGATCGCCGATTCCTCCTGCACGGAGGCGTCGCCGTTCTTCTGGCCACCCTGGCCGAAGGCTTCTTCGAGCTGAACCTCGGCGACAGCGAAGTCCTCACCATGTTCCTGGTTGTGGTCGCCTGCGGATACCTGGCCCTGGAAAAAGATGTTTTCGGCGCCGCGTAGCCGCGCTCGTGCCGCGCAGCGGCGCCCTTACTCCCCAACCTGCCACCGAGTCACACCGCGCCAGCGCCACGAATCTCCGCTCCCTCCGTGCACTCAGGTTTTGACTTTTGGTTTGCGCTTCCCTCCAACCATCAGGGGCCGAATCACTTCAATTATCTTCTCCGCGAACCTCCGCGACTCCGCGTCTCCGCGGTGAGTTCAGTATTTTCGTTCTACCAACAACCTCCGCCTCACTTCCCCACGAACCGCGCCGTCCGCATCCCCCGCTCCAGCGGCAGCCCATACCCGACCAGGCAGAACTGATCCAGCGCGAACAGCACCACCGATTCCATGCCCGCCGCCAGTGCCAGCCTCCGCTCCTTCTGCCACGGCGTCGTCGGATCCGAGATCCCCACAAGGTGGCTCGCCTGCGCCGGTGGAAATCCTTTCTGCCCCGGCAGCGCGATCGATTGCCGCGCCTTGTCCAGGTCCCGATCTTCCGTGTAGGTGAAGTTTTCCGTCTTCAGGCACGCCAAGTTGTCCGGCGTCCATGTCGCACTCGGAAAATTCACCAACAGGTTCACCGTTCCCTCGTTTACATCCACGGGGTACAGCACTTCGAAGCGCGCGTCCGCGTACGACGCCCGCACGAAATCCATCACCGTCTCCGTGAACTGCCCGATCAGCCCCGCCAGGAAGCTGCATTCCTCGACCAGCGGCCCCGTGTCCGCGTCCGGGCTCGTAATCGTCGCCATCGCCCGCCCGTAAGCCGCCTGGAACGCGCCCGTGGTGTAAGCGTCGTAGTATGGCATACCCGCCGCATTGGGGCTGTACCACCACTGTGTCTCGCCGAACTGCAAGTACGGTGTCATCCCGGCGCTCGCCATCAGTCCCGCCATGTCCAGGAATACCTGCTGCCAGAACGTTGTGCTGGCCGGACTGAAATTCGTTTGCAGCGACGGCGTATTCAGCCACGCCGCGCTGCCGTCCGGATATCTCTGCGCGATCCCCGCCTCTGTGCTGTCGTCCCCATTCTGCAGCTCCATGCTGAACGCCGCCGTCGCTTCCATCCCGTACCCCTGCAGCGCCGTGAAGAAACCCGTGCTCCAGTCCCGCGCTGCGCGGTTCAGCCGCGGCATCGCCTCCAGGTCCGTCGTCCAATATCCCGCCGTGCCCAACGCGTTCATTCGGCTCGTCGAAATCGCCCGGTCCCCGCCGCCCTCGAGCGCCGTTCCGCTCGCCTGGGCCGTGAGGCCGCTGCTCACCGTACTCACTCCGATCGCAAAGCCGTTGCCGTCCGTTCCCATGGTCCGCGACGTGATCGTCAGCACGGCTCCTTGTGCCTGCGCCCACACCGCGTTCGATCCCGCGTTGATCAGCAGTGCGAAACAGGTTGCCACGCTTTCTGCCGTGTCGCCGATTAGGCACACGTGCTGGATCGCCGTCTGGTCCAGGCTCACCTGCGCCGTGTCTCCGAATTGCGGCGTCCCCGCGAATGTGATCGTCGCCGAAGCGTATTGATGTCCCGGCCTCGACAGCTCGTAGAACCACAGCGCTCCCGCGTAGTGATTCTCCCGCGCGCCGAATCCCAGTGTGTCGATCAGCCATGCCGTCCGCTCCGGAGCCAGCGCCTGCGAGTGCTCCGTGTCCCAGTCCGTCGCCAGGCTGGTGTTCCATTCCGTGCCGGCGGCCGGCAGTTCCGTCGTGGGAATCGCAATTTCCAGAAAGTCGAAGTACAAGCACTCTCCGGCGCTCCCCGCGTGCGTCGCCGTAACCGTGTGCGCCCCTGCCCCCCATTGCCCCAGCGGTACGCGCACCAGCACGTCGTCGTCGTCCAACGCCAGATTCACCGGCACCGGCGCGTTGCCGTCCACCTGCACCGTGATCGGCGCCCCCGTGTCCGCCAGGCGCGTCCCCAGGTACAGCGAGTGCGCCGCTTCCGCCGTATAGCTGCACTGGACGCTGGCTGCTGGCGTGGTCGTCCAGTGAATCGATCCTCCCGAAAAATTGCCGCTGCCCGGATTCCAGCTTCCCTGGTACACCGCCGCGTCGTCCTCGATCCTCCGGCTCCCCGGCCCCGCCACATTGTAGGTCAGGTTCGTCCCCGTGACGTTCCAGTTCGTCACCGCCACTGAGAACTCGGTTCTTTGGAAATCCCCCATCTGCATGTCCGCCGCCCACGTCCAGCGCATCTTGCGGACATTCGTGGTCGGCACCGGCACCAGCGTCGTGAGATCCGGGAACTGGTACCCTTCGAGCGCCGAGAAGTCCAGCTTGATCGCCCATTTCTCCGGCGACGTGCCCCCGCTGAACATCGCCCATTCCGGCGACCACGATTCCGTCGCAGCGCCCGAAACGATCCCGTACACCCCGATGCGGTTTCCGTTCGCTCCCGGCAATCCCAGGTACGTCAGTTCGATCTGATCCCCCGTCGCCGTCGCGCTCACCTGGCCCGTCGCCTGTCCCCCGTTGATCGCCGATGCCAGCATGCTCAGCGCGTGCGCCGCATTATCGCTGCCCCACATCTGGAAATAGAAGTGTTGCTCCAGCCAGGCCAGTTCGATGTAATCCCCCTGCGTCATCGTCCCCTGCAATTGGAAGCAGCACGTCGCCGGTGTCGATTCGCCCTGCGTAGTCGCGTAACTCTCGAGCGGCACGAAATAGATGTTTTCCTCGCCGTCCGCCCCGGTCGCCCAGATCCTCAGGTACGGCCATTCCACCGTCGGTTTGAGCGTCGAATCGAGCGGAATGCACCCCGTGCGCACTTCCTCGTAGGAGAGCCGTACGCCGCTCAGATCGCCATCCGGCAGGTTGCGCAGCGTGGGATGCTCGAACACGTTATCCCGGTTCCACTCCACCACGGCCCAGTCCGACGCCTGCCGCCAGCACCCCGATACCGTGAAGCCGTTCGCGCTCGTCTGGCTCAGCGCCGCTACCGCCGAGGGCGTCTGGAAGTAGCACTGCAAGTCCCGGTCCGGCCGCAGCTTGGTCAATTGTTCGGCCATTAGAGTCGGATCACCACCGTCAAATCGGCTCCCGGATACGTCTGCCCTACCGCCGTCACCGCCAGCGTCACCTGCGACCCTACCGTTAGCGGAGGCAGTGTGCTGCCGTCGATCGCAGTCTCCGTCGTGGTCTGTCCGGCCGCAAATTGCAATGCGCAGTATGGCGCCCCGTTCACGTTCAGTGTCAGGCCCACCACCGCATCGGCCGAGGACCCCAGCACCGCGTAAACATCCCGCACCGAGTGCGAAGCATCTATCGACAGCGCCGGCGCCGCCATCGCGTCCACCGCCAGGTATCCCTCTACCTGGATCGTGTATTGCCCGCCCGACAGCGTGCGCAGCCCTCCGTCCTGGAATTGCGTCATCGAAATCCCGGTTGTCGGGCTGTTGCCCTTCTGGTTGGTTACGAACAGCTCGGCGCTCGCCACGCGCACGTCTGGCAGCGTCACCGCCTCGCTCCAGCTCCCGCAGTACGGGCTTCCGAAGAATTGCGCCGGAAACGCCGCGATGCCCGTCTGTTTCAGCAGGTGATACACCACCGCCCCGGCATTATGTCCCGCCGCCAGGCTCCCGTCGGTTCCCCGTGTCACCGCGTACTCTATCCCTCCGTTTCTCGCCGCGGTCACCTCCAGGATCTCGCCGTCGATCTGCAGGATGCTCCCCGCCGCGCCCGGCCCCGCCTCGTTCAGCGTCAGTGCCCCGTCGCCCGCCGCCATCGCGCTCGCCAGCGTCGTTGCCGGCGTGCCCTGCAATTCATCCCAGTAGTGCAGCGTGAATGTCGCCGATGAAATCGTCTCCGTGTTTGTCAGGCTGGTGAACGAGATCCCGCTCAACTCCACCGTCCCTTCGCCCGCCCCCACGTTCAAACCGAAATACGGCGCCGGCGGTACGTCGCTGTCGCCCGTCCCCGCCCCGCCGATCTGCCATCGCGTTACCGGCGAGATCCCCGCCGCGCACTCCTGATCGTTCACATTCGCCGACCGGCCCGAGATCTGCACCGTCTCTCCCGGCCGGTTTGGAATCGCGAACGTCACCGGGCTCGATTTCGTAGTCGCCCCTAAATTCCACCCCGCCTCCGCCACCGTGAAGTAGCTCCCCGCCCCCGGCCCCGTCTCCCATGGCGGCGAAACCGTCAGTGTCGTCGCGTCGTTGGCCGTGATGGCCGCTTCCTGTCCCGCTCCCGGTCCCCTCGTGATCCGCGCCGTCATGCCGATGTACGCGTTCGCCGTCATGGCGAGCGACCCGTTTCCCACCAGCGTCGCCGCATACGCCGTCGTTTCCATCTCCGGCACCAGTTCCCGCCGCCAGTAGAAATCCGCGTGATCGAAATTCGCGTCCGGCGGCAGGATCGCTTCGGGCGCCAGTCCCATATCCGTGAACTGCGCCGCCACAGCTTGGCTGGACGCGATCTGCATGAACTGCGCCGGCGTGTTCCCCCGGTATACGTTGAACGTGCTCGCCGCGGCCGTGAAGCTCAACCCCGTCAGCGTGACGCTGCGGGCGTCCTCCGCCACCACGGCCAGCACGCTGAATGAAAGCGCGCTTTCCGCTCCCGTCGCATCGCACGCCGAGACCGCGTAGTAATATGTGCCGGCGCCCAGCGTCCCGCCGCTCCCCACCGTCGCAGCCAGGCTCACCAGCGGAATCCCCGGCCCGCTCGCCGCCACCGCCCCCGGCGCGACGAAACTCACCGTCACCTGCGTCTGCTCGGTCCCGTCCGCCGCGCTCCAGGAGCTCTCCGCCACTCCGAACTGTGCTATGCCGTTCGCGTCGATCGTGTTTCCCGCCAGCGGTCGCGGCATGCCCACTCCCGCTCCGCTTTGCAGACCCACCCCGCTTCCCCCGCTCTGCCCGTTGCTGTCCGCGTACCAGGCATCGTCGTGAATCTGCGCCGTGATCGTGCACGTCCGGTAATTCGTCGCCGGCGAGATCTTTGTTACCCGGAAAGGCTGCTGCGAAAACCCCTCCTTCGCATACGTGACCGTGATCAGGTCCCCCGGCCGTATGCCGAACCCCTTCACGCTGGTCTCGAACTCCAGGTACGTGTTCCCCTGAATCGTTTTGTTCAGATTGAACTGTAGAAGCCGTCCCGCCTGGTCGAAATTATCGATTCCCAGCGCATACAGTGTCCCCGTGACGATCTGCCCCGTCAGCGCGATATCGTCCGGGTCCGTCATTTCATAACTGTCCTGCTGATATCCGTTCAGGCTGTCCTGAAATTCCACCGTCAGGTCGTTCGGCGTATCGGCGATGCTCCGCGCTATCACCGTGACGCTGGGTTCCCCGCTCGCGCTTCTCAATATTCCCGAACTGCCGTCCGTGCCGTCTCCGAATGCGTAGACCGTCGGCGCCGGCCCCTCCACCTCCAGTTGCAGCACGCCTCCCGGTCCGTACGTTAGGTATAGCCGCGCCGCGTTGCGTACTCCGCGAATCACATCTCCCGCGCTGCGCCGGTTTCGCAGCACCAGATTGCACCCGAACCGCGGAACCTCGATGGCGTTTCCGTTCACGTCCACCCCGGCCACCATCTGGTCGCAGTACGCCGCCGCTGCCGTGAAGCTGGTCAGGTCGATTTCGTCCATCCCCCAACCGATCCGCCGCAGCACGTCCAGCAGAATCCACGCCGGGTTGCTCGTGAGCTGATATCCCACGTACGTTCCGTCCGCCGCCCACACCGGTACATTCAGCCCCTCGATCAGCACCTTGACTCTCGGCATGTGCGTGCCGTTGTTGATCGCGTTCGGCACCACCACCGACAGGTACGCCATGCTGCCGTACGGATCTCCCGCCGGCTGGCCGCTCCCGTCTGTAAAGTTCAGGTCGAAAGCGCCGTCCCTGCCTCCCAGCGTCGGCAGGTTGTACCACCCCGTCGCGCCCATGTTCGCGCCGGCCTGCCCCAGCGGGATCTCGTAATCGCTCACCAGCACCGTGAGCACCCCGGTAATTTCTCCGATGCCCAGCAGCACTTCCATCCGCGTGAAGTTCCCGTCGTTGCGCGCGAACACCACCGGAGGCTCGTACCACGCCGTCCCATACACCATCGGAACGAAGTCGTTGTACTGCCCCTGGTTCGCCGGCATCGCCGAGGTCGTCCAGTCTTTCCCATACGCCCGCACATTGATCGACGGCGGCAGGTACTCCAGCCCGCCGAATCTCGTCCACATGCCTCGTGCCTGGCAATCCGTCCGCGTGTATCCGCAAGACGTGTACGGCATGCCGCCGTTCAGATTCCCCGTTCCTCCCGCGATATCCGGCGAGTACCCGCAACGGTAATACTGTGAATACGCTCCGTCGACCCCGCCGTCCACTGCCTCCGTCCGCTCCTCCACCGTAGCCGGAAAGTCCCACGGGCATCTTCTTTGAATGCGGATCTGTGGCAGCAACACCCGTTGCAGGCTCATCCGGTTCATCGCCGTCAGCCGCAGCGTCGCTTCTTTTATCTCCTGCGGCGGGTTCGCGACTCCCTGAAACACCACCGCCGTGTCCGTCAGCGCCGCCCCGTTCCGCAAATCGTAGAACACCATCGACACCGTCAACTGCGAGCCCTTGAACCCGCAGCTCCGCTCGATCTCCGAAAAATGCGAATCCGCGTTCGCCAGGGTCACCGTAATCGTGGGGCTCCCGTCCACGCCCTGATCCGATGCCGTCTGGATATCGAACGCGCTATGCCCCACCACCCGCGCCGCATACGCCGTCCCGTTCACCGTCACCGCGTGCGTGCTCCAGTGCTCCGTCTGCCCGTTCGCCAGCGCGCAGTCGACGAGCACCAGCGGCGTGTCTGTCACGGCCTGTTCTTTGAGATCAGAGATGGTTGGCATAAATGATGTTGACCGTCGCCGAGTGTTGGTTCACGTCTGTCGCCGTGATCGCCAGCGTATCGTCCCCCAGCCGCGCGTTCTCGTAAACGCCGCCCGTGGTCGTCGCCTTGTAAACCGAAGCCCCCGGCTGCGCTTCCACTTGGAACCCTTGTGCATCCACCGCCGCGCCCGCCGGAAGTTGCAATCCGAAGGTGGTGGTCTGTGTCGCTGCGTCCACGCTCACCGTGTACTGGAACCGCTGCCATGCGTTCCCCACGCTGATGCCGCGGCTTCCCGCGCCCGCAACCAGGCTCGCCGAGGTCGTCTGTGCAGCTCTTAGGTACACGCTCAACGAGCACACGTACCCGCCCGGCACCGCCAGTGTCTGCGTGATGCCCTGCGCCGCCGCGCCCGTATTGGCCAGGTGCCACACGCCCGGATCGCCCGCCGTCGCCGTTAACATCGGGTCCGCGCTCCACGCCGCGTCGTTCAGTTGCTCGCTATAAGCCAGCAGGTTCCCCACCGGATCCACGAACGTGAACCCATTCAGCGTCCCCTCGGCCGCCTCGAAAAACTGTTCGAGAGCCGCCGCCTCGGCGTCCGTCAGCCCCGCGTACTCAAGCCTCCACTCCGTTATTTCCGCCGCCGGATCCGCCAGTTTCACCGCGCTCCCATCCGCCGCCGGATTCACCACTGTCCGCATCTGCCGCCGCTTCCTTACTGGAAACTGTGTCAGCGCCCCCGTAGCAAGTTGTGGATATACCAGCATTCTCTTTCCTCATGTGGGGCATGCTTTAGCTTGCCCACCCCCTTCCGCCCCCTCACCCGCGGTTCTCCGCCACCGTCAGCCCCGTCTGCCCGCGCATCTCCCCTACGGACGTCAAATCCGCCGCATCGCTAGCCAGGCTGCAATTCGCATACACCGCCCCATCCCACGGATCGGTGAAGGCGAAGCTCGCGAAACTCCCTTGGTTATCCGCGAAGAAACTCTCCAGCGCCGCCATCTCTCCTTCGTCCAGCTCCGCCAGTCGGATCTCCCACCGGTGCAGCGGCCCCGCCGAGTCCCTGTACCGCTGTTCGGACCCGTCCACGAACCGCAACACCTGGTTCCGGAACCGGAAGCTCCGCGCCGCCGGATACTGCGCCACCGCGTTCGTCTTGAGTGCCGGGAAGGTAGCCATATTACAGATCGTTCACCACGTCGTTGATCGAGCTCATGTTCAGCATCGCCGCGCGCACCGCCTGTGCGATATCGCTGCTCCGGTCCAGGAACGACCGCGCGTCCATCGCCTGCACGTTCACCGTGATCGCCCCGCCGCTCGCCCCCGTGCTCGCCGCGCCAGCCCCGCCCCCCGCCGCCGGGGCCTCGACCGCTGTGTCGCTGCCCGCGTCGTCGCTCCCTCCGGCGCCTCCCGCATCCAGCCTCGGCATCCCCATCTGGTCGTAGTCCGCCGCGCTCATCCCGTTTCCGGTGTCCACGCCCTCGAAACCGATCGGTGTCGGCATCGCGTATTTCTCGAGCGGCTGCGGCTGGTCCGAGCCGCCGAACAATCCCACCAGTTCGCCAACCAGCGGAACCAGCCCCAGCCCGCTCTCCAAAAGGGTCGTTGCGATCGACCCCGTCGACGTCCCTCCGCCGCTGCCGCTCACCGCCCTCGCGCTCATCCCGGAAGTCTCGCCGCCGCTTTCCTGCGCACCCGCTCCGTTCTGCGACTCGGGGGCCGCCGCTAAAGCCTGGAACTCCCCCGCCGCGCCCGCATCGCCGCCGCCCGAACCTCCTGCCGGTGCTATAGCCCCGAACTCATCGAGAAGATCTTCTAGTGTTGTGCTGGCCATCTTTCTTCTCCTCCGCGAGCGCCCCCTCGATCAGCGCGAACGCCTCAACCTGCCGCGCGCTCAACTCGACGAAATCCCAACTCGCCAGTCTCCGCCTGATGAAAAACTCCTCCACCAGCGCCTGGCTTTCCCCGGTAATCCACGATTTCGGACAGCACTCCACCGCCACGCCCTTGCGGGCCCACACCACCACGGTGGGGCATGCTTTAGCTTGCCCATCATCCCTGCCGCGCGGCAGCCATCCGCAGCGCCGCCTCTGATCCAGGCCGTTCCTCCGGCACGCGTCGCACTTCCATCCGGCCTGGTTGGCGGATTGAAAGTGGAAGGCGACGATCAGTTTTTTCTTTCCGCCTCGCTCAGCCCCGCTTCCGCCCGCACCGCCGCCAGCGCCTCCCGGAACAGATCCTCCGGCCCCGCATCTGCCAGGGTTTCGGCCGTCGCCTCCGCTCCGTCCACCACCAGCCCCGCCACGCCCCGCAGCCCCCACGTCACGTACAGCCGGTCGATCTCGCAACGCGCCAGCGCCGCATCCATGCGCTCGCCCGCCGTCTGGCCCGCCTCCAGGAACTCCATGTGCCGTGCCAGCTCCCTCACTCGCCGCATCAGCTCCATCCGCCGCCCGAACGACATCCGGGCTACCCGGAACACCACGCCCTCCGCAACCCTCGATTCCACCAGCCGCTCGCTCTCGTACGTCATCCAAAAGCCACCGTGATTTCGTCGTCTACCGTTCCTTGCGCCCTCGACGACCGGAAGCTCCACTCCAGCCGGTTTCCGCTATCGTCGAACTCCGGCACCACCGGGATCACGCTCCCCATATACACGCCCATCAACTGCCCCGCCGTCTGTCCCAACTGGAACATCACCGTGATCGGCGATTGTTGCCGCGCCGCCTGGTACAGCCCCGTGGTCGCGTCATCGTCCATCCCGTACAGCTCCAGGTCCGCCGTCACCGTCCGCCGTCCCGGCGCCACCGCCAGCGGCACCCGCGACCCGAACTCTTTGCTCCGCGTATCCAGCCCGTTCTTCACCGTCACCTGCGCGCTCGTGATAGTGAAGAATTGCGACGCCGCCGTTCCCAGCCACGCCTGCCCCAGGTTCCCCGGCACGATCGTGTAGTCGAACGCTCCCACCGTCGGTTCCTCCGGATAGCTCGCCAGCGCGTCCCCCGCCTGTGCCGAAAAGCTGCTGCTGTCCAACACGTCCTGCGCCAGCCCGCTGAAGTGAAACTCGTGGTAATCGCCGTTCAGCACGATGTCCAGTTCGTTCACCGCCGCTCCCCGCAGCAGCCTCTGCACCGCCGTCGCCGGGTCCCAGTAGTCGTACACGCTCACACTCGGCAGTTCCGTCGCCGGCCCGTATGTCGTCGTCGCGCCCACCGCCGCCCCCGCCGCCGCCGCCGTGAACGGCGCGTTCAATTGCACCGTCGCCGCATCCACGATCGCCGCCACGAACCGCAACTCCCCGCCGCACGTCACCGCCTGCCCCGTCGTCAGCCCGTGTGGTGCCGTGAACCCCAGCCTTCCCGCCGTCGTCGAGCTCGCTACCGTCCCGCCCGCGAACGTCGCCGGCGCGCCCCCCAGCGCCGCCTGAAACAGAGGGCCGTGCACCGGTCCGCCGGAGGCCCCCTGCGAGCTCGTCATATACGTCCGCAGCTCGAATTGCGTCCGCAGCCGCCCTCCTGGCGGCGTCCCCGGAAACGTCCGGCTTCCCGTCTTGTCTTTGCGGTCTGCCGTGGCCTGCTGCTGCTCGACCGTCAGCTTCAGCGCCGGAATCCGGTTCCCCGCCGTGATTGCCGCCACTTGCCCGTAGGCGCTCTCCAGCGCCGTGTAGAACCGATTCGCGTTCGATGAAATATATGAAGACATCCCTACCTCCTGCTCTCTCAAACTTCCGCCAGAGCCGATTCCCGCGAGGCCCGAGGCGGATGTCGCCGCGTGCTTCGGGCCGCGAGTTGCCCCGCGGTTAGCGGCTCTCCAACTTCCGCCAGAGTCGATTCCCGCGAGGCCCGAGGCGGATGTCGCCGCGTGCTTCGGACCGCGGGTTGCCCCGCGGTTAGCGGCGGCTCACTCCCACTTCGAATGTGGTCTTGGCCGTCTGGATGAAATTCGCTCCGCCGTGTTTAACCGGCCCGAACGACACCTGGTACTCGCCTGCGTAGAACATCCCGCTGCCCCAGTCCCCGCGGTTCGCCTCCAGCACTTGCCGGACCGCGTCCACGTATACCTCCAGGCCGTCCTGCAGGCCGTCCAGCCGGTCTGCCGCGTACCGCACCTCGATCGCCATCTGCGCCGTCCCCGAGAAGCTGCGGAATTTCTCTTTGAGCGAGTTCACCAGCTTCTCGCAGTAGATGTTCACCGCCGGATACTTCACCGTCCCCGCGCGCTCCGTCAGGTCCGCCGCCGCGCTGCCCGTCCGGATCTGCGCCGCGTCCACCGGCGCCGCCGCCGTTCCGTTCGCCAGTGTCAGCTCGCCCAGGTTGGCGTTCATCCCGTTCGATCCGGTGACCAGGCCCTTAACCATGGCCGTCACCGCGCTGCCCAGTCCGTTTGCCATCAGCCCCTCTGTAATACCCGCGCCACTGCCTTCAGGTAGCTCGGCTCCTGCCCCATGCCCGGCCCCGGCCCGGCCGTCCCCATCGGTGCCGGCTGCACCCAGCTCTGCCCCACCGCGATCGGCGTCGCGTTCTGCCGCGTCATCCCGTCCGGTGCGCTCCCCGCATACACGTTCCAGCCCGTCGCGTTCGCCGGCGCGCTTCCCGGCATCACCACCAGCGTGCTCAACGCGATCGTCTCCGCCGCCGGCACCGCGCTCGCTCCTTCCTCGCCCTCGCGGTTCACCCACGCCATCGTCACGTAATACGTGCCGTCCGTCAGGTTCCCCGGCGTCGCCGTCACCGCCGGCGTCGCCGCGCGCCCTATCGGATCCGCCGCTATCCCCACGCCGTGTACCATGACTCTGTCCTGCGCCCACCGCGCCAGCGCCGCGAACTGCTTCTGCTTGCCCGCGTACCGGTCGTTCAGTTGGCTGTTGTATGCGTCCGTGTAGACCATCTCCAGCGCGCGGAATGTGTGCCATAGTTTCAGAGCCGGCGTCGCCACCACCGCCTTGAGAAGCCGCGGCACCAGCGTCTCTAGCTCCAGCCCCAGCTCCTCCTGTGCCAGCGCCATCTTCTGCGTTACGTCGATCCCCTCTGTGCTGGCCACGTCCAGGAGTTGCGAATCCTGCGCCGCCAGCTCTTCGATCGACGATATCGGACCGTCCACAAAGAGTGCCATCGGATTACGCCTTCAGTTTTTCCAAATCGGCCTTCGTCAGTACCGCCAGTTTCACCCTGGACACCGCCGCGATTTCCGCCGCCGCCCGCTTCGCCTCCGCCTGCGCCGCCCGGAAGGCCTTCGCCTCCTCCGCCGTCGCCAGCCGCGCCGCGCCGTCCACTATCATCCTGGCCGCTATTGCCCGCGTGACCTCCGCCGGGACGCCCTCTTTCCTTCCGTCCCCCGTGGCCACGCTCACCACCACCGGGTAATCCTCCGCGATCTTCGCTTCCTGCGCGTGAATCTTCTGGTAGTACGCCTTCAAATCCATATCCCCTCCCGTGGGGCATGCTTTAGCTTGCCCAGTCTAGGGCCGAAGGCCCAGCTTGCTGCCGCATGCCCCGCATGCCCCGTTCCCCGACCTACGTGTTGACCTGCACGCCCGCCCCGTTCCGCAGCACGCCGCACCCGTACAGTACGTCCACCGTGAACTGCTGTGCCAGCGTGTTCGGTTGATAGCTCATCACCACCCGCATGCCGAAATTTCCCAGCTCGGCATATTCCGCGATCGCTCCCGTCCCCGGCAGCGGCTGCGGCAGCCGTCGCATCACCAGGCCGATGGCATCCCGCGTGAACGCCAGGTTGTGCGTGTTCACTGTGCCAGTCCCCGTCTGCGGCACGAACTGCGACCGGAACACGAAGAAGTCCTTGAACTTCCCGATGGTTCCATTGACCAGCGTCTGCAATCCCGCCGCCCCCGCCGTCTGGAATTCCTCGAACAGCGGAATCTGCCGCCACGCCGAGTAGGCCTGCGCGTTCACCACGAAGAACCGCGGCTCGCTGGCCGGAATTTTGGACATGAACAGTGCCGTCTCCGCCGCGTCGATCGTCGCTTCCGTCAGCGGGCTCCCCGCCGTCCCCACCGCCGCATTCGTCGTGAATCCCGCGTACAGGTTCAGCAGGTCGCTCTCGATCCTCTCCGCGATCGCCGCCACCGCCGGCTGCATGTAGACCTTCAGCAGGTCCGGTACCGCCAGCACTTTGACCACGTCCGGGAGCTGGAATGTCGATTCCACGTGCGAACTCAGCACCAGCGGTACGCTGGTCAGAGTCGGATTCTGCGGCTGTACCGAACCCGTGCCGTCTACGATGTTGTTCGCCGACATCGTGGGCGGCAGCACTACGTTGATGGTGTCCCCGGCGTTGGCCAGTGCCGGTTCATAATCGCGATTCACCAGGTTCCCCATCACGAGGTTCCCGACCAGCACCGGCAGTGCGTCCGCCGCCACCAGTTTTACGATCGCGCTTGCGACGTTAGTTGAAGTGATTGCTCCTGACATTGATTCTCCTCTTCTCTCCTGTTACATCCCTCTGAGCGTCTGCGACGCCACGCGCACGATCTCCTCTCGCACCCGTTGCATCTCTTCCGCGCTGATTCCCGGACGGATCTGATCGAGGCTCACCGTTTCCCTCCCCGCCTGTGTCGCCTTCAGCGCCGGATTTGTCCCCGACCCTCCGGTGATACGCGCCGGCAGAAGCTCCGGATTCTCGTTCACGAAGGCCGTCAAATATTCCCGCAACGGCACATCGCCCGCTTCCCCCTTGGCCACCAGCCGCCCGTCCTCGGTCCGCTCCACCGCGTCCTGTACGGCTTTATAGGCCAAATCGATCTTGGCCACTCCCAGCCGTTGCAGTTCGCTCTTCACCGTCGAGCTGCGCTCCGCCTCCTCCGCGATCTGCCGGTTGCGCTGGCTCTCGGCGATGACTTCGTTCAGCTTGCGCTCGAGTTGCTCCCGCCGGCGCCGCTCTTCCTGCAGCTCCGCTTTGTGGGCCGGTTCGTTCTTCACCTGCTCCTGGCTCACAAATTCCTCGATCGCCCGCCGCACGATTCCCTGAATGTCCACTTCTTCCATGGCCTTCTCCTTCTCACCCGTTCTCGATCTCGTCCACCACCTGGTTCTTGACCTCCTGCCGTGCGTCGCACAGGTATTGCAGCGCCAGTCTCTTGTAGATTTCCTTCTTCAGCGTTTCCGATCCCACCCCCAGATCCAGCAGCTTCTTGGCGTTGTCCAGTTCGCTCCCCAGGTCCGCGATGTCGAATTCGTCCAGCCCCGATACGCTGATCTCTACCCCGTCCTGCCGCGCCCCCGCGATCGCCTGGAGCACCTGCCGCATCGTGCCTTTCAGGCTGTCTCCGTAGGCCCGCAGAACTTCTTCCGTGGTTTGGAAGTCGAGCTGTTTGCTCAACGCCGTCTGGCTCGCGCTTCCCGCTCCGCCCCCTCCCGCCTGCGTCATCAGGTAGCACACCCTGTAGATCTCGTCCTTCAATTGGTTCAGATTATCGGCTGCGATCTGGTAGACTTTCCCCTCTGGCTCCGTCCACCCGAACTTGTCCTCCGGCCCCAGTTGAATGTAGTAGGATTCCCCCACGATCTGGTTCCATTCCCGGTCCGAGTACACCACCGGCATCGCGAACAGTCCCATCGTCAGCGCCCACGAAAGCGCATTCGATTTATTGAAGTGTTCGAGCTGCAACAGCGCGGCTTTGTTCATCAGCCACAGCCCGTCCGAGATCGTCACTTCGAAGACCGGCACCTGTTTCAACCCCGCCAGCCCGTGCCGCCCCTCGTCCACCAGCGCGATCCGCCCGCTCTCGCCGATCCGCTGGAAGATCCGAAAGTTCTCGCGGTCGTAATACATCCATCGCGTCTCCCTCTCGGCCTTCCCGTCCTCGACCTTGGCCTGCCGCAGCCACGACGTCCGGATCACCGCCCAATCGAGGCCGCCCCGCGGATCGTAATCCCAGTTGATGACCTCATCCGCGCCGTAATCCACCAGGTACGCCCGCGAGCGCCCCATGGCGTCTTCTTCCGCCCGGTTTTGCGCCGCCGTCTCGGTCCGCGGGAAGTCCACCACCACATAGCTGGCTCCGCACACCAGCGCGTCGATGAACCGTTGCCGGAAGAACTCGCTCAGCCGGGTTCCGCGCAAATTGGCGTTCTCCGCCAGCAGCCCATAGAACGCCTTAGCGCCCGCATCGCGCCCCTCAATCGCCAGGCCCGGCTCCCGCCGCATCAGCGTAGCCGCGTACCAGTCGATGATCGAGCCTATATAGTTCTGATAGAAAACCCGCCCGAGTCTCTCGTGATAGACCTCGGCCGGTTCCTTATGTCTCCTGATCAGGTATTCAGCCGCATTAGCCCTTAGCCGCTCCCCTCCCTGATACAGGTCTCTATACTGCTGCCACATCCTCTTCCGCGCCGCATACTCCGGATGTTCCCGCTCGATGTTCTCCATACCTCTCCCCGCGGCGTAGCCGCAAATCGCGGCGCAGCCGCGCAACTGTGTGCATCCCGCCAGCCCCGCCCAGCGCCAGCCGCACGGACCTCCGCCCCCTCCGTGCTCTCAGGTTTTGACTTTGTTCAACTCCGCGAACCTCCGCGTCTCCGCGTCTCCGCGGTGCGCTTAACACGTCCGCTCCCCCGCACCCGCCCCGCCCAGCGCCAGCCGCACGGACCTCCGCCCCCTCCGTGCTCTCAGGTTTTGA
>CAYRWE010000048.1:0-24845 GCA_964427655.1 uncultured Solibacteraceae bacterium | reverse complement strand
CGATCAGAATGCCCAGCCCCACGGCCGCCTCGGCCACCGCGTCGGTGATCACGAAAATAGCGAAGATCTGCCCGCCCAGGTTGTGCAAGGCGTGCGAGAAGGCGACCAGGTTGATGTTCACGGCATTCAAAATCAGCTCGATGGACATCAGAATGATCACGATATTCCGCCGCGTAAGCACGCCCACGGTGCCGATGAGCAGCAGCGCCACGCTCAGCACCAGGTAATGAAGGGTCGTAATCGGGTACATCTTCAGATCCTCTTCTTGGCCATCACTACCGAGCCGACCACCGCCACCAGCAGCAGGATCGAGGCGATCTCGAAGGGCAGCAGGTACTCGGAGAACAGCGCATCGGCCAACATCTCGGTGTTGCCCAGGGCCGGAGGCGCCGGCACCGCCGTCATGCTGTCGGCCACGTGAAAGGCGTCCCGGCCGCGATACAGCACGTAGCCGATCTCGGCGGCCACGCCCACGACCGCCGCCAGGCCCACCAGCCAGGCTTTATTGAACTGCCGCTCGCGCGCCGCCTGGTCGAGATTCACCAGCATGATCACGAACAGAAACAACAACATGATTCCGCCTACATAAAGCATCACTTGAACTACGAACAGGAACTCGGCCTGCTGCAAGAGGTACAGGCCGGCCACGCCCAGCAGCGAGACGATCAGCGAAATGGCGCTATGCACGGCGTTCCGCCGCGTGATGGTGAAGACGCCCCCCGCCAGCACCATGAAGGCGAAGATGTAGAACGAAATGGTATCGATCAGCATTTGTATGGCGTGGGTTTGGGTCCTTCTTCGAGCGTCTCGCGATCCCAGATTTGGCCTTCGCGGTCGTAGGTGGCGAGTTCGAAATCCTGCGTCAGCTCCAGCGCATCCACCGGGCAGGCATCCTCGCACAGGCCGCAGAACATGCAGCGCGAGGTGTCGTAGGTGAAGGTGGTCAATTCCTTACGGCGGGTGGTCTCATTGCGCTCGCTGCCGACCACAATCAGCGCTTCCGGGCAGGCTATGGCGCACAGGTTGCAGGCGATACAGAGCGTTTCGTTATTTTCGGGATTGTTATTGAGACGTGGTGCGCCCCGGTAGCGCTCCGCGACTTTCGGCCGCTCGGCCGGATATTGTTCTGTGTAAATGTACTTGGGGTTCTGATACCGGAACGTGACCCACAGTCCCTGGAACAGATCCACCAGAAAGATTTTCTTTAATAACCCAGACATGACATCCCCCTGAGACCCGAAACGATTGCGGCCGCCGATGAACGCCGATTAACGCCGATGGAGAGTGAGTTCTTTATCGGCGTTGATTCGCGTTCATCGGCGGCCAGGTAAATCGTTTCGCGCTCCGTAGCGGTCACCGGTCTACCTCGCCCAGCACGATATCGAGCGTGCCGATTACCGCCACCACGTCGGCCACCAGGGCGCCTCTTACCATCTTATCGAGCGCCTGCAGGTTCACGAAGGAAGGAGGCCGCACGCGCACGCGGTAAGGCTGCACGCCACCGTCGCTCACCACGTAATACCCCAGCTCGCCCTTGGGCGCCTCGATCGAGACATAGGCCTCCCCGACGGGCGGCTTGATCACCTTCCCCACCTTGCCCATGATGGGTCCTTCGGGAATGCCCTCCACGGCCTGGCGCATGATCCGCACGGCCTGCCGCATCTCCTGCATGCGCACGATGTACCGGTCGTAGGTATCGCCGTTCTGGCGGGTGGGAATCGCGAAATCGTACTTCTCGTAGCCCGAATAGGGCTGCGCTTTGCGGAGGTCCCACTCGACGCCAGCGGCGCGCAGCATCGGGCCCGTTACGCCATACTCCTTGCACTCCTCACCGTTCAGCACGCCCACGCCCTTGAGCCGGCTCACCCAGATGCGGTTGTTGGTGAGCAACTCCTCGTACTCGTCCACCTTGGGCAGGAACATGTCGCAGAAGGCTTTGATTTCCCGCTCGAAGCCTTCGTAGATCTCGTATTGCAGCCCGCCGATCCGAAAAGCGTGGGTGGTGAGCCGCGCGCCGCAGTAATTCTCAAAGATCTTGAGGGCCTCTTCGCGTTCCCGCAGGCAGTAGAAAACCGGGGTGATGGCGCCGATATCGAGCGCGTGCGTGCCCAGCCACAGCAGGTGGCTGGCGATGCGGTTCAGCTCGGTGAGGATCACGCGCACGGCCTGCGCGCGCGGCGGCGCTTCCACGTTCAGCAGCTTCTCGACCGCCAGGCAATAGCCCAGGCCGTTGGAGATGGCCGCCACGTAATCCATGCGGTCCACGTAGGGGTTGAATTGCGCCCAGGTGCGGTTCTCGGCGATCTTCTCCACCCCGCGATGCAGGTAGCCGATGACGCAATCCGTCCCCCGGACCTTCTCGCCATCCAGCTTCAGGATGACGCGCAACACCCCGTGCGTGGAGGGGTGCTGCGGGCCCATGTTGAGGACCAGTTCGGTGGAATCTAAAAAGGTTGAGTCCGGCATACGGATGTCACTGGCCGCTTTCGATATTCAGGTTCTCCCGCACCCAGCGCTCGTCCTGCTGGATGATCGAGTAATCCTTGCGCAGCGGGTAGCCCTGCCAATCTTCCGGCATCAGAATGCGGCGCAAATCGGGATGCCCGGCGAAGGCGATGCCGAACATATCGAAGACCTCGCGCTCCAGCCAGTTGGCCGCCAGATGCACGCCCACGGCGGTGGCCGGCTGGAAACCCTCGGGAATGGCGGTCTTGATGCGCACCCGCTCGTTGCGCGAGAAACTGTAAACCACATAAACCAGGTCGAACCGCTCGGCGCGCTTGGGCCAGTCCGCCGCCGTGATGTCCACCAGGTAATCGAAGCCGGCCTCCATCTTGAGGTACTCGAGGAGCGCGATGGCCGCATCCGGCCGGGTGACGACGAAGTTCTGCCCCACGTAGGTGGAGGTGGCCGTCACGGCATCGCCAAACTGCTCCTTGATGTCCCGCGCCAATTCGCTTTCCCAGGGCGTAGCCGCCATTACCGCTGGCGGCTTGGGAGGAGCTGGCGGCTTCGGCGGAGCCGGTTTAGCCGGCTGCCCCGAAGGCGGACTCGGTTTCGAAGAAGGCGCGGGGGAGCCGCCCGGCTTTTGCTCGTCGGCCATCGATGATCCTTGTGGAGAACTTACACATATCATTAGCTGCCGACGAGTGTCAAACGGCTCCGGCGGGCGGCTCGCGGCTCGAAGGCACGTTCCGTGTGACTGCAAAAAAGGTGCGTTCAGAAACCAACATGCTGGGCGGCCATCCAGTAAACTAGCCACATACGCCACGAGGGGGGCCCGTATGGCTACGGGAACGCCACAGGGATTCAGCGAGCCGCCGATGACGCACTTGGCGGCCATCGTCGAATTTTCGGAAGATGCCATTATCAGCAAGACGTTAGAGGGGAAGATCCTCACCTGGAATCGCGGTGCGGAGAGCGTCTATGGCTACACCGTAGCCGAGGCCGTCGGCCGCCCCATGACTTTGCTGCTGCCCGAGGACCGGCCGGACGAGGAAGCCGAGATTCTGGAGCGCATCGGCAAGGGGCAGCGCGTGGAGCATTTCGAGACCGTGCGGCGCCGGAAGAACGGCGAGCTTATCGACGTCTCCCTGACCATCTCGCCCATACGCGACCGCGGCGGATTCATCGTGGGCGCCTCGCACGTGGCGCGCGACATCACCGAACGCCGGCGGCTCGACCAGCAACTACGGCATCTGGCAGCGATAGTCGAATCCTCCGCGGATGCCATCATCAGCAAAACTCTCGAAGGCCGTATTCTCACCTGGAATGCCGGGGCGGAGGAGGTATACGGCTACACCGCCGCCGAAGCCATCGGCCGCCCTATGACCTTGCTGCTGCCCGCCGACCGGCCCGACGAGGAAGCCGAGATTCTGGAGCGCATCCGCCGCGGGCAGCCCGTCGAGCACTTCGAAACCGTGCGACGCCGGAAAAACGGCGAGCTCATCGACGTCTCGCTCACCATCTCGCCGGTGCGCGATGCCACCGGCCGCATCATGAGCGCCTCGCACGTGGCGCGCGACATCACGGAGCGCAAGCGGCTCGACGAGCAGCTCCGCCACACCCAGAAGCTCGAAAGTATAGGTGTGCTCGCTGGCGGAGTTGCGCATGATTTCAATAACTTGCTGACCGGTATCTTAGGTAATGCTTCACTCGCCTTGGAGATCCTCCCGGAGGGCGATCCGGCGCGCGAGTTGCTCCAGAATGTGCTCGATTCCAGCGACCGTGCGGCCCACCTGACGCGCCAGTTGCTGGCCTATGCCGGCAAGGGGCAGTTCGTCATCGAACCCGTGGACGTTTCGCGCATGGTCCACGAGATCAGCGGATTGATCCAAACCTCCATTCCCAAGAACGTTCATCTGAAACTCGAGTTGCGCGAGGATGTGCCGTCGATACAGGCAGATCCGAGTCAGGTTCAACAGCTTATCATGAACCTTGTGGTGAACGGCGCCGAGGCCATCCCCGCGGATGAGAACGGCATCGTGCTGGTGACCAGCGGTTTACACGAGGTCGATGAGGGCTACCTGCGGGATAACCTGCCGGGATATGACTTGGCCCCGGGGCTGTATGCCACTCTGCATGTTCACGATACCGGCTGCGGCATGGACGAGACCACGCTCGGCCGCATCTACGATCCATTCTTTACCACGAAGTTCATGGGCCGCGGACTGGGGCTGGCCGCCGTGCAGGGCATCGTGCGAGGGCATAGAGGCGCTTTGAAGGTTTCGAGCCGCCCCGGCAAGGGCACCACCTTTGAAGTCCTGCTTCCCGTAGCCGGGCATACGGCCGCCGCGTCGGGGACCGGGCCGGCCCCACGTCCGAATCCCAGGGACCGGCTGGTCCTGGTGATCGATGACGAGGAGATCATCCGGCGCACCGCCAAATCGATGCTGGAGCGCCATGGTTACACCGTGGTCCTGGCGGAAAACGGGCAGGAAGGCGTTGACCTCTTCCGCGCGCTCGGGGAACGCGTATCGGCCGTACTCCTCGATATGACCATGCCCGTCATGGGCGGCCAGGAGGCCATGGGGCGCCTGAAAGCGCTCGATCCCACGGTTAAGGTGGTGCTCTCGAGCGGCCATACCGAAGCGGAAGCCGTCCGCCAGTTCAAGGGAGCCGGACTTTCAGGATTTATCCAGAAGCCCTATTCATCCAGCGCATTAGCGGAAAAACTTAAGCAAATACTTGAGGCGAGCTAGGCAGCCCCGGCCGGCGGCTACGGCCGGCGCCTACGGCCGGGTTCCAATTCCAGAGCTGCGGAAAGCTCGTGCCCCGGTCCCGGCCGCCGGCTGATGACGATCCAGCCGGGAAGCGGGGCACAGTCAGCCCGGAAAATCCGACCGCCGGGAGGCCCATCCGGTTATAGGCGAGCCCGAGCGGTCTTTGGGTTTCTGCGACCCACAAGCGGGCAAGCTAAAGCATGCCCCACGTGCCAATCGAAATCCTGAAAACTTAGCCCTTGGAAGCGGGCGGGAAATTCTTTAACATCTTGTCGACCGCTTCGTCCATTTTCTTTTCGTTCTTATCGGGTTTGTCGGAGAGAACATTCGACGCCGTGCCGCGCCAGACCAACTGTTTGGTTGAGCCATCGAAGATATCGACCGTCAGATTTCCAATCTTCTCCGGGACCGTGGTCGTGGTGGCTGTACCAAATCCACCGCCCCAGCCGCGCCAGCCCCAGCCAGGGAAGCCGTTGTAAAAGGTCTCCATGTTGTCTTGTTCGGTCACTTTGCCGATGGCGGAAACCACCGCGTCGCCGCCCGACGGCACCTTTGTCCAACCCTTCGACGCGAGTTGGCTATCGACCGCCTGCATGATGCGGTCCTGCCACAAGGCGCCGGCCTGCACGCCCAGCCAGGAATAGGAGTGGTAGCGGCTGAAATCGGCGTGGTGATTGTAATCGGTTGAAACGTCCGCGGCGAATGCCACGATGGCCAAAGCCGCGAACGGTAACAGAGTTCGCGAGAAGTTAATCTTCATGCAAATACGAAATGCAATCTCCACGCCAGGGTGCGAAGCGGAACCCGCACGTCTGGCCGACGGTTTGCAAGACCACCGGCATGTCGGATTTCCCGGGCGCCGCTCCGTTCGTTCCATCGGGCGCGACGCTGGCCGAATTGTGGGTTGCCGCGCAGCGCTGCCAAGGGTGCGAACTTTATCGGAACGCCACCCAAGCGGTTTTGGGCGCGGGCCCCGCGACTGCGCGCGTGACGATGGTGCGCGAGCAGCCCGGCGACAAGGAAGACCTCGCGGGGCAGCCGTTCGTGGGGCCGGCCGGCCGGTTGCTCGATCACGCGCTGGAGGAGGCCGGGATTGCACGCTCCCAGGTCTATGTCACCAACGCCGTGAAGCATTTCAAGTTCGAGGAGCGCGGCAAGCGGCGGATTCACAAGAAGCCTTCGGAGTCCGAAATCGTGGCTTGCCAGCCTTGGATCGAGGCGGAGCTGGCGCTGATCCGGCCCGAGTGGATCGTCTGCCTGGGGGCCACGACGGCGCGCGCGGTGATCGGCAAAAAGCAGCGGCTCCTGGCGCAGCGCGGCCGCTTCTTCAGCCATCCGATGGCGCGCGGCGTGACCGCAACCGTGCACCCCCCGGCGATCCTGAGAGCGCCGGATGCGGAACGGAGGGAGCGAGATTTTAAGGCTTTCGTAGCCGATCTGAAGGCCGTGAGTCACCGGCTCAAGGCTACATCCGGAGGGGCGTCCGGAGCGCAAACGTGACCCTGGAATCGGCCGGCATTCCAACCGGCTGCGGAACGGACGAAGCGGCTTCGCCTTCGCCCGCCAGAGACCGGCGCGTGATGAAGCCGATGTGCCGCGTGGCGGGAGAAGAGCCTTGGCGCTCGATGACATTGGTGCGGACGTTGAACCGTTTGCTATCCAGTGAGAACGATTGCAGTTCCACCGCCAGCACGGCGGGGCCTTCCATGCCGGCCAGCGGCTCGGCGGCAGTGACGCGACCCGTGAAGCGGGTGCCGGCCGGAATCAGCGAGATGCCATCCACCTGAACGGGAGATTCGAGGGTGGCAAAAAAGCTGTCCCCGGTGCGATTGCGACGGGTATTCAGAGGCTCGTCCAGCCGGACCTGCAAACGAGTACCCGCGGGAACCAGGATCTCGGTTGTTGCGGCGTCCACCACCGCGCCGGCGGGAGCGCTTCGCGTACAGCCCGCCAACAGGAATGCCGGCGCGATCCACAACCACTTCCCCATGCTCCCCTCCTGCCAACGGTAAAAGAGAGCAAGGTGCTTACCATTCCGTTAAGCCATTGAGACTATAGAGGCACGGCGGCAGGACGCTATAGAAATTACACTTTGACAGGTGCTATCAAGCTCGGTAAGGCGTAAGATATGGTCATGCAGTCGACGCCCTCCAACTCCCGTCCCGGTCTGTTCGGCTCCGACTAGCTCCCAGCCAGCTTTCGCGGTGCGCGCTCCGGCGTGCAGAATTTCAACTCTTTAGGGCAGTTGGGAGATTCCTATGGCAATTCTTTCCGAACAGGTGCGTCCGGACCTTCCCCATTTAGTCACGGCATTACCGGGGCCGCGCGCTCAAGCCGTGATCGAGCGCGATCAGAAGTTCGTATCCCCTTCGTATACAAGGTGTTATCCGCTGGTAGCGGAGCGTGGCGAAGGAGCCGTGGTGGAGGATACCGACGGCAACCGGTTTCTCGATTTCAGCGCCGGCATCGCGGTGGTGGCGGCGGGTCACTGCCACCCTCGCGTGGTGGAGGCCATTCAGAAGCAGGCCGCGCGCCTGATCCACATGTCCGGCACGGATTTCTACTACGAAGAGATGGTGGCGATGGCCGAAAAACTGGCCGCCATCGCGCCGGGCGGGCCGGCCGTGCCGCGGCGGGTCTCTTTTTGCAACTCGGGTGCCGAGGCCGTCGAAGGCGCGTTCAAGCTGGCGCGCTGGGCCACCGGGCGCCAGAAGATCGTGGCGTTTTATGGCAGCTTCCACGGGCGCACCATGGGCGCGCTCTCGCTGACGGCGCGCAAGGCCGTGCAGAGGACCGGCTTCGGGCCGCTGATACCCGGGGTGGTGCACGCGCCGTATCCCAACTGCTACCGCTGCCCGTACGGCAAGGAGCCGGATAGCTGCGCGGTGGAGTGCGTTCAGTTCATCGAGAACACCTTGCTGAAGACCGTGTCGCCGGCCGAGGAGACCGCCGCCATCGTCGTCGAGCCGGTGCAGGGTGAAGGCGGCTACATTGTGCCGCCGCGGAAATTCCTGGACGAGTTGGCGCGGGTAGCCGAACAAAATGGTATCCTTCTGATTTTCGATGAGGTGCAGTCCGGGATGGGCCGCACCGGGCGCATGTGGGCGGCCGAGCATTTCGACGCCGTGCCGGACATTTTCGCGGTGGCCAAGGGAATCGCCAGCGGAATGCCGCTGGGCGCCACGGTGGCGCGGGCGGACCTGATGACCTGGCCGCCGGGAGCGCACGCTTCCACTTTTGGAGGCAACCCGGTCTGCTGCGCGGCGGCCTTGGCGACGATCGCGCTGCTCGAGGAAGAGCTGGTGGAAAACGCCGCGCGCATGGGCGCATACCTGATGGACCGCCTGCGCGACTGGCCGGCGCGCTTCCCCGTGGTGGGCGATGTGCGCGGGCTGGGGCTGATGATCGGAATCGAGCTGGTGCGCAACCAGGGAACGAAGGAGAAAGCGCCAGAGCTGCGCGACCGGGTACTGGATCTGGCTTTCCAGGCCGGCCTGCTGGTTTTGGGCGCGGGCGATAACACCATACGGCTTTCGCCTCCGCTGGTGATCACGCGCGACCAGTGCGATTTCGCTATCGAAACGCTGGAAAAGTGCCTGAAGACGGCCATCGCGAACGGATAAGAGTGCTGGACGTGGGCTGCGGGATTCACAAGCAGCCCGGCGCCATCGGACTGGACCGCAATCCGGCCAGCCGCGCCGACGTGCTGGCGGATCTGGATCGCTTCCCTTATCCCTTCGCGGACAGCGCCTTCGACCGTCTGACTGCCATCCACGTGGTGGAGCACCTCACGGACGTGATCCGCGCCATGGAGGAGTTCCACCGCCTGGTGCGGGCGGGCGGCACCGTGCGCATCGAGACGCCGCACTACACCGATTTCAGCTCTTTCTGCGACCCCACCCACAAGCAGCACCTCACCAGTTTCAGCTTCCGCTACTTCGGCCCGGATCACGGCGGCTTCGGCTATTATTCCAACGCGAAGTTCCGTGAGATTTCGGTGCACCTCAAGCTACTGGCTTTTTGGAGGTGGACCGGATTCGAATTCCTGGTCAACCGCTTCCCGCGCTATCGCCGCTTCTGGGAGTATTACCTGTGTTACGTGGTGCGTGGCAAAGCCATGGCATTCGAGTTCGAAGTCTTAAAGTGATCGATCTGCTCTACCGCCTGGCGGATGCCATCCGCCGCCGCTATCTGGCCGAAGACCACGGCCGTTTGGGTGAGGACCTGGCGCATCGCTACCTGCGCCGGAACGGCTGCACTGTAGTGGCGCGCAATTATCGCACGCCCTCGGGATCGGGCGAGATCGATCTGGTGGTACGACACGGTGCAACCACTGCGTTCGTCGAAGTGAAGACGCGGGCCACTGCGGAATTCGGCGAGCCGGACCGCGCCGTGGACGCCGAAAAACAACGCCGGATCGCCCGCGCCGCCCGCCACTATGCGCGCCGCGCCGGCCTGGAATGGGATGCCCTGCGCTTCGATATCGTCAGCGTGGTGCTGGAGCGGCCGGTGAAGATCGAGTGGCGGCGCGATGCCTTTCGACCGCGAGCGAAAAGCGGCATCGCGTCATAACCAGCCGCGCGGGCCGGTGCGCCCCGCGAGCGCGGCGCGATCCTCTTTGAGTGCAACCCCCGTCAATTGGCGCAGGCGCGCCTCGCCGGCGAGCGCAAAGATGCGATCCGCGGCCTCCGGATAGCCGAGACCCTCGGGGCGGATATTGGAGATGCAATTGCGTTCCGCGTCGGTCCGCCCCGGCGCGGGGTGCCAGGTCAGGTACGCACCCAGGCTATCCGGAGAGCTGAGGCCGGGGCGCTCGCCGATCAACACCAGCACGAGGCCGGCACCAAGCGCCTGGCCAATCTCGTCGCCGATGGCCACGCGCCCCTGCTCCACCAGAACCAGCGGGGCCCGCGACCAGCCGGCGCTCGCGAAACGCGGCAGCAGCAAGTCCAGCAGCGGCAGGGCATGGCGATGGATGGCCACCGCGGAGAGGCCATCGACAAGCGCCACAGCCAGATCGCAGGAAGCCTCTTCCGGCGCACCGAGTGCCGTTCGCGAGCGCTCGTCGAGTCGCCGGCCCAGGTCCGGGCGCCGCAGGTAGACCGGGCGATCGGCGGCCTGGCTGTGCAGAGCCTGCAAGGGCCAACCGTGGCCGGCACACTCCAGTTGCAGACTCGCCGGGTCGAGCGGGTAATCGACCGCATCCCGCGCCATGGCGTGCGCCAGTTGAAATGCGAGCACTTCGCGGGTCGCCAGTGCCGCGCCGGAACGCTCCAGGCCAACCCGCGCCATGGTGAAATCGCGCAGATGTGTCATTCGAGCAGCGCCATCATGCGCGGCAGTTCGCGCTCGGAAGCCGCCAGCCACTCTTCAAATTCCGGCGCGGGCCGCAGCCCCAGCAAGCCGCGCAAATAGAGCGCATCGTGAAAGGACGTGCTCTGGTAATTCAGCATCACATCGTCGGCGCCCGGCACGCCCATGATGTAATTGACGCCTGCGTTGGCCAGCAGGGTCACGAGCGCGTCCATATCGTCCTGGCCGGCTTCGGCGTGGTTGGTGTAGCAGACGTCGCAGCCCATGGGCAAGCCCAGAAGTTTGCCGCAGAAGTGGTCCTCCAGCCCCGCGCGCACAATCTGCCGGCCGTCGAACAGGTATTCCGGGCCGATGAAACCCACCACCGTATTCACCAGCATGGGGCGGAAGCGCCGGGCTACGGCATAAGCGCGTGCTTCGCAAGTCTGCTGGTCCACGCCGTGATGCGCGCCGGCGGAGAGCGCGCTGCCCTGGCCGGTTTCGAAGTACATGACGTCGCCGCCCACGGTGCCGCGCCGCAGTTCACGCGCCGCCTGCCACGCCTCGCCGAGCAGCGCGAGGTTCACACCGAACGATGCGTTGGCCGCCTGGGTGCCGGCGATCGATTGAAACACCAGATCCACCGGCGCGCCCCGGCGCAACGCTTCCATCTGGGTGGTCACGTGGGCCAGCACGCAGCTCTGGAATGGAATTTGAAATTCCTGGCGCAGCCGGTCCAGTATGCGAAGCAGCAGTTCCACGCCGACCACATTATCGGCCGCGGGATTGATGCCGACCACCGCGTCGCCGCTGCCCAGCGACAGGCCATCGATTACGGTCGCCAGGATACCCTGTGGATCGTCCGTGGGGTGGTTCGGCTGCAAGCGCGTGGAAAGGCGGCCCGGCAGGCCGACGGTCGTTCGGAAGCGCGTAATCACGCGGATACGCGAGGCCACCGCAATCAGGTCCTGCACGCGCATCAACTTGGATACGGCGGCCGCCATTTCGGGGGTAACACCGGGTGCGAGGGCTGCCAGAACGTCTCCCGTCGCTCGCGTGTCGAGCAACCAGTTGCGAAAATCGCCCACCGTGAGATGGCGGATGGGCGCGAAGGCGGCGCTGTCATGTGTGTCCAGGATTAGCCGCGTGACCTCATCGGTTTCGTAGGGAACGATCGGCTCGGCTAAAAAATCGGTAAGCGGGACCTCGGCCAACGCCATACACGCCGCGGCGCGCTCAGTGGCGTTGCGCGCGGCGATGCCCGCCAGCTCATCTCCCGAGCGGGCCGGCGTGGCTTTCGCCAGCAGCGTCTTCAGATCGTCAAACGTATAGCGCGTGCCGTGGGCGGCGGCCGTGTAGCTCACAAGATGACGATCCCCGCCATGCCAGCAGTATCGCACCAACACGCTGGCTCCGGCGGTGGGCGCGGGCGCCGCTCCCTCACGGTCGCGGCTCGGTCCCGAGCGGTTTACGTGGTCACAGCACTAGCGCGGCACGATCGAGTAGCTGCGATCCCAATAAGGCATGTTGCCGATCATGTCGCCAGAGATGGCGATTTCCACGCGCCGGTTCAACTCCCGGCCGGCGGGCGTGGCGCTGGTGGCGATGGGCCGGCTCTCGCCGATGGATCGCACCGAGATCGCTTCCGCCGGCAACCCGTTGCGCATCAGCGCCGCGCGCACCGCCTCCGCGCGCCCGGTGCTGCTGCCATCGAAGTTATCGTCCACCTCCACTCTCAATCCCGGATGCGCGATAATCGCCGCGGCCACTTGTGCCAGATGGCCGGCCACCGCCGGCTGCAGCGTACCGCCATCAAAGTCGCGTGCCGGTACGGTGATGACCAAGCCTCGAGGCGAGTCGATGGTCTCGAGCGAGCAGGCACCCAACTGCTCGTAGACGCTCATGCGGAGATCGCGCTTCTGCTCGCCGGCTGCGGCTTGCGGCGGCTGCTCGACGATGATCTGCGGTGCGGGCGGCTGGGGCGGGGGCGTCGCGGCGGCCGCCGCCTGCGCTTCGGCCTGAGCGCGCGCATCGATCTCCTGGTTCAGCGCCGATCGATCGGCCGCGGATTGTGCCTGGGCTCGCTGCGCTTCGGCTTCGGCCTGCAGCCGGCGATCGCGTTCCCGGGCGGCTTCGGCCTTGGCGGCCGCCACATCCTGGTCGTCCTTGCGCCTCATCGCGATGGCGCGAGCATCCTCGGCGGTCTGGGCGGCCTCGCGCGCGGCCGCAATCACCCGGCTCTTGTCGCCGTGGCTGGCCTGCATGCTCTGGGCGTTTTGCAGCAGTTGCTGCGCACGGGCGAACGTGTCGGCGGCATATTCAGCCGCGCCGGTGGCGCCGGCGATCTGCACGGCATTCTGTGCCTGGTAGACTTCCACCATCTCCTCGTACTGGCTCATGGGTACGCGCGGACCGTTGCCCTCGGCCGCCACCAGGTCGGCCGGGACATCATATGTATAGTGCCCGCGCGGCAGCAGATCGTATTTCGCCTGAATGGGTTCGATGGTGCCGACGGTGTCAGGGCGGACCTGGTTCTCCATTACCACCACGTCGCTCGGTTCGCGCACGGCCGCGTAGGGCTCCGCCGTCATGATTAACCCGAAGGCCTGCAGGTCCGTGGTCACGTGCAGCTTCGCCTTGTCGGAGCTGCCGGCCAGCGCCTCACCGAGGTTCTTAGCGTGCCCCTCCGGCGTGATGGCCCAGAGCACGTACGTCAGGTACTCGTGTCCGTAGCGCGTGGGCGGCTGAAGACGATCGAAGCGGGCATCGATTTCCGTGCGCCCGGCCTTCGATTCCACCGTGGCATCGCCTTTCGCTTCGGGGAGCAAAACCGTGCCTCGAAAATCGATCTGCGTGGGACCGTTGCGATATTGGTAATTGACCGCCTGAACGGTGCGCGCGATCACGGTCACGCGATAAAGCGGTACATTTTGCGCATGCGGATCGGCCGTCTGGCACCAGACGCCGGCCTCCGTTGCAATCGCAAGTGCAAGGATTGCAGGGTATTTGAGTCTCATTGTCATACTCCTTCACGACGATGCAAGAGGGCACTTGGGCTGCCATAGGATGGT
This sequence comes from uncultured Solibacteraceae bacterium, assembly GCA_964427655.1. Taxonomy (GTDB): domain Bacteria; phylum Acidobacteriota; class Terriglobia; order Bryobacterales; family Bryobacteraceae; genus CAVQNQ01. The sequence goes on along the minus strand of CAYRWE010000048.1, from coordinate 11,260 downwards.
CTAGCCCGAAATGTAAGTCCGCACACCGGCGCGGCGTGTGGCCGCTTCTTCGCAGCCCGGAATCGAGCCGCGCTATATTGGTGTTAACCCCATGCGAGGTACGCGCTGGCTGGTGCTGGTGGCCCTTGTCGCGATCCTGACCGGCGTCGGCCTCACCTACCGCATTCAAAGAAAGTCGCTGCAGGATACGGCCCCCGCCAAGCCGCGGCCGCTGCCCACGGAGCTGAACTCGTCGGCGGAGCATTGGGAATACCACGTTACCGATGGCGGGCGCGAAGTGGCCTACATTGAGGCCGAGAGCGTCGCCCAGGTGAAAGATTCGTCACGCATCGATCTGAAGAACGTGATCCTGCGGTTGCGCAATCGCGACAACGAGACCTTCAACCTGGTGAAGAGCGCGGCGGCTTCCTTCGCCTCGGGCGACCAGAGCCTGTATTCGGAGGGCGATGTCCAGATCACCCTGCGGGTTCCTCTCGAGGGGCAGCCGGTGCACACGCTGGTCTCCATACAATCGTCGGGCGTCCGGTTCGATACCGTGAGCGGGCGGGCCGAGACCGAGCGCCCCGCGAGCTTCACCTTCGAGCACGGCCACGGCTCCTCCACGGGTGCGTCGTACGATCCCACGGCGCACGAGCTGGTTCTGCGCAACAATGCCGAGCTGCACTGGATGCCCGTCGGACCCAATGCCAAGCCGATGAAGATCGAGGCGGCCACCGTGAAGTACCACGAGGATACCCAGGAGGTCTGGCTGACGCCGTGGGGCCGACTGAAGCGCGAAAACACGGTGGTCGAAGGCGAGAGCGTGGTGGTGCACCTCGAAGACCAGGTCATCCGCAAGGTGGAGGCCGTGCGCGCGCACGGGAAGGATGAGTATCCCAACCGCAAGCTGAATTACGCGGCCGGCACGCTCGTGGTGGATTACGACGACGATGGTCTGGTGCGCTCGATCGTGGGCACGGACGGGGCGCAACTCGTCTCGACCGGCGAAACCTCCGAAACGGCCGTGACCGCGGCGCGCGTGGATCTGGGTTTCGTGCCGCAGAACAACGAGAGCACGCTGGCCAGCGTGCGGGCGTCCGGCAACGGCGTGGTCGCATCCAAACCGCTGCCCGCGCCCGGCCGGCAGCTCTCGGAAAGCCATATTCTGCGCAGCGAAAACGTGGATATGAAGATGCGCGCGGGCGGCCGCGAGATCGAGAGCCTGGTCACCGAGACGCCCGGCACCCTGGAGTTCGTGCCCAACCTGCCGGTCCAGCGGCATCGCACGCTGGACGCCGGGAAGATGACGATCGCTTACGGCGCGCAGAACCGCATCGATTCGTTTCGCGCCACCGACGCCCGCACGCGCACCGAACCCACCGCCGAAGAGCGCAAACGCAACCGCAGTGTAGCCACCACCTCCAGCCGCGAACTGGCGGCGCGCTTCGACCCCAAAACCAGCCAGATGCAGGCCATGGAACAGGCGGGCGATTTCCAATACCAGGAAGGCGACCGCCAGGCGCGCGCGGCCAAGGCGACGCTCGATTCCGGCAACAATCTGATGGTGCTGGAGGCCGGCGCGCGCATGTGGGACGCCACCGGTTCGACCATCGCCGAGCGCATCCGCATGGACCAGCGCACCGGCGATTTCTCGGCCGAGGGCGGCGTGAAATCCAGCCGGCTGCCGGATAAAGACAAGAACAACAACTCCGGAATGCTCTCAGGCGACGACCCCGTGGAGGCGCAGGCGCGGCATATGGAATCTTCCAATCACAACCGCCGCCTGCACTACGACGGCGGCGCCGTGATGTGGCAGGGCGCCAACCGCATCCAGGCGGACGTCATCGACGTGGACCGCGAGAAGCGTGCGCTTTCGGCCGGTCCCAACGTGACCACCAGCCTGTGGGAAGATCCGAGTTCCAAGGATTCGAAGTCCAACGGTTCGAAATCGGGCGATCCGAAATCCGCGGACAAGAAGAGCGCGGCCGCCCCGGTCCTGACCGTGGTGCGTGCGGCGCGGCTGCTCTATACCGACGATAATCGGCTGGCGCACTATACCGGCGGGGTGAAGCTGAGCCGGCCCGGTCTCGAGGAGAAGGGCGACGATCTGCGGGCGTTTCTGGCGGAATCGGGCGCCGATTCGCGCCTCGAGAAGGCCTTCGCCGAGGGCGCGGTGGAGATTGTGCAGACCGCCCCGGACCGCACGCGCACCGGTACGGGGAATTACGCCGAGTATTACACGGCCGATCAGAAGGTAATCCTGCGGGGCGCCAAGGCGAAACTTGTGGATACGCGCGACGGCATCACGGTGGGGAACGAATTGACCTACTTCGCCAACGATGATAGGCTGCTGGTAAATGGGGCGCCGCGCGATCCCGGAAACAGCCGCATCGCCCGCAAACACAAGTAGCGGCCGATGAGCATACTGGAAACCAAAGAAATCTCCAAGAGTTATCGCGGACGGCGGGTGGTGGACGATGTCTCGCTGCACCTCGAACAGGGTGAGGTGGTGGGCCTGCTGGGCCCCAACGGAGCGGGTAAAACAACCTCTTTTTACATGATTGTGGGGCTGATCAGCCCGGATTCCGGCCAGATCGTCGTGGATGGGCAGGATATCACCAATCTGCCTATGTTTCAGCGCGCGCGGCGCGGCATCAGCTACCTGCCCCAAGAAGCTTCCATCTTCCGCAAGCTCACGGTGGAAGAGAACCTCATGGCGATTCTCGAAACCCTGCCCCTGCGGGCGCGCGAACGGCGCGAGCGCATGGAGCGGCTGATCGATGAGCTGGGCCTGGGAACGGTGCGGCGCAGCGAGGGCTATATGCTCTCGGGCGGCGAGCGGCGCAGGGTGGAGATCGCGCGATCGCTGGTGATCAATCCCAGCTTTCTGCTGCTCGACGAGCCGTTCTCGGGCATCGACCCCATACAAGTTTTGGAATTGCAGCGTATCATTTTCGACCTCAAGCGCCAGAACATCGGCATTCTGGTAACGGACCATAACGTGCGTGAGACGCTCGTGGTTACGGACCGCGCCTACATCATCAACAATGGGCGCCTGTTCCGGGCGGGCAGTCCGGAGGCGCTCGAGCGCGATCCGGAAGTCAAGCGGATTTACCTCGGTGAATCGTTCACGTTACGGGTGTAAAAAATGACCAGAGTATTTGCGCTGCTGTGTTTTAGCGCGGCGTGTGCCGTCGCACAGCCGTTTTCGCTGGGGTTGAAGGCCGGCGTACCGTTCACGGATTTTGTGAGCGCCGTCCAGAACTCCGGCTCGGTTTCCACGGATAACAATCGCTACATCATTGGACCCATGGCGGAGCTGCGGCTGCCGTTCGGGTTGGGCGTCGAACTGGACGCGCTCTTCCGGCATTACAGTTTTAACATTCTGACCGAGAGCGCCAGCACGAGCGACTGGGAATTTCCGCTGGTGCTCAAGTACCGTTTCCCGACGCATGTTGTGAGGCCGTATGTGGAAGCGGGTTGGGCGTGGGATACGATCCAAGGGCTGGGGGAGACGTTCAGCAGCTTCACGCCGGCGGCCCCGGTGAGCAGCCTGCATAAATCGACGGTGGATGGCGTGGTGTTGGGCGCCGGAGTCGACATTCATGCTCTGGTGCTGCATATCTCACCGGAACTGCGCTACACGCGCTGGAACTCGCAACATTTCATCAGCCCTAACGGATTCCTCGACAGCAATCAGAACCAAGCCGAGTTTCTGGTGGGAATTACGTTTTAGATCCGGGGGAGGAGAACCTGTCTCCTAATCTCGCCCGGTAATCACGTGTGCTATCACAACAGAGGATTGTTTACCTACTGAAATTGCTGTCTACTGTAATCGAGATGCGTGTCTCACAAATTGTTTCAAACTGTCTGATAGCGGCTCTGGTGTGCGCGGTCTGCCACAGCCAGAATGGCTCCACTCCTCCTCGCGGCGACCCGGACGTTTTTCGGGCCTTCCTGCGCATGCATGATAGGACCGTCAATCCACCTGCCGCGACAGAAGTAGTAAACGGGACGGTTACACAGGGGGCATCTTCTCCGGCCGCACCACCCTCCCCCGGAGCCCAGCTCGAGTCAGCGGCGCGGTGGCAGCACTACTTGGGGTTGAACGATTCGGATTTCGCGATTCTGAACCGTTTTTCGCTGAGCTTCAAGGCTCAGATGGCGCGATTGGACGGGGATCTCTCGGCATACATGAGTGCCATCGGCGCGAAGGGCGCCGTCCCAGAGCCGACCACGCTCGAAAAGTTCCGGGCTCGCCAGCTCGCGGCGGCGGCTCACGGCATGTCGTCGCTGAGGGCGCAACTTTCGCCGGCTGGGGCGTCGGCCTTATTTCGGTTCATCGACGGTGAATTCAGGTCTAGCGCCCACCGCGTGGTGGTTGGCGGCAGGTGAACCATTTCGGGGGCATCATCATGAGGCCTCTACGTTCCAAGACGCGGCTCTTCGCGTTCAGCTTGACACCGGTGGTCTTGCCCGATTGTTCAGAAATCATAAATCCCTCTTTCCGTTTTGATACCGCATCGGCCGAGCGTGGCGGCCGCCTCGAGGGGATGACCGCCGCCGCGCTGCGTGTGGGTCGATGTGGTCATCCTCACAATTTGCACGCCGCGAACCACCGTTAAATCGGATGCCAAGGCCGGAAATGCGCAAGTGGCGACTTTGGGCGATTTTGTGTCTGGTAAGCTAATCCATTGATGACAGTCGATGAAATCCGGCAGTTGATCGGCCTTGCCACGGAAACCGGAATCGCCGAACTGGAGGTCCAGCACGGGGAGGAGCGCGTGCGCATTCGCCGCGATGTCCCGCCGGCGCCGCGCGAGATCGTGTTCGCCGGGACCCCACCCTTCGTCGCCAGCCAGCCCGCGCCTCCCGCCGGGTCTGTGCCGGTGCCGGCCGCCGCGCCGGCAGCCTCATCCGCCAATCCCGTGGCCAGCCGCGAAAAGGAAATGGAACGGCCCGCCGACCCGGCCGTCACCCTGGTCAAATCCCCCATCGTCGGCACATTTTACGAATGCCCCTCGCCGGGCGCCCCGGCCTTTGTCCGTCCGGGCGACCGCGTGCAGCCGGGGAAAGTCCTTTGCATTATTGAATCGATGAAGCTCATGAACGAGATCGAGGCCGAAGTGGGTGGCATCGTCGAGAGCAAATTGGTCATGAACGGACAACCGGTGGAGTACGGGGAGGCCCTGTTTGCCATCCGTGCCATTTAGCAAGATCCTGATCGCCAATCGCGGCGAGATCGCCGTGCGGGTGATCTGCGCCTGCAAGGAGCTGGGCATCCAGACCGTGGCCGTCTACTCGGAGGCGGACCGCTACAGCTCCCACGTGCGCTTCGCCGATCAGGCTATTTGCATCGGTCCGGCCAAGAGCGCCCGCAGTTACCTGGACGTGCCCTCGATCATCAGCGCCGCCGAGATCACCAACGCCGATGCCATCCACCCCGGCTATGGTTTTCTCAGCGAGAACGCGGACTTCGCGGAGGTCTGCGAAGCCTCAGGCATCAAGTTCATCGGCCCGCGCCCCGAGGTCATCCGGCTGATGGGCGTCAAGGAGCAGGCCCGCGCCTTCATGAAGGCGCGCGGAGTGCCCGTGCTGCCCGGTTCGGAGGGCGTGCTCGCGAGCCCCCAAGAGGGAATTGAAATCGCGCGCCAGATCGGGTATCCGGTGATCCTCAAGGCTTCGGCCGGAGGTGGCGGACGCGGCATGCGCGTGGTCAACCAGCCCGATGAGCTGCCGCTGCTATTTGCGCAGGCGCAGCAGGAGGCCGGCGCGGCCTTCAGCTCGGCGGATCTGTATCTGGAAAAATACATTGCGGCGCCCCGTCACATCGAGTTCCAGATTCTGGCCGATGAGCACGGCTGCGTCGAGATCCTGGGCGAGCGCGAATGCAGCATCCAGCGGCGCCATCAGAAGCTGCTCGAAGAATCGCCGTCGCCGGCGGTCACGGACCGGCAGCGCGCCGAAATCGCGACGGCCTTACGCGGCGCCATGGCCGCCTCCGGCTATACCAGCGCGGGCACGGTCGAGTTCCTCATGGACGAAAACGGGCGCCTCAGCTTCATGGAGGTCAACGCGCGCGTGCAGGTGGAGCACCCCGTCAGCGAGTTCGTTACGGGCATCGATATCGTTAAGACGCAGATTCGCATCGCCCAGGGCGAGCGCCTGTCGGATATTCTGACCGAGCCGGTCACGATTCGCGGCCACGCCATCGAATGCCGCATCAACGCCGAGAACCCGGACACGTTCATCCCCTCGCCGGGCCGCATCACGGGCTTCCACTTACCCGGCGGGATCGGCGTGCGCGTGGACACCTGGGCGTACACGGATTGCGTGATTCCGCCCTTTTACGATTCCCTGGTGGCCAAGCTGATCACCTACGGCGGCGATCGCGCAGAGGCCATCCGCCGCATGGACCGGGCCCTGTCGATGTTCATCGTGGAGGGCATCCACACGTCTATTCCGCTGCACCGGCGCATTCTGGCGGACCCCGATTTTCAGGCCGGCCGCTTCGATACGAACTTCATCAAAAGATTCGCGAAATAGGGGATCCGCTAGGAAGACCGGAGTGGTCCCTAATAAGGCCAGCGCCGTCCGGATATGGGCGATGTTTGCGCCTTGGGCGCTTCCGGCGCGCTTCCGCCCGAGGCGCGGGGCGGTTGATAGTTGCCGAAATCCACTTCGCTCTGGTTGAAATTCAGGGCGCGGTCCAGCACCATCTCGACCGTCGTGCCCTTAGCCAGCACCGCGTCCGGGCCGCGGGTGGCCAGCACCGCGATCAATCCGGCCGCCGCGCCCGCAGCCGCGCCAATGCCCAGGCCCATTCCGGCATGTGCCGACGTGCTGCCCGCAATGGCGCCCACCGAAGCCCCCGCGCCGGCCGTCTCGGCGATGGTGCGGGCATCCCCGGCGCGGTTGCCGTCGCTCTCGACACGGCCTTCCGCGCGGTCCAGGGAGCCGCTGGAGTTGCCATCCATGCCGCCTATGCGCGAACGGAATTCGCGCGTCACTCCGTTGGGCAGGGTGAGCGAATCGAAGCGCACGTACATTTCGCCCTTGCCTTTGATCCGGCCGGGCTTCTTGATCTCGGTCACGGTCCCGGCGACGTAGCTTCCCACCGGGATCACGATTCGGCCGCTCACGAGTATGGGGAAGGCGGTCTCCAGGTACACCCGGTCGCCTTCCACCGAGTGCTTGGTGCTGATGCTGTTGATCAGGCTCAACGGCACTTTGGTGCCCGGCGCCACGGTGTATTCCGCGTTCGCCGGGGCGGCCGGCTGCGCGGCCGCCACACCCGCCGCCAGAACCACTGGAACGAAAAGTCGAAGCAACATCCGCAAGGCTCCTAAACCGATTCTAGTCTATATATCTAACGCGGCCTAATGCGGCCTAATAAGGTTAAGTTGCGCCCGCTGGTACTCCCTCAGCGCACCGCCAGCAACAGGCCCGCCCGGCTGGTCTGTGATCCCATGGCCAGCCGGATCTCGGGATCCGTCCCCGGCGAGTCCGGCAGTACCAGGTTGACCTGGTATAGGCCCGCCGATCCCGGCGTCACGCCGGCATAGAGAATGCTCGATCCATCCACTGGCGTGCCATTCAGCAGGACCGCGATCCCCGAAATCACCCGCGCCGCGGCCTGCGGAATGGCTCCCACTCCGACATTGGGCGTGGTTTGGCCGAACCCTACACCGTACAAGACGACCGTTTCGCCGCCCTGCGCGGGATTATCGGTAGTGATGAGGGAATAATCCAGGTGAGTGGCAATGGCATAGTTTGCGGATTCGAACAGTTCCGGCGCGGCATTCGCTAGGGTGATGGTGACTGGAGGTCCTGAAACGCCTTGCCGCACCACGCGCACGGTGATGTCGCCCGGCGTCAGGGTGCTCGGGAGCATGAAGTTGATCTGGCTGGGAGAGACGTAATAGAGCGGGGCGGGGGCATTCTCCACAAAAACCTGGCAGTTGTTCATAGTCAGCGGCAGCGACCCGGAGAGAATATCGCCGGCCACCAGCGCCTGGGCGGACCACGCCAGATTGTTGCCGAAGATACTGAGTACGTCGTTGGGCGCAAAAGGGCCGCTCTGATAGTTGGCCGCGTTGACGATACCCGTAACAGGGTAATCCGGCGGCTCGGATTGCGCCGCCGCGAACGCGCACAACACGACCCCTGCCGCCCACGCTCTCCGCATTTCTATGGGTAGTGCGGGGCCGGGCCGGAAATCTCACTGATTCCCGGCCGGCGAATCCCGCTAGACTGAATGGTTGAGGCCAGGTAGGGCGTCCGCGAGGACGCTCGCCCGCGGCCCCGACTTTTTTGGCGACGCGCGCGTCTTCTAACCAGGAGCCAGAGTCTTGATCTTTCGGGCGGTCGAAGATGCCGACCTGATTCAGCAGGCTGCCCGGGGCGCCGTGGAGGCGTACAACCTCCTGGTATCCCGGTGGGAGAAGCGCGTCTACAATTATCTTCTCCGCATCACCGGCAACCGTGAAGACGCTCTGGATTTGACCCAGGACGTGTTTTTGAAAGCCTACCAGAACCTTCGCAAACTCGACGATCCGGGGCGTTTTGCCCCTTGGCTCTACCGCATCGCCCACAACGAGGCCTACTCGATGTTCCGCAAGCGCAGGCCCGAAACGGACGTGGACGAGCTGGAGCCGGAGAGCGTGGAGACTGGGATCGTGTTCGGCGGCAGCTCGGTTTTTCCCATGGAACTCAGCCTGGCCGTGGCGGGGGCCCTCGAGCGGCTCTCCCCGGAGCAGCGTGAAGCCGTCGTACTCAAGATCTACCAGGGCTTCAAGTTCGAAGAGATGGCGGAAATCCTTTCCTGCCCGGTGTCCACCGTCAAGTCCCGCCTGTATTCCGCGTTCGATCTGCTCAAAGCGGAACTGGCTCCCATACGGACACGAGGTGTGTCATGAGTTGCTCGCCAATCGATTTAATGGATTACCTGCTCCACGAACTCGCCGGTCCGCGGCGGGCCGAAGTCGAAGAGCATGTGCAAAATTGTGTGGCCTGCCGGGAGGAATTGGACCGGCTGCGCCTGACCCAAACGGCCCTGATGTCGCTCGGTGAAGAGGAAATGCCGCGGCGCATCGCATTTGTTTCCGATCCGGTTTTCGAACCGCCGCTGTGGCGGCGCGCCTGGGGCGGCTTCTGGGGATCGGGTCCGCGGCTGGGATTCGCCTCCGCCGCGCTGCTTTCTATCGCGATTCTGGTTTCCGCTCTGACCAGGCCGGCTCCCGCACCGGTCCCCCGAACGGTAACCGTGGTTCGCGAGGCGGGCGGGATCGGCGCCGATGAGGTCGACCGGCGCATCCAGGCCGCGGTGGCCTCGAGCGAGGCGCGCCAGAACCGGAAGGCCGAGGAACTGGTGAAACGGATCGCCGATCGCGACCGCCGCCAGATAGAGGCTTTGCGCCTGGCCGCCGCCCAGGAAGTCGATTATTATCAACATAATGAGCGCGTGCTGACGGCGAATTTCAGCGCGCTCCGGCCGTCGGAGGGAGAAGCGAGATGAAGCGCGGTTGGTTGGTTTTGTGGCTGGCCCTGGCGCCGGCCTTTGGCCAGATGAAGATGGCTGCCAATGCCCCGGTGATCCCGGTGATCAAGGCGCCCCCTCCCGGCTCCGGGCTGGGCGCGCTCGAAAAGAACTTCGACGACAACCTGCAGATCACCGGTATGCCGGATCGTGTGCAGTTGCGCGGTTTCACCCGCGGGCTGCGCCTGGACGATTACGGCGCGATCTTCACGGCGGAAGTGGACCTGGTGGCCGCCCCCACGCTCAACCCGTTCCAGACCAGCATCGCGCCGCAGCAGGTGGGCGAGGTGCACCGGCGCAAGCTGGTCAACCTGCCCTTATTGCGCAAGACTATGCGCGACATGATGATGGTCTCCGCCAATACGCTCACCGGCCTCGCTCCGGAGGGCCACATCGTAGTAGCCGTGCGGCTGGCCTATCAATCCTGGGAACAGCGCGAAGGCCTGCCCGCGCAGATCGTCATGAGAGCCACCCGGCAGGACGCCTTGGCCGGCCAAATCCAGACTACGGAAGACCAATAAGTGATCCCTCCCATCCCCGATTCCGCGGCATCTCCCGGCTTCACCCCGCCCGGCCCGCGCTCTATGCGGTTGGGCGAGATTCTGATGGAGCGGCATAAGATCGAGGCGGAAGAGCTGGAGCGCGCCCTCGAACTGCAAAAAGAGCGCGGCGAGAAGCTTGGCAAGATCCTGGTGGATATGGGTCTGATCGCGCAGCGCGACATGCTGTCGGCGCTTTCGGACCAGCTCGACATTCCCATCGTCACGGTGGATCAGGCGCCGCCCGCGGCTCCCGAGATCGAGGGTCTCTCGCACCGTTTTCTGCGCCAGAGCCGCGTTTTCCCGCTGGCCCTGGCCGATTCCACGCTGACGCTGGCGATGGCCGACCCGCTGGATTTCGAAACCATCGCAGCGGTGCGCTCGTTTTCCGGATTCGATATCCGCACCGCGCTGGCTTCCGAGGCTGAGATCCTGGACGCCCTCGAGAAGCACTACGGCGAGGCTGAGCGCCAGACGTCCGTGGGCGAGGGCGACAACGAAGAGGCCATCGCCGATCTCGAGCACCTGCGCGACATGGCCAGCGAGGCGCCGGTCATCCGCCTGGTTAACGCCATGATCGCCGAGGCCATCGAGAAGCGCGCCAGCGATATCCATATCGAGCCTTTCGAGAAGGAGTTCCGCGTACGCTACCGCGTGGATGGCGTGCTCTTCAATCAGGAAGCCCCGCCGCGCGAGCTGAAAGCGGCCATCATCTCGCGCCTGAAGCTGATGGCCAAGCTGAACATCGCCGAACGCCGCCTGCCGCAGGACGGGCGCATCAAGATCAAGATTCTGGGCCGCGAGGTGGATCTGCGCGTTTCGACGCTGCCCACGCTCTATGGGGAAAGCGTGGTCATGCGCCTGCTCGACCGCTCGGCGGGCGATTTCTACGACCTTCGCCGCCTGGGCTTCGACGACCGCATGCTGGCGCGCATGGAGCATTTCACGGGCCTGCCGCACGGCATTTTCCTGGTTACCGGACCGACCGGCAGCGGGAAATCGACGACGTTATACTCGGCGCTCAAGCGCATCAATCTGCCGGACAAGAAGATCATCACCATCGAAGATCCCGTGGAATACCAGATGGATGGCATCAACCAGATCCACGTGAATCCGCAGATCGGGCTGACCTTCGCTTCGGGGCTGCGGCACATCGTGCGCCAGGACCCGGACGTCATCATGGTGGGCGAAATCCGCGACCGCG